>JAKISS010000082.1 GCA_021648485.1 Gammaproteobacteria bacterium
ACATCACTGCCACACGATCGGCCATTTCTGACACGACACCAAGATCATGGGTAATCAGCAGGATGGCCATACCCGTATCTTTTTGCAATTGACGCATAAGATTCAGCACTTGTGCCTGAATGGTCACGTCCAGTGCCGTAGTAGGCTCATCAGCAATCAACAAATCCGGCTCACCCGCAAGCGCGATAGCAATCATCACTCGCTGCTTCATGCCTCCCGACAGTTGATGCGGGTACTCATGATAGCGTTGCATCGGATCGGAGATACCCACAGCTTCCAGCAGATCCAATACACGAGCGCGTACCGCCTGTGCATTATGTTGCCCGCGTATACTTTCAGCAATTTGCGAACCGATGGTCAGCACCGGGTTCAAACTGGTCATGGGCTCCTGAAATATCATCGCAATGCGGCTACCGCGCACATTACGCATGGCCATTTCAGACAATTGCAACAAATCATCCCCATTGAGATAAATACTGCCCTGAGTAATGCGGCCAGCAGGCTCAGGCAGCAGACGCATGGCAGACAATGCTGTCATGGATTTTCCACAACCGGATTCGCCCAGTAAGGCAAACGTTTGCCCCCGTTGTATTTCCAGACTAATGCCATCCACCGCATGCACCAAGCCATCAACCGTGGCAAAGCTGGTTTGCAGAGACTCTATTTTCAGCAAGGAACCCGTCATTTTGCTGTGGCCTCGATAAACCATCTGACTCTTCGCAACCTGGACATCAAACCCTTCTCCTCACCGATTGAAAACACACAGCATAAACATCCATCACCTGACCGCAGACCCAATCATTCATGAGCGGACAAAACGTACCACTTTTGAGGCACCATTGCGTATAATATGACAACTTAAGGAATGGAAATTAAATAACGTGTGCATATAGTGTCCGGGTTTTAGGCCGCGTTGGTACGTCCTGAGCAAACAAAAGTGCAGGAATAGTCGTTCTATTTCGAGCTTTTGTGGAGGAAGAACGTGCCAACGCGGCCTAAAACCGGGATGCCAGATGCAGTAAGTTATTTAGTTTCCACCGCAGGGTCTTCATGCAGACCTGTTGCACCCCTGCCCCACATAACAGACACCAATCAAAAAAGGATATCCACATGGGATTCTTAAATGGCAAACGCGCGCTGATCGTCGGCTGCGCCAGTAATCGTTCCATCGCCTGGGGCATTGCCCAGGCCATGCATCGCGAAGGTGCTGAACTGGCCTTCACTTACCAAAATGAAAAACTGCAAGGCCGGGTGGAAAAACTTGCTGCTGAATGCGGCTCAGACATTGTGCTGCCCTGCGATGTCGCCAGCGATGAAGAGATCACCACCGTCTTTGAAAAACTGGATGATTTCTGGGATCACCTGGATATTCTGATTCACTCGGTAGCCTATGCTCCGCGTGAAGAGCTGGAAGGCGAATATCTTGACAGCGTGACGCGCGAAGGCTTTAACACCGCGCACGAAATCAGCTCCTATAGTTTTGCCGCACTGGCGAAAGGTGCGCGCAACATGATGCAAGGACGTAATGCCGCTCTGTTGACACTGAGTTATCTAGGTGCCGAACGGGTGCTGCCCAATTACAATGTGATGGGATTGGCCAAGGCCAGCCTGGAAGCCAACGTGCGCTACATGGCTGCCAACCTGGGGCCGGAAAACATCCGTGTTAATGCCATCTCCGCCGGCCCCATTCGCACACTCGCAGCAGCGGGCATTAAAAACTTCAGATCCATGCTGAACTACAGCGCACAAAACACCCCGCTACGACGCAATGTCACCATCGAAGAAGTGGGTAATACAGCAGCCTTCCTTTGCTCCGATATGGCCTCCGGCATTACCGGCGAGATTACTTATGTAGACGGGGGTTACAACATCACCGGCATGGCGCAATTAAGCTAAGAAAACAGCAACAGTATTCCAAGGATGGAAAAAATTTAACCGCTGTTACCAGGAAATGTTAACCGGGGCATAGGAAAACTAAAACCGAAAAATTTAGCATTTCGGCCCAAAAAACGCACTCTTATGTGAGTTTTAAGGCGGTTACCGTTACAGGTTGAAGATGAGTGCGCTGTTAAAAACAACTCTCTGCACAAAATGCTTTTCCAAAATTCATAAATCGGGGTTTCCTACATCCTCAACCTCGGAAAAATGCCCAGGCTAATGACCTTTGATATAACTATATATTCTGTGAGGCTAAAAATATTACTGTTTTTTTAGATAATGCCGAAGTGGCTAAACATGAAAAATAGTGGCTGTTTTTGTCGTCTAAAAGGAATCTCAAGAAACTTTTAACGATTTCTTTTTGAAGCCACTTAATTGGATTCGCAACTGTTATAAGTGGATGAGGTAAAAAATGCATTGTTTGCGTACAAACCGCTGATTTTTGCAGCAATTTAACCAACTCAATGTACACCTTATCGTTTACAGGCCAACTTTTGCTTGACCCTCATACAACTTAACAAGCACTTTTGTTATATCGTTTTTATCATCTTCAGACAGATTTGACATCAGAAACCTTTCTTATTCTGCTAAAAAGTTATTTTTGCCGTAATTTTCGACATAAATACTTAAAAAATAATTTTTACCGTTTGCAAGTTCAATGATTTTAAATGTATTGTCTCGAAATTCCCAAAGATAGACTACACTGTTTTTCTTATTTCTTTTAAGTTTATTTTTTACTGTTTGATCCAAAAAAACCATTTCTAAAATCAATGACCTGTGATGACACTTTGGATTTACTAACAGATTCATCGTAAACCTGATCAAAAAACGCTAAGCTTGTTATCGATGGCTTAATCTGACTCAGAACCTCATCCAAGTGGTTTTCAGAAATTACGATTTTTTCTTTATTTTTCCCTGAAATTATTAAAAAGTCTCCCGACTTCTTGATCGTATCGATATCAAGTTGAAAATCGTATGAAAGGGAGTTTTCAAAATCGACTCTATTTACAGGCTGGACCGCGCAAGAAAATAATGTCAAACCAAAAAATAACGGGGAAACCCTAATTATTTTCATGGGTTAACGCCCCCAATATTTCAAAAGGTTATAACAAGCATTTTGATAATATTGTTGACACCCTTTACCTTTAACCATAACTACAAATCATCGTTCTGCACAATAACTTTAGCATCCGTTTTAAGCCGCGAGATAAGATGCAGCTGCGCATTGGCACCTTGCTCACCGGCTAAACGGCGTTTTAATGTTTCGCGTTCAGCAACATCCAGTGCGGCCGGGTCACCATCAACCACTTTATTCAAGCGAATCACTGCGTAATCCCCCGAGTTCAATACCACACCGCTATAACGCGGGCTATCGGGTGACGTTGGATGCGTTAAACGAAAGGCCAGTTTGGTAATCTGGGTATCGTGGTCTTTTGTATCACGCATAACCGCACTAGCATCCTTCCAGTCTACTGACAATGCCTTACTGACAGTTTCAATCGACTCGCCTGCTTCCAGTTGCTGCAAGGCTTTTTCTCCGGCGGCCTTCACTGCTTCACGCGCTTTTTCCTGAATCAATGATTGTTTAACCTGCGATTTCACTTCACTCAGGGGACGCCTATCCGCTTTTTGATGTTCCAGTAAACGCAACACCAGCACATGATTTTCATCAACGTCGAGAGGTTCACTGTTAAAACCCTGCTTCAATACATCGTCGCTATAAGCTGCGGCCACAATACGCGGATTGGCAAATACACCAGCAGCACCGCCATGTCGTTCGAAAAATGGACTCTGCTTGAGTTCAAGTCCTAATTCGTCTGCTGTCTCACTGAGAGAATCCGGCATTTCATAAGCCTGATTCGTTAATTTTTCAGCCAACTCAAAATATTCACGTTCTGCCGCGTCATCTTGAAATTGCGCAAGAATTTCATCACGCACCTCGTCAAAGGGTTTCACCTCTCGCTCACGAATTCCGGTCACTTTGATGATGTGATAACCAAACGAGGTCAATACCGGTTCGCTAACTTCATTCAACCTGAGAGAAAAAGCAGCTTCCTCAAAATCAGGCTCCATAATATCGCGTCCAAAGTAGCCCAGATCCCCTCCCATTTCAGCGGAACCGGGATCATCCGAGTTTTCTTCAGCCAAGGTTGCAAAAGATTCACCCGCTTTAAGCTTTGCCACCAAATCTTCAGCCTTTTCGCGTGCTGCCGTAATAGCTGCTTCATCGGCACCTTCTTCCAACTGAATCAGAATGTGACTGGCCTGACGTTCTTCCGCCACACTGAATTGATTCTGGTTGGTCTCATAAAACTCATGTAACTCTTCTTCGCTAGGCTCTTCGTCACGCCTTAATGCGGCAACAGACAATTCCACGTATTCAACACGCACTTTCTCCGGCGTCAAAAACCGGTCCACATGTTGCTCATAATAACTTTTGATTGCTGCATCATCAGCCAGCGATTCATCCTGAAATTGTGAAGTGCTCAAAACAAAATACTGAAAATCACGTTGCTGTTTTTCCAGCCTGATCACAGCGTCCAGTTCCGCATCCGTCACAAACGCCGAGTTTGCCAGACCATCAGGCAATTGTCCGGCAGTCATAATGCGTTTTACATAACGCTCAAATGCAGTGGGTGATTGCCCCTGGGTTTGTAACTGTTGCTGATACAGGCTGACGGAAAAAGCACCACCTTCACGAAAGGCTTCAATGCTCTGAATCGCTTCCACCACGGTTTGATCACTGACCCGAAAACCCATCTCTTCCGCATTTTGCAATAACAACTCACGATCAACCAGCTCATTAATAACCCGCTGTTTTATCTGTGGGTCAAAAAGTTGCGCGTCATACTGACCACCCAGCATTTGCTGCATACGACCCCGTTGATCATAAAAAGCCTGCTGAAATTCACGCTGCCCAATGTCAGTACCATTAACGGTGGCCGCAACCAGCTTGCCGCCATTGCCAACGTATTCGTTAACACCCCAAAGTGCGAAGGGGATTATCAACAAACCTACTATTACCCAAGCGATCCAACCCTGGGCACGATCTCGAATAAAACTCAGCATATTTTTTCTTCGTGGTTAATTCTGAATATGTATTAATGTAAAAATATATTTTATCTGACTGTCATTTTGACTGAATATTTCCATTTAAGGTTCCGGTGTATTCCGAACATGGTTGTTTTATCAATCGCTTCAAGAACTCAACAACAGAAAGTAAAAAGGCGCTCCCACATCAGATAGGAACGCCTTAAATACTAATAGTGGCGGAGTGGACGGGACTCGAACCCGCGACCCCCGGCGTGACAGGCCGGTATTCTAACCAACTGAACTACCACTCCCCAACAAAAACCTAGCTTTAACCCAGTCACTCAACTCAAGCATATCGTTCAATATGAGCTAATGGTGGGTGCTGAGGGACTTGAACCCCCGACATTCGCCGTGTAAAGGCGACGCTCTCCCAACTGAGCTAAGCACCCCAGGAAAGCCGACTAGTTTACGGCATCTTTCAATGCTTTGCCAGCCTTGAATGTAGGATTATTGGAAGCCTTAATTTCAATGGCTTCACCTGTGCGGGGATTACGGCCGGTACGGGCTGCGCGGGCTTTCACACTGAACGTGCCAAACCCTACCATAGCAACTTGATCACCTTTTTGCAGGGCTCCGGTAATCGCAGCAACCATACCATCAATAGCGCGAGCTGCTGAGGCCTTGGAAATATCAGCACTTTCTGCAACTGCATCGATTAATTCTGCTTTATTCACTTAGAATACCTCTCTCTGTGTGGTTATTTGTGTGGTTTTCATAATTTGTTGTCATTCTCGAACAGTCCCGCAAAAACGCCGCCAGCTCGATTATTCTTTCTGCTGCTTTTTCAGTGTAACCAGTATGTATCAGCGGCCGATGTGTTTTCGCATGGGTTTATACCAATGGCAATTCCTCCATGTCAAGGATTCATGGGCATTTGAGGCTAATTAGGTATTATTTAGCATGTTCCCGCTTCAAAAATAACATTCTGTTTTTTTGGATTTAACATCAGGCGACCGCCACCGGAATAAACCGGGGCGGTCCTTTTGCAAAACGCAATTAATGTGTGCGGATAGGTTTACGCTTTGACTCTTTTCGACTCGCGCCTACTTTGCCACTTGCCTTGCTTTCCGGCAGCGGCTCGGGCATGTGCTGTAATGCCACCTGTAAAACTTCATCGATCCAACGTACTGGCCGAATATCCAGATTCTGTTTAATATTCTTGGGAATATCTGTCAGGTCCCGAGTATTTTCATGTGGAATCAATACGGTTTTGATGCCGCCACGATGTGCCGCCAGCAGTTTTTCTTTCAGGCCGCCAATGGGCAACACTTCGCCGCGTAGCGTGATTTCACCTGTCATGGCGACATCGGCTCGCACCGGAATATTGGTCAACACTGACACCAGCGCCGTACACATGCCAACACCTGCACTAGGGCCGTCTTTGGGCACTGCACCTTCCGGCACATGAATGTGAATATCGCTATCACTGTAAAACTCAGGGTCAAGCCCCAGGGCCTTCACTCGGCTACGCACCACGCTCATGGCAGCCTGCACAGACTCTTTCATCACATCACCCAACTGCCCGGTAACACTGTGTTTGCCCTTACCGGGCATCTTTACGGCTTCTATAGTGAGCAGCTCACCGCCCACTTCGGTCCAGGCCAGACCGGTCACCTGTCCAATCTGATCTGTCTCTTCTGCAGAGCCAAAACGAAACCGTCGCACACCCAAAATCTTTTCCAGGTTGCGTGAAGTAATACTGACCTTTTTAGTGTCAGGCTCCAGTAAAATCTGCTTGACCACCTTACGGCAGATCTTTGAAATTTCACGCTCCAGATTACGCACACCGGCCTCGCGGGTGTAATAACGAATAATGTCGCGAATGGCTGATTCGCTGACACGAATCTCATTATCTTTCAGGCCTGCGGATTCAATTTGTTTTTTAAGCAAATACCGCTCGGCAATATTCACCTTTTCGTCTTCCGTATAACCCGCCAGACGAATGACCTCCATGCGATCTAATAACGGCCCGGGAATATTTAAAGAATTAGCGGTCGCCACAAACATCACATCGGACAAATCGTAATCCACTTCCAGATAGTGGTCGTTGAAGCTGTTATTTTGCTCAGGATCAAGCACTTCCAGTAACGCAGATGCCGGATCACCTCGGAAGTCCATGGACATTTTGTCCAGCTCATCCAGCAAATACAACGGATTACGAGTCTCCACTTTGGACAGGTTTTGAATAATCTTGCCCGGCATGGCACCAATGTAAGTACGACGATGCCCTCGGATCTCAGCTTCATCACGCACCCCGCCCAACGACATACGGATAAATTTTCGATTGGTGGCGCGTGCAATGGATTTACCCAACGAGGTTTTACCCACTCCCGGCGGTCCCACCAGACACAAAATAGGCCCTTTCACCTTCTTGGCCCGCTGCTGTACCGCAAGGTATTCAAGAATACGTTCCTTGACCTTGTCCAGACCGTAATGATCAGCCTCCAGCACCTCCATGGCCTTAGCCAAATCATGACGCACCTTGGTACGTTTTTTCCACGGCACGTTAACCAGCCAATCAATATAATTTCGCACCACCGTCGCTTCGGCCGACATCGGCGACATCATTTTCAGCTTACCTAATTCAGTATCCGCTTTTTCACGCGCCTCTTTGGACATGCCCGCCTTTTCAATTTTGGCCGCCAAGTCATCCAGCTCATTGTGACTTTCATCCATATCACCCAGCTCTTTCTGGATGGCTTTCATTTGCTCGTTGAGGTAATACTCGCGTTGGCTCTTTTCCATCTGCCGTTTGACACGCCCACGGATACGTTTTTCAACCTGTAGCAGATCAATTTCTGCCTCCATTAATCCGATCAGGTGCTCAAGACGCTTACACGCATCACCAATTTCCAAAATGTGCTGCTTTTCATCGATTTTCAGTGACATGTGTGCCGCGATGGTATCGGCAAGACGCCCCGGCTCTTCGATGCCCACCAACGATGAAAGAATTTCCGGCGGCACCTTTTTACTGAGTTTCACATACTGCTCAAACTGCGCAAGCACAGAACGCATCAGCACTTCACTTTCGCGATCATCCTGCGGCACGGTTTCAACATCACCAAGACTGACCTGTGCCTGAAAATAATCATCGGTACTCAAGTAATTCAGCACTCTGGCGCGCTCACTGCCCTCCACCAGCACCTTTATGGTACCGTCTGGCAACTTCAGCAACTGCAAAATATTGGCTACCGTACCCGTGCGATACAAGTCTTCCGGTTCAGGCTCATCCTGCGAAGCATTTTTTTGTGCTGCGAGCAGAATTTGCTTGTCATCATCCATCGCGGCTTCCAGCGCGTTAATGGACTTGTCACGCCCCACAAACAAAGGAATAACCATATAGGGGTAGACCACCACGTCACGCAACGGTAGTACCGGCATGAGCTGCGGCTGATCATTGATGACATCAGATGATTTGTCTTTGTTGGACATTTGGGGCTTCCCTCAGAAAATTCGTAAATCGACCGTTGTGAAAACAAAAGTGAACGTAAAAAATCGCATTGCGAAAACAATTTGCGAAAACAAGCGTGGTACCTGAACTATCAGTCGGCACCCGGCACATCGGCCTTTAGCACTCCAGATAACAATCTGCGGCTTCTGCGCCTAAAATTCAAGGCTTAAAACGATATTTACCCGGTTTCTCGGCAAAAAGAGTGCTTATTACGTGGATTTTATGGATTTCAGGCAATAAAATACCGGGATAACCCGGCATTTTGTTGTATTACATTGACTTTTGAAGGGAAAATGTGTGTTTTATTACCTAATATCCTGCAAGTACGAGCACTTGCAGGATATTAGGTATCAAGCACTTTCTCAATCAGATGCCGCTCTGTGCTGTTCACCACCTTCGTAAATCAGCAATGGTTTGGATTTATTGTTGATCACATCGGCATCCACAATGACCTTACTCAAACCTTCTAGCGTTGGCAGGTCGTACATGGTATCGAGCAATACTTTTTCCAAAATAGAGCGCAAACCACGCGCACCAGTTTTGCGCTCCATGCCCCTCTTCGCAACGGCGTGCAAGGCTTCGTCACGAAATTCCAACTCGCAATCTTCCATTTCGAACAATTTGCCATATTGCTTGGTAATAGCATTTTTCGGTTCAGTAAGAATTTGCACCAAAGCATCTTCGTCCAGTTCTTTCAGTGTGGCAATTACCGGCAAACGGCCCACAAATTCCGGAATCAAGCCGTATTTAGTGAGATCCTCAGGTGCCACGCCTTCCAGAATTTCGCCAATACTTTTCTGATCAGCCTTACTTTGCACTGTCGCAGAGAAACCAATACCACTTTTTTCAGAGCGATCCCGAATGACCCGCTCCAAGCCGTCAAACGCACCACCACAGATAAACAGGATGTTGGCCGTATTCACCTGCAAAAACTCCTGCTGCGGGTGCTTGCGTCCTCCCTGCGGTGGCACTGAGGCAATGGTGCCTTCGATAAGTTTCAGTAAGGCTTGCTGCACGCCCTCACCTGACACATCACGGGTAATGGACGGATTGTCCGACTTGCGGGAAATTTTGTCGATTTCATCGATGTACACAATACCGGTTTGTGCCTTTTCCACATCGTAATCACATTTTTGTAACAGCTTTTGGATGATGTTTTCCACATCTTCACCCACATAACCGGCCTCGGTCAGGGTGGTGGCATCAGCAATAGTGAACGGCACGTTCAATAGGCGAGCCAGCGTTTCAGCCAGCAGAGTTTTGCCGCTACCTGTAGGACCAATCAGTAGAATGTTACTTTTGGAAAGCTCAACACCGTCTTTTTTGATGCCTGCCTCAAGCCGCTTGTAGTGGTTGTACACGGCGACAGCAAGAATCTTTTTTGCATTCGGCTGGCCGATAACATATTCGTCCAGACTTTGGTTGATTTCACGCGGTGTGGGTAATTTACTCTCGCCCGAACTAGAAGTCTTTTCATCGACTTCTTCGCGAATAATATCGTTGCAAAGCTCTACACATTCATCACACACAAAAACAGAGGGGCCAGCAATCAGCTTCCGTACTTCGTGTTGGCTTTTTCCGCAAAAAGAGCAGTACAGCAGCTTGCCACTGTCATCACCCTTGCTTTGCTTATCGTCACTCATGATTACCTCGGAGATTACCCGGAAAACCCATCAAAAATGGCCTTCCCCCTTGGGCTGAATATCGTCTTGAATTGGGCTTTACTTTAGCGTCACCGGGCGAACGCTGCAACCGCACTAAATATCAGTGTTTTTCGGGATGGCACGGCTGTCCAAAACCTCATCAATCAGCCCGTAAGCCACTGATTCTTCACCACTCATAAAATTATCACGATCAGTATCCTTAGCGATGGTTTCCAGCTCCTGCCCCGTATGCCTGGCCATAATTTTGTTTAACCGGTCACGTATCAGCAAAATTTCTTTGGCGTGAATCTCGATATCTGCTGCCTGCCCCTGTACACCACCCAGCGGCTGGTGAATCATTATCCGGGAATGAGGCAGGCAAAAACGCTTATCTTTGGCCCCTCCCGTCATTAACAGAGCACCCATGCTGGCAGCCTGACCGATGCACATGGTACTCACGTCACAACTAATGAACTGCATGGTGTCGTAAATGGCCAAACCAGCTGTCACCGAGCCACCGGGTGAGTTGATGTAAAAACTGATATCTTTGTCCGGGTTTTCCGACTCCAGAAACAGCAACTGTGCCACAATCACATTAGCCACATGGTCGTCCACCGGGCCCACCAGAAAAATTACCCGCTCTTTGAGCAACCGCGAATAAATATCGTAAGAGCGCTCGCCACGGGCCGACTGTTCAACCACGATAGGAATCAGATTCAAATTGCTGATTTCGTTATTTGTAACGGAACTTATATTGGAAAAAGACGAATTTTTCATGAGTTTGTGCATTCTCTTTTTGGTGTGTAACCAACGTGGTTCACGCTGACTGATACAGAAAACAAGGTCAGTCGGCAGTCTGCCCCGGATTCATCAAAGCGTCAAATGATGTGTTTTTGTCACTCACGCTAGCCTGCGAAACAATATGTTCCACGGCCATTTCTTCCAACGTCACATTCTCCACTTCCTTGAGACGGTCTTTGTCACCGTAATAATATTTTACCAGTTCTTCCGGGCGCTCATAACTGGCTGCCATTTTTTCTACGGCCTCGCGCAAACGCGTGGGGGGGACTGTAATATCATTTTCCTTGATGACTTCGGCAAGAATCAAACCCAATGACACTCGACGCTGCGCCTGTGTCTCAAACTGTGCGGGATCAACATCCTGTACCGGCGCGCCATACTGCTGCATGTCCTGCTGACGCTGCTTCACCAGCACTTCGATTTCACTGTCCACCAGCGCTTTGGGAATAACCAGCAATTCCAACCCCATCAGGCCATCAAACACCTGTTCTTTGACGCGCATGGTAATAGCTTGTTCAGATTCGCGCTGCATATTTTTGCGCACCTGCTGTTTCAATGCATCCAGCCCGCCTTCTTTCACCCCAAACTCCACCGCAAATTCATCGGTCAGTTCCGGCAGCACCGGCTCTTCTACCTTGAGCACAGTGGTAGCAAATTTTACAGCTTTACCAGCAAGATCCTTGGCATGGTAGTCTTCAGGGAAGGTCACATCCAGCGTCAGTTCCTGGCCCGTTTTAGCACCCATTAATTGCTCTTCAAAACCGGGGATCATACGTTTACTGCCCAGTTCCAATGGTACTTGCGTTGCCGTACCACCCTGAAATTCCTCACCGTCGAGTGTGCCCACAAAATCAATCGTCAGCTGGTCACCTTCCTGTCCGGCGCGATCCACCTCGCCCCAGGTTCTACGCTGCTTACGAATAGTCTCCAACATCTTGTCGATGTCCGCATCACCGATGTCAACAACCGGACGTTCGATCTTGATTTTATCCAGCCCCGTCACTTCAAACTCCGGATAAACTTCGAACGTCGCCGTAAATTCAAATTCTTCTTTCGCATCACCCGGTTCGATCAGCGGCGCACCTGCGGGGCGCAGCTTTTCCTGAAGAACGGCTTCATAAAAGCTGTTCTGCATCACTTCGCCCATCACTTCCTGACTGACTTGGCCAGAAAATTTCTGTCGCACCACACTGAATGGCACTTTACCTGGACGAAAACCATCAATTTTCACGCGTCCAGCCAGGTCTTTCAGGCGTTTTTGCACCTCGCCGTCGATATTTTCTTTCGGCACTATTACCGTCATGCGACGTTCCAAACCGCTGGTCGTTTCAACAGAGACTTGCATTGCGTTTTCCCCACTCAACTGTGTACATGAAGGATACTTAAGTAGTAATGCATTACTGCTTAAGTATCCTAAAAACAAAAATAATGGTGCCGTCCCCCGGACTCGAACCGGGACGGGTTGCCCCACCAGAACCTAAATCTGGCGTGTATACCAATTTCACCAGGACGGCTTCATAAAAAATCAATGCCGGAGCATCTACTCAATTGCCACTGCACCCAGCCCGTCAACAAAAAAGCCCGACCTTGCACATAACCAAGGCCGGGCTTTTTTATTGGTGGGCCATGTAGGACTTGAACCTACAACCAATTGATTAAGAGTCAACTGCTCTACCAATTGAGCTAATGGCCCCAAACCACTGCCACCAGGATGAAGTCATCCGATGTGTGCCACGCGCGCATACTGCATATTCATTAAACTAAAATATGGGGTGGACGATGGGACTCGAACCCACGACGACTGGAATCACAATCCAGGGCTCTACCAACTGAGCTACGCCCACCATCGGTCAACAAACCGGGCCGCAATTATACATGACGCGGCAGACAATTGAATACTACCTGCCTTTACCAGAGCAGAAAAAAATGGCGCGCCCGGCAGGGTTCGAACCTGCTACCCTCGGCTTAGAAGGCCGATGCTCTATCCGAATGAGCTACGGGCGCATCTTAAGACCAGTACCGGGAAACCAGCCCTTGGAAACCAGACACTAAAATTGGTCGGGGTAGAGAGATTCGAACTCCCGACATCCTGCTCCCAAAGCAGGCGCGCTACCAGACTGCGCTATACCCCGAACTGAGGCGGCGCATTATAGCGGCAGAACCCGCCAGATGCTATTCGCTTTTGCAGGAAAAGTGCATTTAAGTGATAACCGAAGCCCTTTGCACGGGAAAACAGACATATAATTCTAGCCAAGGCCTGTTGCAAAAAAACCCGTTGTCGAAGGTAAAGACCCCGTGCGATCATAGCGCCCCCCTGATAATAACAGCGATTTACCTGACGTTGAAAAGTGGAGCAAAATAATACATGAGCGCACAGATTATCGACGGCAAAGCCATCGCCGCTGAACTTCGCCTGGATATCAAGGCGCGTGTTAAACAACGGCTGGCCGAAGGCAAACGTGCGCCGGGACTGGCGGTGGTACTGGTTGGCGCGGACCCCGCCTCGCAAGTTTACGTCGGCAGTAAACGCCGGGCCTGTGAAGAAGTCGGCTTCGTCTCCGTCGCCCACGATCTGCCCACGGGTACTAGCGAAGCTACTCTTCTGGCGCTCATTGATGAACTCAACGATGACCCAGGCATCGACGGCATTCTGGTACAGCTGCCTTTACCTGAGCATATTGGCACCGAAAAAGTCATCGAACGCATCCATCCTGATAAGGACGTGGATGGTTTTCATCCCTACAACGTCGGTCGCCTGGCTCTGCGCCAACCGGTACTGCGCCCCTGTACTCCACGCGGCATTGTTACCCTGCTGGAAAAAACCGGACAGGATATTCGTGGTATGGATGCTGTGGTAGTGGGTGCTTCAAATATCGTTGGCCGCCCCACCAGCCTCGAACTGTTACTGGCCGGTTGCACCGTCACCACCTGTCATCGTTTTACGAAAGATATCGAAGCCCATGTACGCCGCGCCGATCTCGTGGTGGTGGCCGTGGGCAAACCCGGCATTGTGAAAGGAGAATGGATCAAACCCGGTGCCATCGTCATCGATGTTGGCATCAATCGTAAAGAAAATGGCAAACTGGTGGGTGATGTGGATTTTGTATCAGCAAGCAAAAATGCCGGCTGGATTACCCCTGTGCCCGGCGGCGTGGGACCAATGACTGTAGCGACTCTATTGCAGAACACTGTGGATGCAGCGGATGAATTACACAAATAGCCCGGCAGCCACTGTTAAAAGCTTTTCGCAGCAAGTGTGAGTTGAAAAACCTGAAATACCAGACACAAATCAAAACATTGATGGAGGAATGGGTTTAACCTAAATTAATCAGTTAAATCTACTGCGAGCGCCTAAGGCACAGAATCTAAAGCATTTTTCAGAACATGTTGAACTCACCGTATGGGTGATACGCTTTCGTCCAAAATAACCTGAAAAAC
>JAKISS010000083.1 GCA_021648485.1 Gammaproteobacteria bacterium
GTGCCCTCTGCCATCAGCTACACCATGCAAAAGCTGGAACAGGATCTCGGCACCCCCATTTTTGATCGCAGCGGACACCGCGCGGTACTCACTCCCGCAGGAAAAACGCTGCTAAAAGAAGGACGACGTTTGCTGTTTGCCGCACATGAGCTGGAAGATCAGGTTAAACGCATCGCCACAGGTTGGGAAAGCGAATTGCGAATTGCCATGGATACGATCATTCCTGCCATCAGTTTACTACCACTCATCGCTGACTTTTATACCGAACATACGTCGGAAAAATCCGGTTGCTCTGCGGCACAAAACAGGAGCACACAATTGCAGTTACGACAGGAAGTGCTGGGGGGTACCTGGGATGCACTGGTCTCCAATCGCGTGGATCTGGTTATCGGTGCCAGTGGTGATGTGCCTGCGGGTGCCGGTTACAGTCATTTTCCCCTGTGTGAATTCAACATGGTGTTTGTCGTGGCTCCCGATCACCCCCTGGCCACAGCCGAAGAGCCAATTAGCAGCACCGATATCCTGAAATACCGTGCCGTCGCCATTGCTGACAGCTCCCGTTACCTGCCACCTCGCAGCAGCGGTTTGTTGACCGGACAGGAAGTGCTCACCGTGCCAGATATGGCCAGTAAACTCGAAGCACAAATCCAGGGGCTTGGCATTGGCTACTTGCCGCTACACTGGGCACAGGCGGCTATTGATGCCGGGCAATTGCTTACAAAATCCGTTGAGGCCGCTCCCAACCGGAGCACATTTCAGGTCGCCTGGCGCAGCGATAACCAAGGCAAGGCATTAAAGTGGTTTGTAGAAAAACTCAAACAACCGGCCATTCAGGAGCATATTCGCAACTATCATCAGGAGACGCATAATTAACAAACCTCCCAATCAAAACACATAGTCAAAAACCTAGTCCTGTCCGCTTTGGCAACATGCGTATACGCTGGCACCTGAGCTTCAGTGAGAGTAAACCACTCTTCCACACAGACGACTACCTTTGGTAAAAAGCGTACCCTGATCCTGACTGGACCGATTGGGCTGCGGCCACATAAATCCGGCAGACCGAAGGCCGTATGGCTATCGGAATGCCTCACATTTGCAAATGTGCTTAGCAGACTCTTAAAGTCTTACCCTATTCTTTCTCACATTCCTTATTTTTTAAATCGTTATCGTTGTTTTGTTTATGTAATTTGAACCTTTGACGACGTTCTTCTGGAGAATATTCGTCAATTTCCTGGAGATAAAGTTCCTCCTCTGTTTCAGAAAGTAAAGCCTCACCATCACCAGACAAAACTCCCTTTTCTTCAAAATCAGGGTCAGCTATAGGATTAAATCTTACGGCTGCTTTTTTCGCATATTGACGCAGTTTTTCCATATCTTCAGGGTTATCAGGGTCAAGTTCTTTTCTCTTTTTACCAATCATATTTTAAACCTCCCGAAAACAAAAGTTTTCTTTTTGGTTGAAGGAAAACCCTTTTTTACTCAAATAATAATCCCGAACAGACTCATTAACAGGATTTGTTATACGTAATTCCGTTGCACCAATTGCTTGGGCATAAATTTCATAACATAAAATATTAATGTCAGTTACAAGCCCATCAATGGACGAACCATTGGGGTTGGACTCAATCAAGTCTAATCGCAGCTTACCTCCCGTAACTGTTGGCTTCCCTATATTTGCACTACAGAGCCAATGTTTTTCGTGCCAGATAGACAATTCAAAGCGTTTCGGTTTCGGTCTATATATTTTCAGCACTTTATCCCAATCCCACGCAACACGACGCAAGCCTGACATTTCCCATTTTCTCAGTTCTTTTATGCAATTAACCGTAACCCCGGTAAAAGATAGCGTACTTTTTAAAATTGCCTGACTTCTCTTATTCGTTAGCACAGGAGCTAATACCTCATAAGCAGAGTTACGCGAGTTTTCTCGTAAAGCTTCGTACTGATCTTTATACTGTGGTATAATCTGGCTGATGTTGTTCTATCATTTTTGTTTCGCCCTTCATTCCTGCATGGGTTTAGTTTGTTATTTTTCCTCTTTACAACGTTGTTGTTTTCACGCCAAACCCCAATATCCCATAGTCACGGAGTTTTATGGTGATTTTCATGGCCGATGGTTTTGTTATTCTATTGGAGGTAATTGAAAAACTCTGTAACCAAGTGAGCTTTCTTAGCGAAACGGCGC
This sequence comes from Gammaproteobacteria bacterium, assembly GCA_021648485.1. Taxonomy (GTDB): domain Bacteria; phylum Pseudomonadota; class Gammaproteobacteria; order SZUA-152; family SZUA-152; genus SZUA-152. Next base: position 2,186 of record JAKISS010000083.1, read on the forward strand.
TAAAATAAAAAAGATCGCGTCTAGCCTTCATTTGTTAAAAGCAGCAGCCAAACACCAAAAAAACCGACCACTCGGGCCGGATTTAATGAACCAGACACGAAACAGATTCGTCCAGTATTTGAAGTCATTTTCAAACCACTTTTTTTCCCTATCTACAAGAAAAATTAGACTAGCTAAGCGATAAACAAAAACAACTCATCAAGCATTGCTTTGCGACACAGAACACCACATATTACAAACAAGGCATGCCGCTTTGTGCGATGCCCCAAAGACCACAACGCCACGAGTTCACTATGACCCACCATTTGCGTCGGTTTCTTGTTATCGGCATCCTGCTCGGTGCGGGTATGGCTCTGACTTGGTACTGGGCACAACCCAAACCAATACTGGTGCGTGTGGAAGCAGTGGAACGCGGGCCCATCGAATCCACTGTTGCCAATACCCGCGCGGGTACTGTTGAGGCTTGCCAGCGCGCCAGACTCTCACCTTCCATCGGTGGCCTCATCGCTCATTTGCCCATTAAACAGGGCGATCACGTCAAGGCCGGACAACTGCTGTTATCCCTGTGGAATAAAGACCTTGATGCCCAGCTGAAACTTGCCGAACGCGAAGCTGTGGCTACGGCGGCCCGCGCCACCGAGGTGTGCGTAGTGGCTGATGTGGCGCGCAGCGAGGCTGACCGTCTGGTGCAATTACGCCAACAAAAACTGGCCTCGGACGATAATACCGAGCGCGCCGTGGGTGATGCCAAAGCCCGTGCCGCCGCCTGTCTGGCCGCCAGAGAATCACGCCGGGTGTCGCAGGCAAAAATCAATGTCAGCAAGGCCAATCTGGAACGTACCCGGCTGATCGCTCCTTTTGATGGCATCATCGCCAAAATCAACGGTGAGCTGGGTGAATTTGTGACCCCCTCCCCGCCGGGTATTCCCACGCCTCCCGCCGTGGATCTGATTGATAACCGTTGCCTGTACATTTCTGCCCCCATTGATGAAGTGGATGCCGCCAAAGTGAAAGTGGGACAACCTGTACGCATTTCGCTGGATGCCTTCCCGGATAAAACCTTCGACGGGAAAATCCGCCGTATCGCTCCCTTTGTGCTGGAAGTTGAAAAACAGGCACGCACGGTGGATGTGGAAGCAGAATTCACCCGGTCTGAAGATTACGCCCGGCTTTTGGGCGGCTACAGTGCCGATCTGGAAATTATTCTGGCCACCCGCCCGGATGTGTTACACATTCCCACCGAGGCCTTGATGGAAGATAATCATGTGCTGATCTATGTCGCCGATGAAAACCGGCTGCATGCACGTAAAGTCAAGGTCGGCCTGTCTAACTGGAAATTGACAGAAATTATTTCCGGCCTGAATGACGGTGAACAGGTGGTCACCAGTATCGACCGTGAGGGTGTGGAAGATGGAGCATTGGCCAAACCGGAATGAAAAAAATCCGGGTAATTTTTTAACCTTTTATCTACCCTTATATGATCCGATTAACTGACATTCAGCGTAATTTCCAGGTGGGTGACCAGCAGGTACATGCCCTGCGCGATATCAATTTGCAGGTTACTGCCGGGGAATACATTTCCATCATGGGGCCGTCCGGTTCCGGAAAGTCCACCCTGCTGAATATGATCGGCCTGCTCGACCAGCCCACAGCCGGACACTACCAGTTAGATGGTCAGGATGTGACGACCCTGAGCGACGAACAACAAGCGCGCACCCGCCGGGAAAAAATTGGTTTCGTATTTCAGTTCTTTCACCTGGTACCACGGCTCACCGCCGCGCAAAATATCGCTCTGCCCTTGATGCTGGCTGGCATGCCGGAAAAACAGCGCAATCAGAAAGTACAAATGGCGCTGCAACAAATGGGCATCGCCGACCGCGCCGGACATCGCCCGGACCAGCTCTCCGGCGGCCAGCGCCAACGCGTGGCCATTGCCCGTGCCACAGTTATCGGGCCCGCAGTGTTACTCGCAGACGAACCCACCGGCAACCTGGACAGCGCCGCCGGTACTGAAGTGGTGAAAATACTTGAACAACTTAACGCCAACGGGTTGACACTACTTGTGGTTACTCACGATGAAACACTGGGCAAACGTGCCAGACGCCGTATTCACATGATCGATGGTGCTATCGAACATGACACGTTGTTACAAAACCACACACCACCGGCAAGCCCGTGAAAACCCGCGACGCCACCCGCTTTGCCTTTGACGCCTTGCGTGGCTATCGCACCCGCACCCTGCTGATGTTACTGGCCATGAGTATAGGTGTCGCCTCGGTACTGGTGCTCACCTCTCTGGGCGAAGCGGCACGGCGTTACGTTACCGGGGAATTTTCCTCCCTGGGTACCAATCTGATTATTGTGCTGCCCGGCAAATCGGAAACCTCTGGCGGCTCACCCAGCCTGCTGGGCGGCACCACCCGTGACCTGACCCTGAACGATGCCCTTGCCGTGTCACGTTCGGCACTGATCAACCACATGGCACCTCTCATCATCGGTTCGGCACCCGTGTCGGTGAAAAATCTGCAACGTGATGTGATGGTGGTGGGCAGCACATCATCATTACTGGATGTCCGCCAATGGCGGCTGGGCAAAGGGCGGTTTCTGCCGGAGACGGACATTACCCGCGCCCGCTTTGTCACCGTGCTGGGCAGCACGCTCAAACAGGAATTGTTTGGTGCAAAAAACGCGCTGGGCGAATGGGTGCGCATCGGTGACCGACGCTTTCGGGTGATCGGCATCATGGCTGCACAGGGACGTTCCTTCGATATCGACGTGGAAAACGTCGCTTTTGTGCCTGTCGCCGCAGCGCAAATGTTGTTTAACACACAATCGCTGTTTCGCATTTTGCTGGATACCCGCAGCCGGGAAAGCATCCCGCGTGCTATCGCGTTTATCAAACATACCCTGCGCGAACGGCACCAGGGCGAAGAGGATGTCACCCTCATCACCCAGGATGCGGTGCTCGCCACCTTCGACAAAATTCTCCGGGCGCTGACCCTTACCGTAGCCGGTATTGCCGCCATCAGCCTGGCGGTGGCCGGCATTCTGATCATGAATGTAATGCTGGTAGCGGTATCGCAACGCACCACCGAAATTGGTTTGCTGAAAGCACTGGGTGTACCACAGCGACAGATTATTCGGCTGTTCATGACTGAAGCTGCGCTGTTATCCGGCATGGGAGCCGGGCTGGGTCTGCTGGTTGGGCAGACTGTCAGCAGTGTGATCGGTTATTTTTATCCGGCCCTGCCGTTGGGTACACCATGGTGGGCTTTTCTGGCCGCCATTGGCGTGGCCCTGGGTACAGGGCTGTTGTTTTCATTGTTACCCGCACGACGGGCGGCGCAACTGGACCCGGTGCAGGCGTTGGCACGACGATAATTTGTGCAGCGTTTTCTGTATTCGCGGCAGGCAAATGTATTTTATTATTGGATAAGCAAACACGAAAACAACATGCTAAGCAAAGACTTCATCCAGCTCACCACCTCGTCCATCGTGGCCCATCGCCTGCGCAGCGGACTGACCATTCTCGGCATCGCCGTGGGCATCGGTGCCGTGGTATTGCTCACCTCCATCGGTGAAGGTATTCACCGTTTCGTGCTCAGTGAATTCACCCAGTTCGGCACCACGCTGATCGGCATCAACCCCGGCAAGGCCACTACCATGGGCACACCCGTCGGCATCATGGGTACCGTACGACCGTTAAGCATCGACGATGCCGAAGCACTGCGGCGTGTGCCGCACACCCGTGCCGTAGTGGCCGTTACCCAGGGTAATGCAGAAGTCAAAGTGGGCAACAAACACCGGCGAGCAACTGTGTTTGGTATGGGGGCTGACATGCCCGAAGCCTTCTCCATGCGTGTGCAACTGGGTCAGTTTCTGCCTCATGACGACCCGCGCTCACCCCGTGCCTTTGCCGTACTGGGCAGCACGCTGCGCAGTGAATTGTTTGGTACAGCCAACCCCCTGGGTAAACACATTCGTGTGGGGGGTGAGCGTTACCGCATTATCGGTGTGATGGAAAGCAAGGGTCAGGTGCTGGGCATGGATCTGGACGACACAGTATATATTCCTGCAGCGCGCGCTTTGTCATTATTCAACCGCGACAGCCTGATGGAAATTGATCTGCTCTACGAAGAAGATGCCGATGTGGACGAGGTGGTAGCGGGCATCAAACGCATACTGATCAACCGCCACGGTCGAGAAGATTTCACCATCACTACCCAGCAACAGATGATGGATGTACTGGGCAATGTGCTCAATGTGCTGACCTTCGCGGTGGCAGCACTGGGCAGTATTTCGCTGGTGGTGGGCGGTATCGGCATTTTCACCATCATGACCATTGCCATTTCGGAACGCACCGGCGAAATTGGGCTGCTGCGCGCACTGGGTGCGGAGAAAGGACAGGTGCAGATGTTATTTCTGGGGGAAGCCGTGGTGCTGGCGGGTATTGGCGGACTGGCCGGGCTGCTGCTGGGCATTGGCGGCGCACAATTGCTGACCGTCGCCCTGCCCGAACTGCCGGTGCATACGCCCTGGGAATATGTACTTATCGCGGAGACACTGGCACTGATTATCGGTGTTATTGCCGGTGTGGTACCCGCCCGGCGGGCGGCACGTCTGGACCCGGTGGAAGCCCTGCGTGCCGAGTAAAAAACTATTCAGCGGTGAGAATCACCACTTCATTGAGGAGTGTTTCAACCTTCGTTAATGTGTCTCTCACGGCGACCGAACGCATATGCGCATTGGCCTCAAAATCAAACTCGACACCGCAGCGGAAATGATTTTCCATACGTGTGACATAACGCACCACCGCCACCACACCAGACACACTATGTTGATCCGTCATCAGGTCCATCAGCACCGGCTGCCCCGGGTTCAACGGGCGGGAATGACGAAATGCCAGACCGGTCGCGTTAAAATCGATAGCCCGGACATCGATACGGCTGGAAAACAAACTCAGCAAACCCGCGCGATGCAGGCTAACCCCCAAACTACCCACACCATAACGTGCAAATTTTCGCCGATTACGCCTCATTAGCATGAACAAATGACTCCTGTTATCCACCACTAGATGATATCGGCCAGTATAAAAATATCCGTAAAATATCCGTGCGAAGCAGTACACAACCGGCGCTATACCCATGGTGTTTGAGGTTTTGTCTTTTAGTGTGCATCATATTCGTTTCCTGACGAGGCAAAACGACCACCAGACCAGGAATGGCCCCAGATAGAACAACGCAGGAGCAGTTGCCGGATAATAACCAGCCGATTGCAAGGCGTTTTAACACGGTCATGAAACGAAAAAGGTATGCCATAAAGCCTGCACCTCAATCGCTGCGGGTATATTACCGTGACCATTAAACGAATCAGATGGAAAAATTCTGATAGACTCGACAGCGTAAAAAGCCATGTTACTCGGGTGGCTGTGCGGGATTCAAAACAACGTTCACAATATAATTACCCGCATCGCATCACCATTATATAGGGAGGGGAAAATAACGATGAAAACAAACCCAAAAACCGCCGTTTTAATGTTATTCAGTGCCATCATCATGATGGGGTTGTCTCTTTCAAGTTATGCCGAAAACACACCGGCACCAGGACAAAACACAGAACAGGTTTCTGCATCCGCTGAAACGACAACACCTGATAATGCCACCACCGATACACCGCCTGATAATGGCAAAGGTGCCCTCAAAGGTTGTGCAGCCGGTGCCGCCATCGGCACTGCCGTCGCACCAATAGCCGGCACGCTGGCAGGCTGCATACTTGTGGGTATCTGGGGCTGGTTCTGGTAAACCCCGGCTCGCACAACAATCATTAAAACCACTCGAAAACCGGCAATCCACAAATGAACTTTGGCGCACGTTTTTCTGAATTTGGCATGACTGGTGCGGTCTTCTGGATCTGCCAGATTCTGCTGTTCACCATTGGCACCGGCGAAGCCGCAGGTGAGTATTTTTTTAATCTGGTGGGCAACTTTATTGGCACAGAGGACACATCTTCTGTCCTGAAAAGTGCAGTCGGCTCATTGCTGACGGTTTTCGGGTTAATCGGTATTTTTGTCACCGGCCTTGTGCTGGACATGATCGGTTCGATATTTTTCATGCAGGAAATGCGTATTTTTGGTGGCCACGTCTCACGCAATATCGACTGGTTGAACAAGATGACTGAAAAATGTTCAACTGCCATTGCCAAAGACTACCAGGTTTTCCAGGAAGAATTTGGCGATAACAATATCTCGACAAAATGCACATTCACCCGCCTTCTGCACCCCCGCTTTCATTATCGACGTTTCAGGTTACGCTCGCGCTATCGACACCTGCAAACGTTTTTGCTGTCCTATGTTCACGTTTACTCCGCCAATGGCACATCGGATCAGCTAACCGATCATATACATGTGTGGCGCACATCACGTGCCATTTCCACAGCATTATTCATTGTCGCCATTGAGGTCATTATCTTTGAAAATGTCATACACGCAGCCGATGAAATACCGCACGAAAGCGGGCCAACAACATTGATCATTTACGGGACACTGTTTGCGCTCTCTGCCATGCTTACCCTGAAATCCTACAACCGAATGTGTTTTTCCCTGTTCACACTCTCCTGCGCCACCAACAGCCATCAAATTTCAGCAAAATAGCCCATTATGGCTGCACATATCAAAATACAACCCAGCAACCACGAATTCTGGTTAGAGGGCAATGATGCCATTCTGGATGCCGGTGTGCGTGCCGGGCTGGCGCTCAACTACGGCTGCGCCAATGGTAACTGCGGACTGTGCAAAGCACGCATTATCAGTGGCAAAGTAAAAAAAACCCGACACCACGACTACGTGCTCAGCGAAGCCGAAAAAAACAGGGATTACGTGTTGATGTGTTCCTGCACAGCAGTAAGCGACGTGATACTGGAAGCACTGGAGGCCAGCAGTGAAAATGACATCCCCCTGCAAAAAATTGCCACCAGAATAAAACGTATCGAACAAACCACAGACAAAATATTGATCTTACATGTACAAACACCCCGTATTCAGCGGTTACGTTTTCTTGCCGGGCAATCAGTTACCCTTTCCCTCGACAAAAAAACCGGCACAGACTTCCCCATCGCCAGCTGCCCCTGTGACGACCGCAACCTGTTGTTTCATATTCCCTGTGACTCAGACAAACCCTTTGTTCAGGCATTAATCCACAACAGTAAAAAGGGGGATACCATCACGGTAGTCGGCCCTCACGGTCATTTTCTGTTTAATGAAAGTGCCAGGCGTGCGCAGCTTTATCTTGCCTACGGTACCGGATTCGCCCCCATCAAAAGCCTTATTGAACACGCCATGGCTCTGGAAACAGCTTCCACCATGAGTTTATTTTGGGTCGCGGATAAAAAAGAAGATTTATATATGAATAATCTGTGCCGCTCATGGGAGGATGCACTGGATAATTTCAATTATCACCCTGTGATCGACACAGATGCCGTGGAATATTTACTGGAAAAACACGGCAATCTGGAAACCGTAGACGTATACATTGCCGGTTCAGAAACCCTTACCCACTGTGCCAGTGAGAAACTGTTAGCCGCTGGTTTGCCTGACGCGCAATTAACCCTCTCCACCATTGATTAGGGAGTGTTAACAATCCCTAATCACACACGGGACAAACAAAGAATAAACCGGCCATGCTGAAGATTTCCCATAACGTCTCCATCCCCGATACTGAAATTGAACTATCGGCCATCCGCGCACAGGGAGCCGGTGGTCAAAACGTCAACAAGGTTTCTTCAGCCATTCACCTGCGTTTTAATATCAATGCATCCTCCCTGCCCGACTTTTACAAACAACGTCTGTTAAGTAAAAAAGATCATCGCATCAACAAAGAGGGCATCATTGTCATCAAAGCCCGGCAATTTCGCACGCAGGAAAAAAATCGCGATGCAGCCCTTGAACGTTTGCAGACCCTGATTCAAGCCGTGGCAACGACACCCAAAACCAGGCGCCCCACCAAACCCGGCAAAAATGCCAGGAAACGACGCATGGATAATAAAACACAGCGAGGTAAAACAAAGGCACTGCGAGGGAAAGTTACCGACTAAGGACACTGTTTTGTGATACTTTATCTCCCACTCAGGCAATGAATTTTCCCACAAACGACGATGCCCTCCTCTCCGCAGAAAATCACAGATGCTTACGCCTATTGCCAGCAAATGGTGCGCAGCCACTATGAAAACTTTCCCGTGGCCTCCTTCATTTTGCCCAAACGCCTGCGCCAGCCCATCAGTGTAATTTACGCCTTCGCACGCACTGCGGATGATTTTGCTGACGAGGGTGACTGGGATGCCGAAACCCGGCTCACAAAACTCAGGGAATATGATGAATATCTGGATGCCATCGCCAACAATGAAGCCATTGATAATCCCATTTTTATCGCGCTGGCCGATGTCATCAAGAAACACGATTTACCATTACAGCTGTTTCACGATTTGATTACGGCCTTTCGATTGGATGTCAGCAAAAAACGTTTTACCGATATTGATGATGTGTGGGATTACTGCCGTTATTCTGCCAACCCGGTGGGCCGCCTGTTGTTGCATTTAATGGATGCCGCCACTGCGGAAAATCTTGAACATTCTGATGCTGTTTGCAGCGCCTTACAGTTAATCAATTTTTTGCAGGACATCGAACAGGACTTTGTGGAGAACCAGCGTATTTATTTACCGCAGGCAGATTTACAGCGTTTCGGGGTCAGCGAAGAACATTTCCGTACACGACGCAGCGATGATGCCTTTACGCGGTTGCTGCAACAGCAAATCACCTATGCGCGCGAAAAAATGTTGTTCGGAAAACCTCTGGGCCGCGCTGTGGGCGGTCGTTTTGGTTTTCAATTACGTTTGATGATTAACGGCGGGCTGCGTATTCTGGAATTACTGGAGCGTCAGCAGGGTAATCTGTTTTCACGGCCACGCTTACGTAAACGCGACGGATTGTGGATGTTTTTACGGGCTTTATAAACTTTCCGATAATCATTTATCTTATTTCGCTGGTGCATACCCGGTTACGTCCACTTTCTTTTGCGCGATACAGAGCCGTGTCGGCACGTACAACAAATTGCTCAGTTGTTTCATTGCTGCTGAACAGTGCCACACCCACGGATACGGTCACCCGCCCTACGTCTTTTCCCACATGACTATTGTCCATTTTCTGGTTACGCACCTGGTTACAGATATTATCCGCAACACGCTCCGCACCGTCCATAGGCGTGTTAGGCAGTAACAATACAAATTCTTCACCACCATAACGGGCCAGTACATCACCGCCACGGACAACATCATTAATTGCATTTGCAACCTGTTTTAAGACGGCATCCCCCACTACATGACCATAAGTGTCATTCACTTTTTTGAAATGGTCTATATCCACCAGCAATAAACACAGGGCTTTGTTACTGACTTTGGCATGTTCACGCGCCTCTGCAAGCGAGACGTCAAATGCACGGCGGTTCTGGATTCCCGTAAGCGGATCGACCATGGACTCTTGTCGAACGCGCTTGAATTCGGTGCGTAAACTGGATAAATCCTCATTGGTTTTTACCAGTTCTTCCTGCATGCTACGACTGGCGGCCTGCATGCGCACCGTTTCATCAATCAAGTGGGTGATAATATCAACCACACCTGATGGTTCAGCATCGGTTAATTGTTTGGCAGACACACCGAGATTTTCCTGATAAGCCTGCGATGTATGACTCACCTTATCCAGTGAACGCCGGGTGGAGTTCACCATGCCGGACAAAGCCTGACGCACCTCTTGCAGTGCCTGCTCATCGTTACCACTGATAAAACTGTGATACAACGCATTCAGTTGTGCATCGGTAAGGTCTTTGGCATTTTCACGTAATTGATCCAATGCTGCACTCAACGGCGGATTTTGCCCCGCAACGTATTCGTACAATACGGCATAATTAACCGGGTTAGCAGGCAAAGAGAACTGATTCGCCAATGGCAAAGCGGCCCGTGCAATTTGCGTAGCCTCTTCCAGGCTCTCGGAATATTCAATACTCATTGTAGCTATCCCCTTGGCAACAATATGCAAAGCCAGATTAAAAACATGGCCACAAAATCTCACTGGTTTTATACCAGTGTAGTATTTTGCCTACGTCACATAATCGGCAGAGATTTCGATATATTTAATCTTATAATGCTAACCAATGGCGTGTTGTAAACGCGGGGAACACAGAGAAAAACGGTAAAAACTCCGTGCCCTCTGCGTCTCTGCGTTAAATATCCTGCAACGCTCTAAAGTATGAATCTAAATTACCCGGTCATTACCCCCATCAACCGGGATTTGCGCGCCGGTGGTTTTGGCGAACAACGGGCCAGCCAAAGCACAGGCCAGTGCTGCCACATCCTTTGAATTAATCTCTACTTTAAGCAGGTTTTTGGTTTTGTATTCCTGCACACTCATTCCATAATGGCGCGCACGATTTTCCAGCACTTCCTCGGTCCAGATGGCAGTGTCGAATACGGCATCCGGGTGCAACACGTTAACGCGAATACCTTTGGGCCCCAGTTCCAGTGCGGCGACCCGCGCCAATTGCGTCAACCCTGCTTTCGCCACTGAATAAGCCGCCGCTCCCGGCCCTGGCGCAGTAACGTTTTTTGACGCCATGAACACCACCGCTGGATCAATACCCCGCTCCAGATAAGGGATGCAACACTGTAACAGCTGCTCATGGCTGCTGAGATTGATTTGCAAACTGCGCTCCCAGACAGTGCTGTCCATTTCATCAATACGACTGTTGGAGGGAAAACTGCCCGCATTGCTGACAACAATATCCAGCCCGCCAAAACGTCGTACCGTTTCATCCACGGCAATCTGCACAGCCTGCACATCCGTCACATCACACTGCCAACCCACCAGGTCTGCTGCGGTAAACTGTGTTTCCACTGCCGGGTCAATATCCAATGCCAGCACTGCGGCCCCCTGTGCATGCAGGCTCTCGGCACAGGCACGGCCAATGCCGCTGGCCGCTCCCGTCACCAGGGCAATTTTTCCCGCAAAAGTGGCGGGGGCACCTGCTTTGCGCAGCTTGACCTGCTCCAGGTCCCAGTATTCCACCTCAAAAATGTCTTTTTCCGGCAATGCCTGCCAACCACCCAGGCATTCGGCACGCTGGATGGCACGCAAAGTGTGGGCTGCAATATCAGCAATAATACCGGCCTCTTTGACACTGGCAGCAAAGGCCAGCGCGCCCTGCCCCGGCCATACCGCCCAGCGCGGGGCAGAATCAAGACAAGTCAGGTCAGCAAAAGCATTACGGGCAAAATAGGCACGATAATCATCTCCGAAAGCGCTCACTGCGGCATCCGGCTCTGTATCGAGAATCATCGGCACACGCTTGGTACGAATCACATGATCAGGGGTCAGCGGGCCACGGGTGGCAATCTCTGCCACGTTCGGTAAATTTGCAAAACCCACCGCCTCGGCGGAGACATCCCAACGCACGATACAAGGCATGCCACGGGCATGCGACACGGCACGGCGAATATCAGCCAGCGACCGCAGCACAACCGCACCTTCAGCTGCGGGCTTCGGTTCCGTGCTTGCTATGCTGGTTCCTGCTTGCTCCAGCACATTTTCCGCCATCGTCACCAGCGCGATCATGCGTTCATAACTGACACGGGCATCATCGGCAAAACTGAACACGCCATGATTCATCAGCACCATGCCATCGAGTTGTGACCAATCCACATCACGGGTCAGCTCGTGAATCACTTTTGCCAGCACAAACCCCGGCATAGTGTACGGCACAATCAATACCCGCTCTCCGTACAAATCACGCACGCGCGCCTCACCATTCGGTGAGTTGGTCAACGTCACCACCGCATCAGCATGGGTATGATCAACGAATCTGAACGGAATAATAGCGTGCAAAATGGCCTCAACAGAGGGGTTTGGTGCATAAGGGTCGCTCATTGCCGCGCGCTGGGCTCGCACCATGTCCGGGTCGGAAAGCGTGGGCA
>JAKISS010000011.1 GCA_021648485.1 Gammaproteobacteria bacterium
ATAAAGCGTTTTTCAGGTTATTTTGGACGAAAGTGTATCACCCATACGGTGAGTTCAACATGTTCTGAAAAATGCTTTAGATTCTGTGCCTTAGGCGCTCGCAGTAGATTTAACTGATTAATTTAGGATGATGCAAACCGACGTTATGTTGGTGGTCAAACGATTAAGACAAACCGGCTTCAGCCACCCGGTATCCCATAGCCGTCGGGCCAAGGGAGTAAGCCTATAAATATTAGGGGTGTTGACAATCATTTTCCGCCAAAACACCGATTTGATTAATTCAGGTTAACGATCTTTTCCCATTTGGTGGAACAAGCGCACTTAGCCTGACGGCTATGCCCTGTATCCTTCCATCAACAGTTTTTCACGCATACCCGTCATCATGCGAATCATCGCAACAGGCAAGCCATTACCTCCATAACGGCCCCTGCGCCACTCCCTAAAGTCTGCGCCTGTTTGCGCCGAAAGTTCCTGAAAGGCTCATCATTTCTGCTGGGCGCACACAATGTAATGTAGAGAACACGCCAAACCGTGAGCACCAATGCCACCATTTCCATCGAGGAGCTGACTGCCCAGCCATTGCCGATTTTTGAGCATTCAGCGCGCGCCTTTCGCAAAGTGGCTCATCAGGGCGGTAGCTCTTTTGAGGCTTATGGTGACATCATCCTCAAAGACCCGGGTCTGGCGCTGCATACACTGAACCAATTACACACCACTGCAAACCAATCCCTGCACGCAGAAATCTCCAGCATGGCGCAGGCAACAATGTTACTGGGTATAGACCGTGCCAAACGACTCACTGTGGGACATCCCCAATTGGAGCGCACGCTCAGCGGCTTCGCAAAAACAGGCTATATCCGCACGGCCTGCCGCGCCTTTCATGCCGCCTTTCAAGCCTGGGACTGGGCACATATCAAAAATGATCATGCGCCCAATGAAATATTACTGGCCACCCTGTTGCACGATGTGGCAGAAATGGCCCTGTGGGTCGCCGCACCGGAGCAAATGCACCAGTTCCGCAAACTAATGCTCAAGGATGGCCTGCCCACCGATGAAGCTCAATACATTGCCTTCGGTGAAAGTCTGGAACATTTCAGTCGTGAAATTGCCGCTCGCTGGCATTTACCCGGACTGGTGAACGATGCGTTACGTCCGGAAAATGCCAGCCAGCCACGGGTACGCGGCATCATGCTGGCCGTACAATTAGCCCGCAGCACCGAACGTGGCTGGTACTGGGAAAAAACCGAGCGCGTGCTGCCGCAAATCGCGGATTATCTCGGCGCATCACTGGATGAAATCATCCCCCATATACACAAAAATGCCGTGCGTGCTGCCCGCGAGGCTCCATTTTACGATGCGCGATACGCCGCCGCCCTGCTACCTCTGCTACCCGGTGGGGAAGAACTCATCATTGAAGATGAATTCCCCGAGGCAGAAGCCGAAATTGAGACAATAAAAAAACCTGCTGCACCAGCGGCCACTGAAAAACCGGCATCGGCATCTAGCAGCCCCCAAAACAACGCCCCCACTACACCAAAGCCCGTAGCACAGGTGTGCCTGCTCCCACAAACCGATCTATTCACTCAAACCCTGCATGATTTGCGTAAAGGCATGGGCAAAATGAAGCTCAGTGAATTAATGCGCAAAACCGTGCATGGCATGCACGACGGCATTGGGCTCAATCGAGTGGTATTTTGCATACTGGACCAAAAACGTGAAAAGCTCGTTTCGCGTTACATGCTGGGCAGCGATAATGACCCGGTCTTCAGTCGTTTTGAAATTCTGCTGGACAAGCCTCACCTGTTTACCCGGTTAATGGAAAGACAGGTCAGCCTGTGGGTCAACGATGACAACCGCAAAAAATTCTGGCCGCTGATGCCCGACGATGTCAAAACACGGATAAAAACCAACAGTTTTTTCGCCATGTCCATTCATGTGCGCGACAAACCGGTTGGCCTGTTCTACGCCGACCGACGCAGTCTGGACTGCAAATTGGACGAGCAAGCCTATAAACAATTCCGCCAAATATGCCAATTTGCAGCCAAAGGCCTTGCAAATCTCGCAAAATGAGGCATTTTTCAGAAATTAGCGCTATACTCCGGGCCAAGCAGTAGTAATGGTGCGGCATCGTATGATGCATAAACACCATACGATGCTTGGAAGGACGTTTAAAAGTACGTTTGAAATTTTGCAAGTACAGAGAAAACAAAGGTAAAAAGTTATGGCTACAGGCACAGTAAAATGGTTCAACGAAAGCAAGGGCTTCGGCTTTATCGCGCCCGATGACGGTGGTGACGACTTGTTCGTACACTTCAGCGCAATCCAGGGTGGCGGTTTCAAAACCCTGAACGAAGGCCAAAAGGTGAGCTTCGAAACCGAACAAGGCCCAAAAGGTCCCGCAGCAGGTAACGTTGTTCCCGAATAACGCCTGTCGCACAGTTGACCCCAAGGAACCCTGCCTTTCGGCGGGGTTTTTTGTTTTTACGGCTTGAGATTTACACAATATCCACTACGCCACTCGGCACAATCCCGCAACAAACATCCGAGGGACGTCATGTTGAACATGAATGAATATTTTGATGGCAGAGTCAGATCCATTGCCTTTCAAACCGCAACGCTGTCCGCCACAGGCATCATGCAAACAGGCCAGTTGAATTTAGTACCGCAAAAAAAGAAACAGTGTCCGTTGTTTCCGACACATTCACGGTAAAATTACCCAACAGTGATCAATAACAGAGCTTTCACCCCGGCGACAGCGCCATTGTCGATGCACAGCAGCAATTCAACGTAAAGTCGATATTGATACCGCCTATCTTTACACCTATGAATAAATATCGTTGAATCTGTCTGTTTTGTTCTTCTTCCAGTTTGGTATTATCTTCACTAGGCACATCATCGAAGCTGGCATCAAAGATTGAGCCACAACGATCACAGCATAAACATCAAGCCTGAGGGCACCTTAAAGTCCGACGATGACTCAGGAGTCTGACGATAATATAACAAGGAAACAAATATCATGACGGCCACAACTATGTATTACGAATACAAAATAAAAAATGGGGACACGTTTTCCGGCATCATACACAGCATGTTTGGTTATGCTCTGAACGATACCCGGTACGCGGAAACGGTCAAGCATCTTCTGGCACTGAATCCTCAGATAAAAAACCCGGGCCGCATCAGGGCTGGTGACATGTTACGTTTGGGTGTACTACCACCCACACCGACAAGCTCAACCAACCCGATTATACCACCCACGTTTATCACGAAATCCGTACATTCAAATAATATGGAAAACTTCTGGGCACTTGCCTGGCTGGAACAGAATTCTAATTTTCTGACCATTCCCGGTGGTATCGCTACCGGTGCAGCAGGAAATTTACTCAGCCCTGGCAATGTCAACCTGATCAATGAAATCAGCGATCATTACGCCGACTATAAATTAGAAAAAATAACAAAAGCACAATATGACTATCGGCGAAAACAGGCTCTGGATCAACTCAAAAAAAATGTAGGCCCGATTGAAAAATTATTATTCGGAAATCATACAACACATGAAAGCATTCGCATTGCACGGGCAGGTGGCATTCCAGCGACGGCTCATATCACCCAACATGCTGACAGGTTAAAAAATATGGCCGCCGCCAGCAAAGGTGCTGGCATTGTTCTGATAGGCGTGGGATTAACCGCCGCCTGTATGAAAATTGCCAGTACAACCGATACAAAAGAGAAAAATGAAATCTTTGTTGAAACCATTACAAGTACAGTAATGGGAGTAGGCTCGGGCTATGTTGTTGGTGCATTTTTGGTTTCGAACCCAATTGGCTGGGGAGCAGCAATTCTCCTGGCAGCAGGTAGTGTCGCACTGAGTTATGGAAGCGGGAAAGGTGCGAGTTTTTTAGCTTATGATGTCTTCGGCATGGAGGTTGACCTTGTATCTGGCTCGGGTATCGACAGGGTCTGTCAATAGTGCTGGATTCACCCATTAAAATAATAGGGATGATTTTTTTCATCACACTGCTCGCCATGATGGCAGGCCTTTTATTCATCCTTATTATGCATATTTTAATGCCTAGAAAAGTGTTAAAAGCCTATTTCAAGGAACCCCATTTTAGCGCAACAGAAATCACCATGTTTACGGGGTTTCCTTTTGGTTACATGAGAACGGCAATGTTCATGCGAATTCTGGGTTTTCCTTCCAGCGGGAAAAAAAGAGGGGTAGAAAATGCTTACAAAATGGCACCGGTATGGTATTGCAAAGTCTCAAAATACTTTATGATTTTTTTTATGATTAATTTTTCATTATTGGCATTGCTTACGGTAATTGTATCTATATTCTCTGCCCTAACTGATGAAGCTTAAACATTTCTTCATCATCCCCTGTTTTATATTTTTCCTCACATCATGCGTAACATCAAACATGGGTTCCTCTTATCAAAAGTTGGTGTACAAACAGCTCAACAAGTCCGACAGAGAATATATATTTCCAAATATAGAAAACTGCTCCCG
Organism: Gammaproteobacteria bacterium; assembly: GCA_021648485.1. Classification (GTDB taxonomy): domain Bacteria; phylum Pseudomonadota; class Gammaproteobacteria; order SZUA-152; family SZUA-152; genus SZUA-152. Next base: position 4,510 of record JAKISS010000011.1, read on the forward strand.
TTTGTACACAAATGGGGAGTTATCCATCCTTGAGATTTACTGTTCACAAGACAGTGACGGTTTATATATCTTTGGAGAAAATAATCAGACCCGGTTTGACTGGTACGATAAAAAATTCAACTTGTGGGCAATATCAGAAGGCTGCAATAGTGAAGATGCCTGTTTTTACGAACTAAAAGTAGATAAAAACGGTATGGTACTGGAATTTGCGTATCATTTTTTTATCAACCTCAGCGAAGGAATTTACAGCGTAAAGGTGGCAGATAAAACCCTCAAGGTTATTGAACAACAAATAGTTGACCAGCCTTCATAAGCTCTACTCCCGTTGCATCTGCGGCATTTCCTTGATGTAAACATCCTGCTTGCTGTAAGGAATTTCGATACCCTCACTATTAAAACGCTTGTAGATGGTGGTGTTTAACACATCCAACACTCGTCCGCGCACTTCGGGATTTTCCACCCAGCATAACAAATTCAAATCCAGGCTAGAGGCACCAAAGGCACAAAAACGGACTCGCGGCTCGGGTTTATCACACACCTGTGTTTCTTTCAGCGCGACATCCATTAGCACCGATTTCACCTGATCAATGTCTGAACCATAAGCCACCCCTACACTAACGCGAATACGGTATTTCTCGTGCGGCCCTCCGGATTCATTAATGATGCGCGAATTACCCATGATCGCATTAGGAATCGTGATCTCCACATCGTCGCGCGTTTGCAGACGTGTACTGCGAATACCAATACGGGTTACTTTCCCACGCTCGCCACTGTCCAATACGATATAATCACCAATTTTGTACGGTGTATCCGCAAGAATAAATACACCGGAGAACAAGTTGGCCAGCGTATCCTTGGCAGCAAAACCGACAGCAATACCCACAATACCCGCCGATGCCAGCCAGGCCGTCATATCGATATCCCAAGAGCGAAATATCATATAAATGGCCACAGTAACAACGACCAGAAAGGCCATATTCTCAAACAATGGGCGGGTTTGTGGCCGTACCAGCGATTCTTTTTTCTGGCTCTGGCTCATGACTTGCAACACAATGCGTATCAGTTTTACCGCAAAACCGGACCAAACGATCACTAATGCTGTGGCAACCAGTGACCTGAGTACATTGGCAATCAACCCCGGTAGTTCGAGTGGCAGTAACGCCAGCAATACCCCCATACATAACACCGTCCAGTACAGCGGACGATGAATCACGGCAACAACTTTATTGTCCCACTGCACACGAGTGCGTTTGGCCACATAACCCACAACCCGGGTCACCAGCCAAACAACAACATTCGCCAACAACACGGCTAGTGCAAAAATAAGCGCGGCCATGACAATGGGGTAATCATCCAAAAAAGCGAAAGCTGGCTGCCACGAAATAAGGAGATCTTTCATTATATTTTCCATTTGCCCGAAAGGCATATAAAACTAACAGGGAACAATTTTAAATTCATACACATCATCCATATCCATCAGGCTTTGTGCCAATTGACGAAAGTCATTTTGATTTTTTGAGCGAATAGTCATCTCGTATTCGAAGTTTTTACCTTCATTGTCCAGTGTGTAACTGGATTCAAAAGCGAGAATATTATGCCGGGAAATCAATTGACGCAATGCATCCTCATCCAGGCGATGCTTTGAACGAATAAATCGCACCGTAAACTTGGCATATATTTGCGATGGCAGGCGATTTTCAACCCAGCGGAAAAACGACAGAGTCACTACGGTTATCAGCACAGCCAGAAATGCCGGGTAATAAAGCCCCATACCAATCACGATACCAATGGACGCTGTCATCCAGATTGATGCCGCTGTGGTCAGACCACGTACCGTCAGACCTTCCTTGATGATCACCCCGGCTCCCAGAAATCCGATACCGGTCATAATGCCCTGTGCCATGCGCGAAGGATCAGCCCGTACCGTATCCAGAAATTGCGCAGGTATCAGTTCCCACTGATACACCATTAAAATCATCAACAGACTCGATGAAACACAGACCAGGGCATGCGTACGAAAACCCGCTTCACGGCCGTGCAGCGCGCGCTCTATGCCAATAATGCCACCCGCCAACAAGGCCAGCAGCAAACGTGATGTCATCAAGGTGTAATCAAATTCCATCAATTTACCGTCTCCTCTGGATGATTTCCCGGCACTCAATTCTAGTGAATAACCCAATAGCGACGACACACATCACCAAAAAATAGTGGATAATCCTAAATTAATCAGTTAAACCGTAGCGAGAGCGACTAAGGTGCGGAAGATAAAGCGTTTTTCAGGTTATTTTGGACGAAAGCGTATCACCCATACGGTGAGTTCAACATGTTCTGAAAAACACTTTAGATTCTGTGCATTAGGTGTTCGCAGTAGGTTTAACTGATTAATTTAGGATAATGGCAGCCATCAGACGAAATATTAGTATGTATGCTCACGACTAACCACAAAACCATGTTGACTCGCTCACCTCACACGGCAAACATTATTTTTTGCACATTGATGCTTGTCATTGTGCTTGGCGTGAGCGGATGCTCCTCACCCCCCGTCAAGCACACAAAAGCTTCAGGCACAGCTGCCTTTGGCAAGCCCGGTAGCCAGACCCGCCAACAAGCGGCATTATCCAGGCACTACTTTTCCTGGAAAAGTACGCCCTATAAACTGGGTGGACTCAGTAAAGCAGGCATTGACTGCTCCGGATTTGTACACGTCACCTTTCGCGATATTTTTAATAAAAAAACACCGCGTTCCACTAAACAGCTTGCCAAAACCGGCAAAGCCGTCACAAAAAAATCCCTGAAATTTGGCGACCTGGTTTTTTTCAAAACCGGGCGCAGGCAACGTCATGTCGGGATATATATCAGTAACGGGAAGTTCATTCACGCCTCAAGCTCCCAAGGCGTCACGCAATCATCACTTAATTCAACATACTGGTCACGGCATTACTGGAAAGCAAAGCGTATCGTTAAATAAGCCAATGCTCAGGACCGCATGCATGCGTAATTATTTTTTGGATTTCATATGTTGCCTGAATTGCTCACAAGGGTCTGGACGATCAACCCGTGGCGTAAACCACACATAATCAAACGGTAATTTGTCTGTGCCCCACTGTGCAGCATAGGGCTCGACATCGGCAACATCTTCCTGCACTTCCACCCAGCCAATCACTAACAGGTTATTTTCCTGATCCTGCGGCGACAGATAAAATGGCACTCCACGATCCTTGCGTACATGACCTGAGCCTGCCACCAGCACACGTGTATCAACATCGTCCTGACCCGCAAGTGCCAATGCCATTTGCGCATCCTTTGCGCGCTGCATCAACATCATGGATTCGGTCATTTTTTCGTTGATCATGCCACAATGTGAGCCCTCAATTTCTTTACGTGAAGCAGCCACCTGATCTGCGGGTAAAGCATTGTCATCCAGCATGGTTTTGACTTCGGGTGACAATTCGCTCTCACCGTCACGAACAATCAGCATAATTGTCTGCCGATCAAAATTAGCGGGCAATATGGTGTAGTCCGCTTTTATGACCACATCAAAAATTCCAGCATAAAACTGTTGGTATTTCCAATTGGTTTTAATGTGGTCCAGACCCGTAATCAATGATTCGCTGGAATCATATTTTCTGTCGGCAATAACCTCACCCTGTTGCTGCGAAATCATTTCAAAAGCGACAATGGCGGAACGCTGACGATCATTCAACACATTAATCGCCCAGGCCTGGTTTTGGTGATGTATCCGATTGTCATGAGTTTCACCCAACATCAAATGGTTACTATTGACAATATGTTCGGCAAGCTGTTGTTTGTTAATAAACGTTGCGGCATTCACATCCCATATTTTTCCCGCCAATGGGTGGTCTGTTAACAGCATTTTGCTGGCTGTATCCGGTTTTTTTTGTGACAGTTCCGGTGACAAACTGCATGCTGCCAGCATCAAGACACTGGGTACTATCAGTAAAAAACATTTCACATTCATGCTCATCAACACGCCATAACATACTGCAAAATTTCCACCACCTGCTCCGGTGTCTGGCATACGGCATTGGCCGCAGCATCCACCTCTTTGAGCGCGTGATTTATTTCAGGATCATGCAGGGTAATGATTGATTTACCCAGTGCTGCCGCAAATCCGGCATCAAAGGCGGCATTCCATTGACGATATTTATCCCCAAAACGCACCACCACAATATCAGCGTTTTCGATCAGAGTGCGGGTACGAATGGCATTCATTCGCGCACCTTTTTGATCATGCCAAAAATTGTTTTCTTCTGCGCCAAGAATCTCTACGCCGCAATCATCACTTTTGGCATGATCCGTCACTGGCGCAACAAATGACACATTCAGATTCGCTTGTTGTGCGCCATTCTGAATGCGTTCACGCCAGTCACTGTGGATTTCACCGGAAAGATAGACTATCCATTGCTTTTGCTGATTCGTCATGGCTATTTTACCTTTTGATAAATTTCAACGCCTGCGCCCACAAACTCCTGCGCCTTATCTTTCATGCCTTGTTCCAGCGCAAATTCTACACCAACGCCTTTCTTTGCCGCAAAATCACGTACTTCCTGTGAGATTTTCATGGAACAAAAATGCGGGCCACACATGGAGCAAAAGTGCGCAACCTTGGCGGATTGTTTGGGCAAAGTTTCATCATGGAAAGAGCGTGCTTTATCCGGATCCAACCCAAGATTAAACTGGTCATCCCAACGAAACTCAAAACGCGCTTTCGATAATGCATTGTCGCGTAGCTGCGCACCCGGCAGACCTTTGGCCAAATCTGCGGCATGAGCCGCCAGCTTGTAGGTGATTATACCTTCGCGCACATCAGCCTTGTTGGGCAAACCCAGGTGCTCTTTAGGCGTGACGTAACAAAGCATGGCACAACCGTACCAGCCGATTTGTGCGGCACCGATGCCGGAGGTGATGTGATCGTAACCCGGAGCAATGTCCGTGGTCAGCGGACCGAGAGTATAAAACGGTGCTTCAAAGCAATCTTCCAGTTCCTTGTCCATGTTTTCCTTGATCATCTGCATAGGAACATGGCCTGGGCCTTCAATCATCACCTGCACATCATGCTTCCAGGCAATTTTTGTGAGTTCACCCAGCGTTTCCAGCTCACCAAACTGTGCGGCGTCGTTGGCATCCGCCAGCGAACCCGGACGCAAGCCATCGCCTAACGAAAAGCTGACATCATAGGCCTTCATGATTTCGCAAATATCTTCAAAGTGTGTGTACAAAAAGTTTTCTTCATGATGCGCCAAACACCATTTAGCCATAATGGAACCACCGCGCGAAACAATACCGGTGACCCGGTTTGCCGTTAACGGCACATAACGTAATAACACACCGGCGTGAATCGTAAAATAATCGACACCCTGTTCGGCCTGCTCGATAAGCGTGTCACGGAACAATTCCCAGGTTAAATCCTCGGACTTGCCGTTAACCTTTTCCAGCGCCTGATAAATAGGCACGGTGCCAATGGGCATGGGTGAATTGCGCAGCACCCATTCGCGGGTTTCATGAATGTTTTTTCCGGTAGACAGATCCATCAGGGTATCGCCACCCCAGCGCGCCGACCACGCCATTTTTTCCACTTCCTCTTCAATGGAGGAACTCACCGCAGAGTTGCCGATGTTGGTATTGATTTTCACCCGGAAATTACGCCCAATGATCATTGGCTCCAGCTCGGGGTGATTAATGTTGGCGGGAATAATGGCCCGACCGGCAGCAATTTCATCACGCACAAACGCCGGTGTAATTTCTTGTGGCAGATTAGCACCGAAGTTTTCACCCGCATGCTGGCGCAGTAATTTTTCGTAACGAGCATCCTTGCGCAATTCATCCATGCGTTGCATTTCGCGAATAGCCACATATTCCATTTCCGGTGTAATCATACCCTGACGTGCATAATGCATCTGACTGACATTGACACCTGACCTGGCGCGACGCGGCGCACGAATATGCTCGAAGCGCAACGGTGCCAGTTCAGGGTCATTTTGGCGCTGATCACCGTATTCAGACGTAGGGCCGCTGAGAATTTCCGTGTCATCACGCTCCTCTATCCAGGCACTACGCACTTCAGGCATGCCTTTCATCAAATCAATATTCACTGCCGGATCTGTAAACGGTCCTGACGTGTCATAAACAATGATAGGTGGATTGCTTTCTACTTCACTGCCGTCCAGGTTGTGTGTCGATGACTGGGCAATCTCACGCATAGGCACACGGATATCAGGCCGTGAGCCCTGTACATAAATCTTGGTTGAATTAGGAAAAGGTTGAGTCACTTCCGCAGACAATTGGGCGGTTTTTTGCAGGAACTCTTCGGGAATCGCGCTCATAGTGCATCCTCACATCAAATAAACATCAATCAAAAAAACGACGGGGATGCAGAGCAAAACGACGAGGCGCATGACTTGCTTCCCTACGCCGGTACAAACCGGATCAGGTTCAAAGGGTTAATCTCAGTTTTGTGCTGATAACAATTGCAATTTGCAAACTGCAATTTGCAAGCTGCACAAAACACCCCTAGCTCAGAAGGTCACAGTATACCGGCATTTGACACTCATCGCCCAGCAGAAGTGCCAGCAAACTGATAATTGAGTTGCGCCCCCTGAATACGGCAAAAATTAATTCAGGTGATACAACCACTTGCTTGGCATTGACCAAACAATAGCATTAGAATGGCCTCGTCAAAAACTGTGGATTTCATACACTGAAAAACCAGTTTAAAATTTACGGATCAAATTCATAAACAATACGGAGTAAGAAAAGTATGCTAAACCGTTATGGCTTAACCACAATCGTGCTAGGCACTGTACTGACTATCAACACAGCAACCCATGCAGGAGAAAACGAAGCTAATGAAGGACGGTGGTATATCAGTCCATCAATCAACTATATTTTCGCTGACGATGATCGTGCCGCAGATAACGACATTGGCCTGCAACTCGGCTTGGGCAAAGAGGTCTCAAAAAGCTGGAATATTGAATTAAATCTCTTGTCCGACCAACTTGACTTTGAAACAGGCTCAGGCAAATTCAAACAATATGGCCTGAGTGTAGATGCCTTGTATTTCCCTGATCGTAGCAGCCGTATTGCACCTTATGGCCTGCTTGGCCTGGGCGCTTTGCGCACCAAAGTACCGGGAAACCGCAGCACTGATCCTATTGCTGAAATTGGTGTCGGCATCATGAGTCATCTGGATGACACTGATATGGCACTGCGCGCCGAAATTCGTTATCGCTATAACGATGACGATAGCAGCATCCCCACGGAAGATAACTTCGGTGACTGGATAGTGGGCCTCGGGCTAGCCATTCCTTTCGGTGGCAGCACCACTCCAGCACCCGTCGTCGCCATTGACGATGATAAAGATGGCATCGACAATGATACAGACCGTTGTGCCAATACGGTTCCGGGAGCCACCGTTGATGCCCTTGGCTGTGAACTGGACAACGATAAAGACGGCGTTAAAAACAGCGCCGACAGCTGCCCCGATACTGTACAAGGCACCATCGTCGATGCTCGCGGCTGCAAACAGAACATGGACAGTGACAACGATGGTATCAAAAACAGCGCTGACCGTTGTCCCAATACCGTGCAAGGCAGCAAAGTTGACGCACAAGGTTGTGAATTAGACAGTGACAACGATGGCGTCAAAAACAGCGCCGACAGCTGCCCCGATACGGTTCCGAATGCCGGAGTAGATGCTCAGGGTTGCGAGCGGGATGATGACAATGACGGCATTAAAAACAGTGCCGACAACTGTCCTGATACTGCGCAGAACGCCAAAACCGATAACCAAGGCTGCGAACTGAAAGAGATCATCACTCTTAAAGGCGTCACCTTTGCCAACAACTCAGCAGTGTTGACTGGAAACTCCGTAGAAGTGCTGGATGAAGCCGCTGCCACCCTGCGTCGCAATGCAGACCTCAACATTGAAGTTGCCGGTTATACGGACAATAGAGGTTCAGCCACTTACAACGTCCGTCTCTCACAAAAACGATCCGAGACTGTTCGCGACTATCTGGTTACGCAAGGCGTTTCAGCCGACATGTTAAGTGCCAAAGGTTACGGCCCGGAAAACCCGCTTGCCGATAATGCCACTGCGGACGGTCGTGCAGCCAACCGGCGCGTCGAGTTGCGCATCCTGAAACACTAAAGCAGCAACCTGTCCATGCAGCACATACGATACAACCGTCATGTGCTACATGGACACATTAAAAAATCAAAAAACAGGAGAGTAGTATGGACATCCTAAATGGTGTAGACAGCAACATGATCAATGAATATGTCATCCCCTGGTCAATCAATCTTATTTCCGCCCTGATTGTTTTCATCATCGGGCGCTGGGTTGCAAAACTGATTGTCAAAGGCATGAAGCGTGTACTTGAAAAGGCCGGGGTAGAAGCAACGCTGAGCAACTTCCTGGGCAACATCGTTTATGCCGCCTTATTAATTGCAGTCATTATCGCCGCACTTAATCAACTGGGCGTAGACACCACATCGGTGCTTGCCGTATTCGCCACCGCCGGTCTGGCCATTGGCCTGGCGCTAAAAGACTCACTCGGCAACTTTGCAGCAGGGGTTATGTTAATCCTCTTCAAACCCTTCAAAAACGGTGATTTTGTTGAGGCAGGCGGTTCAGCCGGTGTCATCGAAAGCATCACGGTGTTCAACACCGTAATGCGCACAGGTGATAACCGCGAAGTCATCATACCCAATGGGCAGATTTATGCGGGCACGATTATTAACGTGAGCGCGCGTGACACCCGTCGTGTCGATCTGGTCTTCGGCATTGGTTATGACGACAACATCAAAGAGGCCAAAAAAATCATTGAGCAGGTATTGGCCGCCGACGAGCGTATTCTCAAAGACCCGGCACCGCTGATCGCCGTTGGTGAACTGGCAGACAGCAGCGTCAACCTCAATGTCCGTCCCTGGGTAAAAAGTGGTGACTACTGGGGTGTTTACTTCAGTCTGCTGGAAAATGTCAAAGAAGCCTTCGATGCCAAAGGCATCAGCATTCCTTACCCGCAAATGGATGTACATAATCCCAAAGCCGCCTGACTTCAGGCTCATGTAAAACAAAGCCAACCCGTTGCATGCGGGTTGGCTTTTTTTGGGCGGAAATAAAGGGTATTCATTAAATAAAGCCGGGAATACAACACATTATATCCAGTGCCTGTTCCACATTTTTCACCTGGCATAGATATTAAAATACGACAAAAGAAAGACCCTTTTGTTTGGAGCTAGTCAACTTTCCTGTTTCTCGAAAGCGGAGTATTTCTACAGCGAAATACAAAATCTGCACCTTTGTCAAATACTACTACCCAACGATACTTTACAGAAAAAAACAAGACGATAAAAAAAGCGTTGTCACATTATGGCTTTGATAGATATGCCCGTAGCGTTTGAGATTCAGGCGTTCAGTGTGCGTCATATTCATTTCATAGCAAGGCGAAATAACGAGTAATAGCCGATCTATTGTGAGGAATTTCAACGCAGCCATGGAATGAAGAGGGCGTGCAATGAGCGTCTGAATTTCAATCGCTACGGGTATATCTAGAAAAAATCAGCATTCTTTTTCTTCTAGTTCATCTTCAAAATAAAGCATTGTGGCAACATATCCATTTTGCATGACATAGACTTCTTCAATAATATCTTCAGGTGTAAGGAAGTATTTGTCATCTCCAATCCAGGTGCTACTTAACGCGCTGCCTGAATAGGTTGAATTTTCGGGACTATTACTCGCTTTTCTGATGGAGCTGCCTGATGGTACAGGATCATTCTTCCCTGGGGTTATCCAGAAAGGGAACTCGGTACTCTTACAGCTGTAGCGAACAATATTGTTGAGACTGAATACAACAGCAACTGGCTCGTCATGTAGCCTACAGTATCTTTGAGCACCGGCCTCGAAACTGACATCAAAATCATTCGCCTGTGCAATTAAACAATCCATGGATGGCGAATTGTTATAACCTTTGTAACTTCTGAAATGTTTCTGCGGCATTAATATTTCAGCAGAAAACTGATTGGCTTCAAGCTCAATCTTTTGCTTGCTTGATAAGTTCTTACTTTCTTTAGTTATCAGGTCATCTATTCCGCATTGCATCTTATGCCCATGCCTGGGAAGCATGTAATGGCCTAACTCATGTCCAAGAGAGAATCTTTGTCGATGATGCCTTGAGTTTGAATTAATAAGAATGGCACCTTTTGTTTTCTCTTTATCCGCTAGTAGAGCGCCCTCAAAACCATCTAACGTTGTGTACTCAATTTTGTTGATGCCAACAGCAGCAGCAATATCTTCTAATGGTACGGGGATAGGTAAATCAGGTATTTGTGATGTAATTTCATCAACAATTTGCTTAGGTTTTACCAGGTCGGCAAACTCAATAAGGTCAAGTTCAATCATCTTTATCCGTGTTTCTGATGTGCACTGCTAATTCAAGCATTTTTTGAAGGTCGTTGACGGAGAACCCCTTTTCTTCGGCCTCTCTGGCAAATGCCAGATATTCCGCATCTTCCTCTTTTGCTCCTGTACCCGCTAGGTAATCAACGGTGACACCAAAATAGCTCGCCAATTTGCTTATCAGTTCGAGTGACGGGTTTTTGGTTGTTCCTCTCTCAAGCTCCCAAATGTGTGGTTTTGATGCCTCTACAGCATCTGCAACTGCTTGTAATGAAACGCCTTTATTTAGGCGAAGCTCTTTTAAACGGGCTCCAAGTGACATTTTTTACCTCACATATTATCGGGTGCATATGACCCTAAATTAATCAGTTAAACCTACTGCGAACACCTAATGCACAGAATCTAAAGTGTTTTTCAGAACATGTTGAACTCACCGTATGGGTGATACGCTTTCGTCCAAAATAACCTGAAAAACGCTTTATCTTCCGCACCTTAGTCGCTCTCGCTACGGTTTAACTGATTAATTTAGGATGATACATCTAACAGCCTAGTACGGATAGACTTGACGTCAATGCCATGTATGGACTAATCTAACGCCCGTGTACCTATGTAATTATACTAAAGGTGAATTTTATGAGTTCAAATAATCAGCATGTTGTTCCACATAAGAGTGGTTGGGCAGTAAAGGGTGAGGGTAACCAAAAGGCTTCATCTGTCCACAGTACGCAAAAATCTGCGATTGATACCGCAAGATCAATTTCAAAAAACCAGGGGTCTGAATTATTTATTCACGGGAAAAACGGCCAAATTCGCGCCAGAGATAGTCATGGCAAAGACCCATATCCCCCAAAAGGATGATTTCAATTGACGGTTAATAACAGACCAGAAAAGCATGGTAGTAATAAATACCGTGTTTTAAGCATTGATGGTGGTGGTATGCGCGGCCTATACAGCTGCGCATACCTACAGGGTATGACGGACACTGGAAAGGCTAAATATGATGCTGAACTGGATGACTTTGGCAACAAGTTTGACCTGATTGTCGGTACGAGCACAGGCGCAATACTAGGAGCGGGGTTAGCGGCAGGCATCCCCTTATCTGGTATATGTAATTTATACACAGAATGTGGGCCAAAGATTTTCCCAAAAAAACTGCCTGACCAACCTTCAAAATTAGTTTTTCATCCACGTTCAAAATTGAATAAGAGCGGTGATGCTGCACTAAGAAAGGCACTGGACAGTCAATTTAATGATTTAACACTCGGTCAGTTACATCAAAATAGACAGATTGGTCTTGTCATTACGTCTGTGAATTGTGCAACACATCGGGCGTATGTGTTCAAAACACCTCATGATAAAACCTCCAATCATCGTGACGATGATATAACGCTGGTTGATGCCTGCCTTGCCAGCTCTGCTGCACCAATTTATCGATCAATTGCTGTTATCAGCCAGGAAGACGCACTCTTAGATAATTCTATGTTTATCGATGGGGGGCTGTGGGCAAATAACCCCGTTTTGGTTGCTCTTATCGAAGCGCTTCGTAATACAGATGACGATCAAGAAATAGAAATATTTTGCCTGGGTACATCACCCGCACCTACTGGAAGTGTGCTTGACCAAGATAGCCCGCATTGGGGGTTACTTAAATGGCAGTTTGGCGGTCGGGCAATCGAATATGCAATGGACTCACAATTTCAAGTTTATGACGATATGGCCGGGATGCTTCTGAGTCATATTCACAGGGACGTCAGCATTACAAGATTTCCACAACCTGTTCCATCAGCTGATCAGGCACCTCTACTCGCACTAGATGATGCATCACAAAAGGCTATGACCCTGCTCAAACAGTTAGCTGCAAGAGCTGTTGATGAAACGAATCAATTGATAAATACGGGGAGTGAAAAGGGGAAGCGGATAGCCGCTTTATTTGGTGATGAGAGTGAAGGTGATTGAGGTAATAAGCCATGTTCGATTGTAGTAAGGAAATAATCAGATTTTTTAATAATGAGGTTGCGCTAAGCAAGCCTGAACAAAATGAAATGAGATCAAGGCGTAATGCTAATCGAAATCGGTTAGAAAAGGGTCTTGAAAAAAATGAAAAACCATTGCCTGAAGAGCATGTGCCTCAAGGTTCGTATGCTATGCGTACAATGGTTAAGGATGAAAACAATGATTATGACATTGATGACGGTGTCGTATTCAATCAAGACAATTTAGTTGGCGCGCAAGGCGCAGAGATGTCAGCTCTTAGTGTGCGCAAAATGGTGCGAGACGCACTGGATGATGGCTCATTTAGTAAGTCGCCAGAGGTTCGTACAAACTGTGTGCGTGTATATTATACAGCAGGTTACCACGTTGATGTGCCTGCATATCGAAGATTAGATGATGATACCTTGGAGTTAGCAAGTGCGGACTGGAAAGGCAGCAGTCCTACAGAAGTAACTGAGTGGTATAACAATGCAGTAATAGAAAAAAGCCCTGAGGGGAATAATGGAAAGCAAATGCGCCGCGTTACCAGACTGCTGAAGTTTTACAAGCAAAGTCGTGGTAGCTGGAAGCCGTTAATGCCGAGTGGTTTTGAAATTTCTGTATTGGTAGATGAATGTTACATCGCAGACTCCGAAAGAGAAGATGTATCTCTGTATGAAACAATGCTGGAAATTCAAGAGCGGCTGGAATGTGATCTTGAAGTTGAGCATCCCACACGCGATGAAATGCTAACTGATGGTGCAGATGATGCCAATACACGGCTGTTAAAAGAAAAGCTAACCGAAGCTGTTAATACTTTACAAGTATTGTTCAAATCTTCTTGTACCCGCCTTGATGCTCTGCGCGCCTGGAATTGTGTGTTCAAGCATGAATATTGGAAGGATTTGATTGTAGAGGAGGAAGAGTCTGAAAAACAAAAACGCAAGGAAGAGAAAGCTGCGTTGCTTCGGGAAGGAAATGCAGGGTTAAAAATCGCCGCAGGCATAATTGGTATTGGCGCTGCTGTTGCAGTTGGTTCGGCAATAGCGAAATCTGTAAAAGAGACACGGTCATATGGCAGCAAAAAAAGTAAACGTTATGGTGGGCCTTGGTACAGCAGTTATCGCGAGTTAATGATATTCGAGCGGAGTGCCAGGGAGCAGTTTCCTTCGTTAAAGGCATCAAATAAACGCTCGGGGCGTAGAATGTGGAGGGAGTATAATTTGACGATAGATGTGCCTGAATATGAATCACGTCAAGTTGTTATTCAGATGAAGCCTGGTTGCGGCAGTGCACCGAAGGTTGCAACTGATGGCCCTACAAGCTCGCCACATCGTTATGACGAAGATGGCGGTGAATTGTGTATGTGGTACCCCAAGGACCCTAGAAAGAACAGATGGATATTTACAGATGGCCTATTGCTACTACTTGTTTTGATACAGTTCCACCTGTTTCGTGAAGCATGGTGGCGCGAAACGGGGGAGTGGCTTGGCCCTGAAGTAGCACATTAATACGATAGACTGACAAGTTGTCGCAGAATCGCTTTGGGATGAGGTGTAGATTGGTAGTCTGAAAAACTACATTTACTTGATTTCACCAAAGATCAGACATATTGTCACCATATATCAATAAGTGGTTACAATATGTCTGTTTCTGAAGGCAAAGCATATCCGGCTGAAATATTCCGCCAGCACGGTGGCCTGCTCCGTATGAGCGAAGCTATCAAATACGGCATATCCCGCTATGCCCTCTATAAAATGCGAGATAATGGCGCGCTGGAGCAGGTTTCCAGAGGTGTTTATCGTCTGGTTGACCTGCCGCCTATGAGTACCCCTGATCTGGTCACAGTGAGCCTACGCTTCCCCAAAGCGGTGATCTGCCTGATCTCAGCTCTTTCGTTCCATGAGATGACGACCCAGATACCACATGAGGTCTCGGTAGCCGTGCCTCGGGGTACCAGAATGCCTTCCCTCGACATTCCCCCTGTGCATGCCTACAAATTCTCACCTGAGGCGTTTAAAGCTGGGATTGAGAAGTACCAGATAGATGGTGCCATTGTGCAGGTTTATAGTGCTGAAAAAACACTGGCCGATTGCTTTAAGTATCGAAATAAACTGGGCATGGATGTGGTGCTCGAAGCGCTGAAGATCTATAGAAGTCAGAAGAGGTTTAATCTGGATAAGCTGCTTAAATATGCGCGGGTATGCCGAGTTGAAGAAGTTATAAGACCCTATTTGGAGGCTAGCCTGTGAGCAAGGGAAAACGCAATATTGCTGCATCAGTCCGGCAAAAACTTAAAAATCAAGCGGCTCAAGATAAGCGACCTTTTGCGGAACTGCTTCAGTATTATGCGATGGAGCGTTTCCTATACCGCTTGACTCAATCCAGCCATGCTGGCCGGTTTGTTCTTAAAGGCGCGTTGATGCTTAGGGTTTGGCAATCCCCCCAATTTCGCCCGACTATGGACATTGATATGTTGGGTAGAACCAGCAATGACATAGACGATATTTGTGCCCAGGTTGCCGCTATTATTTCTGTCAAAGCCGATGATGGTCTCATTTTTGATTCAGCGACTATTCGTGGTGAAAGAATAAAAGAGGATGCAGATTATGAGGGTGTTCGTGTGCGTTTTATTGGAACACTAGATAATGCCCGAGTGAATATGCAGATTGATGTTAGCTTTGGAGACATCATTCACCCTGAGCCAATTGAGGCTGAACTGCCTGGCATACTGGACTCACCTGTACCTAGGCTGCTCTGTTACAGCTGTGAGAGCGCGATTGCGGAAAAATTCGAAGCCATGATAAAGCTGGAAACGCTTAATAGTCGTATGAAGGATTTTTACGACATCTGGCTGCTATCCCGACAATTTGAGTTTGATGGCAGCGAATTAGCTGAGGCAATACGGCTGACACTTGAGAATCGTGGCACTGAAATACCCGATATCATTACCGCTTTCACGGATGAATTCGTTATGGCCAAGGATAAACAATGGGCAGCATTCTGTAAGCGGCTGAACCTAGAGCATGTGCCAGCCAGTTTTGTTGAAGTTGTGGCCGGTGTTGAGGGCTTCTTACAACCGATTGCATCAGCATTGTCTGTGGATGAGCAATTTTCCCAGAAATGGTCGGTTTCGGATTATTGGGCAAGTCCCTAACTCAGCCAAACAACTCACCCCGCTCAACCAGATAACGTAATAGCTGACTTTCTTGTATCCCAAGTTCTCGGCAAAGGGCGGACTCTGATAATTTTCCGTCCCGGTACAGAACAATTGGATGATCGTTTGGCAAGTCAGGCGCATCCAATTTAGGCGGCGGCGGAGAATCAATGCCCAATGGCTGCCTACTTGGTATTAATAGCAGGCCATTCTCAAACATGAATTTGGTGATTTCGTCTTTATTCATGGTTTTGAGTATATTCCATCAGGCAGTGAGCTCCCTAAACTACCTTAGGCGCTTTCTCCCAGTAAAATTGCTCCACCTTTGAGGGTTACTATAAAGCCCTTTGATGAAACAATAAATTCATATATAACAATATGTTAAAGGTAGTCCACCCTTCCTTTAAACGTCAGCGTAATTCCAACCATATAGGGTTGTATTTGAGAAAGAGTGAGAAATAGAACCCGAAGGGATTTATCCCCGGCAGAATTGACCCGACCGGAGAGCCTGCGTTAACGTACCGCCCACCCGAAAAAAACGGAAACCACAGAGTTCAACAACATGGCTCAGAAAAAACAAAAAACACCCGATTTTGAAACAGCGCTGAAAGAACTTGAAATGCTGGTAGAGCGTATGGAAAATGGCGAATCTTCACTGGAGGATTCGTTGAAAGACTTCGAACGCGGCATCGAACTCACCCGCAGCTGCCAGACTGCACTGGCTGAGGCCGAACAAAAAGTAGAGATTCTGCTGAAAAAAGACGGTGAACCAGAAGCGTTTGTCACCAGGACTGAATAATGCGCGCAAAAGCCTTCAACCAATGAAAACCCTGGCCTCACCCTTTTGCTCTTTAACGCTGAACTGATCCATGTCACTCATCCCCCTGCTCGAAACTTGTCAGGCTCGCACAGAAAAGACGTTGCGGCACTGGCTACCCACAGCCAATGTGAATCCTGCGTTACTGCATGCGGCCATGCGCTATTCCAGTCTCGACGGCGGTAAACGTATACGCCCTCTATTGGCGTACCTCACTGGACAAATGCTCGGCATAGCTCCCTCCGTATTGGATGGCCCGGCTTGCGCACTGGAACTGATTCATGTTTATTCGCTGATCCACGATGATCTGCCTGCCATGGATAATGACGCACTGCGCCGAGGCAAACCAACCTGTCACATCCGGTTCGACGAGGCCACCGCGATTCTCGCCGGTGATGCCCTGCAATCCCTGGCGTTTTACATTCTTGCCCACGATCCGGACATGGTGGATGACCCGGCTCTGCGCCTGAAAATGGTGGAAACTCTGGCTCTGGCCAGTGGTTCACGGGGTATGGCGGGCGGGCAGGCCATGGATCTCGCTGCTGAAGGCTTGGAACAAAGCATGAACCTCGCCGAGCTGGAAAACATGCACATTCACAAAACCGGGGCGCTGATCCGCGCCAGCGTCAAGCTGGGCGCACTGAGCCAACCCGGCGTTGAGCCCACACAGCTGGAAAAACTCGACCACTTCGCCAAGTGCATGGGACTGGCCTTCCAGATCCGTGACGATATCCTTGATGTGGAAGGTGACACGGTCACCCTGGGTAAACCTCAGGGATCTGACGAGGCCCGCCATAAAACCACCTATCCTGCCTTGCTGGGCATGACCGAGGCCAAACAACGCGCAGACGAGTTACACCAGAAAGCCGTTGACAGCTTGTCGTATTGGGGCAAAGCCGCCCAACCACTGCGCGATATTGCCAGGTACATCATTCACCGGCAAAGCTGATATAATCATTCCCCTTTTTAACCCTCGTAGGGTGATGCTCACCATTTAGCACGCTTGGCACCTGATGCGGTGGGCGGTGCCCAGCCTACGAAAAATTGCAGCATAGCCCATGCCCAAAACACGCGCTTTTCCGTTACTGGAAAGCATCAACAGCCCCGACGATGTCCGATCACTGGACACCGGCCAGCTCAAAGAGCTGGTGGACGAGTTGCGTGCCTTCCTGATTCAGACCGTCGGTCAAACCGGAGGGCATCTCTCTTCCGGCCTGGGCACGGTGGAACTCACTGTGGCTCTGCATTATGTGTTTAACACGCCACAGGACAAACTTGTGTGGGATGTCGGCCATCAAAGTTACCCGCACAAAATTCTTACCGGCCGACGCGAACAAATGCACAGTTTGCGCCAGCAGGGCGGCATTGCCGGTTTTCCCAAACGTAGCGAAAGCCCTTATGACACCTTTGGAGTGGGCCATTCCAGCACCTCCATCAGTGCGGCACTGGGCATGGCCATTGCCGCACAACAAACAGATGATGAAAATGAAGCCGGTAAAAAAGTCGTTGCCATCATCGGAGATGGTGCGATGACAGCGGGCATGGCCTTTGAGGCATTGAATCACGCCGGTTCACTGGACGCTAATCTGCTGGTAATTCTCAACGACAACGACATGTCCATTTCTCCCAACGTGGGTGGTCTGTCGAATTATCTGGCACGTATCCTCTCCGGCAAGCTTTATCTCGCCGCCCGCGAAGGCTCAAAAAAGGTATTGAGCCAAATTCCCAATATGTGGGAACTGGCCCAGCGCGTGGAAGAACATGCCAAAGGTATGGTGATCCCCGGCACCTTGTTTGAGGAACTGGGTTTCAACTACATCGGCCCTATTGATGGCCATGACATGGATTCCCTGATCAAGACTCTGGGCAACCTGAGCACGCTGAAAGGCCCGCAATTTCTGCACGTCGTCACCAAAAAAGGCAAGGGTTTTGAGCCTGCGGAAGAAGACCCCTGCGCCTACCACGGCGTGGGCAGTTACGACCCGGATACCGGTGAAGCCCTTCCTGCACGCAATAAAAAAACCAGCCTCACCTACACGCAGGTGTTTGGCGACTGGCTGTGTGATCAGGCCGCACAGGATAAAAAACTCATGGGCATCACCCCTGCCATGCGCGAAGGCTCCGGCATGGTGACTTTTTCCGAACAATTTCCGAGTCAATACCTGGATGTCGGCATTGCCGAACAGCACGCAGTGACGCTGGCTGCGGGCATGGCCTGCAATGGCCTCAAGCCAGTGGTGGCGATCTACTCCACCTTCCTGCAACGTGCCTATGATCAACTGATCCACGACGTTGCCATCCAGAACCTGCCCGTCATGTTCGCCATCGACCGTGCCGGACTGGTGGGTGCCGACGGGCCGACGCATGCCGGCAGCTTCGACCTCAGTTACCTGCGCTGCATACCCAACATGATAGTGATGGCTCCGGCGGACGAAGCTGAGTGTCGTCAGATGCTCAACACCGGTTACCAACACAACGGCCCTAGTGCCGTGCGGTACCCGCGCGGCTTCGGCCCCGGCACACAACCCGCGCAAGACTTTGAAACGCTGCCACTGGGCAAGGCTGAAGTACGACGCCGTGGTAGCCATGTTGCCATTCTCGCCTTCGGCAGCAGGGTGGCTCCAGCCATCACAGCCGGTGAAACACTGGACGCCACGGTAGTCAACATGCGTTTTGTCAAACCGCTGGACGAAGACCTGATACTGGAAATGGCCGCACAACACTCGCTGATCGTAACCGTGGAAGAAAACGCCGTAGCAGGTGGTGCAGGCAGTGGCATTAACGAATGTCTTGCTGCACACGGTGTCACCATAGCCATACACAATCTGGGGTTGCCGGATCATTTTGTCGAGCACGGTGAACACGGAACGTTGTTGAGCCAATGTGGTCTGGATGCCAGTGGCATCGAAAACACCATCAACAAACTACTGACGCAATCTGACACGCAAGCCCGTATTGCTAAATAACGCCCAATACCTTAGTATTTTAATCAACTTATAGCCTCTGCTATTTACCCACTGTTCCCATACTCCCATGCCAGCGAAGTACACCCTTAAAGTTGTTAGTGATTTTGCCTCCGCCCACACCCTGCGTGACTACCCTGGTGCCTGTTCACGCATGCACGGACATAACTGGAAAGTCGAGGCTGAAGTCGAGGCCAGCCAGCTGAACAACGTGGGCATGGCCATTGATTTCAAAGCAATACGCCAGCAGGTGCGTGAATTGACCGACCTGCTCGACCATCGTTATCTCAACGAAATCGAACCTTTTGACACCATCAACCCCACCGCCGAAAACATCGCTGCATTTATTTTCAGTGGTTTGTCAGAAACACTTAACAATGAGCATATCCGTGTCAAGGCCATCACCTTGTGGGAAACCGAGCGTGCCTGTGTGCGTTTTACCGATAATTAACACGCTGAAAACTCAAACCGCAAAAGAGGAAAGCTCGTGACTGATTCCACCATTGCCGACGTACAAAATTCGGAAGATACCCGCCACCTGCCTATCAACAAGGTTGGTATCAAGGATATCCGTCACCCGGTACGCATTCGTGACCGCTCTGGCGGAGAGCAACACACCATCGCCAACTTCAATATGTATGTGAACCTGCCGCATAATTTCAAGGGTACACATATGTCGCGTTTTGTGGAAATACTCAACCAGCACGAACGCGAGATTTCAGTCGAGTCTTTCGAAGACATGCTGGCAGAAATGACCGAACGCCTGGAAGCCGAGTCCGGTCACATCGAAATGAGCTTCCCCTACTTCGTCAACAAAACGGCACCGGTATCCGGCGTGCAAAGCCTGCTGGATTACGATGTGACTTTTTTGGGCTCCAGCAGTGGCAGTCTGCATGAGACGACACTCAAAGTTGTGGTACCCGTCACCAGTCTGTGCCCCTGCTCAAAGAAAATTTCTGATCGCGGTGCGCACAATCAACGTTCACACGTTACAGTTACCATCAAAACTCACGAATTTGTCTGGATTGAAGACATCATTGATGCTGTGGAATCCATTGCCTCCTGTGAATTGTACGGTCTGTTAAAACGCCCGGACGAAAAATACGTCACCGAACGTGCCTACGACAACCCAAAATTTGTGGAAGACATGGTGCGTGATATTGCAGCACACATGAACCAGGACTCACGCATTACCGCTTACGTCGTGGAATCAGAAAACTTCGAATCCATTCATAATCATTCGGCCTATGCACTGATCGAAAAAAACATGACAACATAATTTGAGTCTTGTCATGTGCTATATCCGTGGCGATTGAAATTTAAGCTTTATTGCACGCCATACACACTCCCAACGAGATATACAACATCTCATCCTGCTCCTTTACCCTAACTCCCGTGGGAATCCATTGTTTTGACTTTGCGCTTAATTTTATATGCGCTGTTGAATAATATGGAAGACATGCCCCAAACCTAACATGATCAAAACACAGCATGGGAGCAAGAGTGATGAAAAGAAAGATATCTATTCAAGGAAAGGCATTGATATTAACGCTGGCTTTGTCGGCGACAACCAGCGCAATCGCTGACAATGCTGAACAACGCACTCAGGCAGCAATGGAAGTGGCACAATCTTTCATGATCCAGCTGGGCAAGACCATGAAAAGCGCAATGCAGAAAGACGGCCCTGTTGCTGCCATCAATGTATGCGCAGAACAAGCGCCAAAGATGACAGCAGATATTTCCCGAAGCCAGGGTTGGAAAGTAACCCGCGTCAGCACTCGCGTGCGTAACCCCATGCTTGGCATGCCCGATGTATGGGAACAAAAGGTACTGGCACAATTTCAGGCTCGCCTCGACCGGGGGGAGTCGCTAAAGACAATGAGTTTCTCCGAGATGGTGACCGAGCCCAATGGCCGTTATTTCCGTTTTGCCAAAGCCATTGGTGTCAAACCCCAATGTTTAACCTGCCATGGCAGTAAAAATGATATCCCCAGCGCAGTGAAACAAAAACTGCAACAGCAATACCCCTTCGATAAAGCAACAGATTATCGGGCAGGTGACCTACGAGGTGCTGTCAGCATAAAACAGCCCCTGCCCAGCATGTAGCTAATATGAGAACGCCCAGTAAAGAATTGCTGGCTACGAACATCATCACCACACTGACACTCAAACGGATATTGATTGTCAGTGTGTGAATCGCCTTTTTTGATAAACCTAAATTAATCAGTTAAACCGTAGCGAGAGCGACTAAGGTGCGGAAGATAAAGCGTTTTTCAGGTTATTTTGGACGAAAGTGTATCACCCATACGGTGAGTTCAACATGTTCTGAAAAATGCTTTAGATTCTGTGCCTTAGGCGCTCGCAGTAGATTTAACTGATTAATTTAGGATAAACCCCAGGGTAAACAGCGGGCATTGAAAAAAGCTGGAAACATAACATTTAAAAGGAGCTTAAAAAATATGGCACACATCGTCATCATGGGTGCAGGTACGGGAGGGATGCCCGCAGCCTACGAATTAAGAGAGGCACTGGACAAAGAACATATCATTACAATGGTCAATGCCAGGGAATATTTTCAGTTTGTTCCATCCAATCCCTGGATTGGTGTCGGCTGGCGTAAACGTGCCGACATTACCTTTCCCATTCGTCCTTACCTGGAACGTAAAAATATAAAATTCATCGTCAGCCCGGTGAGCAAAATTAATGCCGAAAACAACGTACTTGAACTGGCTAACGGTGACCGGGTCGAATACGACTATCTGCTTATCACCACCGGCCCAAAACTGGCGTTTGACGAAATTGAAGGGATAGGCCCGGTTAATGGTTTTACCCAATCAATATGTACCGTCGATCATGCTGAAACAGCTTACGATGCCTATCAGAAACTGGTGGAAAACCCTGGCCCGATTGTCGTTGGTGCAGTACAAGGTGCCAGCTGTTTTGGACCGGCCTATGAATACGCATTCATCCTGGATGCCGATCTGCGCAAACGGAAAGTCCGCGACCAAATCCCGATGACGTACATTACCAGTGAGCCCTACATCGGTCACCTAGGATTAGGCGGCGTAGGGGACTCCAAGGGTATGATGGAATCAGAGTTACGTAATCGCCACATCAAATGGATCACCAATGCAAAAGTAATCAAGGTAGAAAAAAACAAAATGTATGTTGCAGAACATAATATGGAAGGCAAAATCATCAAAGAACATGAAGTGGCATTTGATTATTCAATGATGTTACCTGCTTTCAAAGGGGTAAATGCCGTAGCCAATGTAGAAGGGCTTTGTAACCCCCGGGGCTTTGTTATTGTTGATGATCATCAGCGCAGTCCTAAATACAAAAACATCTACTCCGCTGGCGTCTGTATTGCCATCCCGCCTGTCGAAGTCACTCCCGTACCAACAGGCACACCCAAAACTGGCTATATGATTGAATCGATGGTTACCGCTATCGTGCATAATATTGAGGAGGAGCTTCAAGGAAAAGAGCCGTCTCATGAGGGAACATGGAATGCAATCTGCCTTGCCGACATGGGAGACACGGGTGCGGCCTTCGTCGCACTACCGCAAATTCCACCACGCAATGTTAATTGGTTTAAAAAAGGTAAATGGGTGCATGTTGCCAAGGTGGCATTTGAAAAATATTTCATGCGAAAAATGAAAAAGGGAACATCAGAGCCTATTTACGAAAAATATGTGTTAAAAGCTTTGGGCATTAATCGTCTTAAAGACAACGATCAATAATTGGCTTCTTTATCTCACTCTTGCCGGGGATCAGGACATGAACCCCGGCTTTTTTATTGCTGATAATGACACGCTGAGCCGCTCCCGAATAAATACAATATCAGAATTTTTTCTTCAGGCGCATGATGTTGCCATCACGCTGAATTTCCAACTGCCCCAGAAATGACATTCCCAACAGAACCTGCATCGGGTAGTTACCATCAATCACCACTGCCTTCACATTATGCTGAGTGATATCTCCAACGGTAACCTTATCCAGCATTACCCGATACGCTTCACTCACCCCTGAGGCCGTACTCACAAAAGTCGGCTCACCTGTCACCCGAAAATCAATAGCCAGACGTTTAGCATGCTGTGCGCTCATGGCAACAGAGGTTGCTCCTGTATCCACTAAAAATGAAACGGGTAACCCATTGATACTACCGACCGTGGAATACATACCTGTATTATTTTTGGCAATGATTACCTCAACACTTTCACGCACTTTGTACTGACCTGTCACAGCATAACTGTCACCCAGGCGCAGGCGACGGCGTTTGCCATCGATCTCCACATCCACCCGCTCTTCTGCAATACGCAATACACGCACGCCCTGTTTTTCGGCATCCTTGATCGACATCATTTGCCGCTGGCCATCCACCAGCAGCAGTGCCTTACTACCAAGAATGCCTTGCAACACAACCTGTCGAGTGGGCTTGCGTTCACCTTGCAACTCCGCCACGCACACACTGGCAAAGGCTGATAAAATCATCCACAGACTCACCATTCGAATAACCCGCTCAGGCCGTTTATTTATCATGAAACCCATACGCATCTTTGTTCACATTGCCTGTGAAGGCTTCTGTTATTTTGCCACTCTGCTGGAAAACTATAACATTCCTTTTGAACTGCTGCGCATTGATGCCGGAGAAATACCCCCGTCACAAATCGATGACATCAGCGCTTTGGTTTTCATGGGTGGCCCCATGAGTGTTAATGATAATATACCCGTGCTCGGACATTGTATGGGAGGACAGCTTATCAGCAAGGCTGTGGGCGGAAAAATCACAGCAAACCCCGTAAAAGAAATTGGCTGATTGCCCATGCAAAAAATTCCCGGCCCACAGACTGATGACTGGCTACAGAGTTTTGCCGATAACCATGTGTTATTTCACTTGCATGACGAAACCTTCTCCACTCCCCATGGCGCAACAGCCATTCTCCGCAATGAACAATGCGCGCATCAGAGCTTTGTGATCGGTAATACTCTGGCATTGCAATGTCATATTGAAATGACCGATGTCATGGTGCAAGAATGGACGGCACTCTATAAAGATGAACTCACAGACCCTGCAACGAGCGTGCAAGACCAAAACGAAATAACGGAAAACCTGAAAGAACGCAGCAAAGGTACTCTACTGGCGCTGGCTGCAACCGTTAATATTAACAACCAGACTGGCAATCAAGATTCACCCGAGGGATTTCTGCTGGATGTCAGACCCGCAGAATCAACCGGCATGACGTGAGCCGTTGCTTCGCTGCCTGAGGTTTGCTTCACAGCCTGGGTTGACATAGTAATCACCACACCAAATATGACAACCAGCATCAATACCGTCATCGGGTCCAGCTTGGATAAAAACTTCATTTTTGCCCCCTGTTACATTATTCCGGGCGGGTAACTCATGAACTCGGCCCCCTGCCACAATATGTATGTCGTCTACACAATCGCGCACGCCCGTGACTGGATACACACTGTTTTTGTGAAACACATCACACATTCGTTTAGAATTATCGGAAAATGGCAAAATTTCTTTAAATATTTCAGGTAGATGCCAATATAAACCCGCGCGAGACCTCCAGCCAGACGGTGGATTGCCAGTTTAGCTCCACCACCAGCAAAGGACTATTCTGGTGCTGAAAATGTATTTCACAATATGCTGTCAATGCATTTTTATCCATTAACGCCTCTTCTGTCTGCCCATGATACACAGGTGACAACCAGCGATTTTTGGGCAGAATCACCCAGCACACATCCGCAGCAGTGGTGAGCATGAACATTTTTTCCCGGTATAACCACCATCCTTTGTGATGATTGGCAGAAAGCATGTAGGGTGCCAGATCGACAGTATTGGTTTGTTCAAGCTCCCCGGCTCCGTCAAACGGGTAAAATAAATAACCTCTGATAAAGGCAGCAGGCTGGACCGGGCCGGCCTCCATATGCATGACACACGCTTGTGCCTCAGGCAAACCTGCCAACTTAAGTTGATGCTGAAACAAACGATCCAGTTTTATATCAAGGCGATCCCGATCAGCCGGCCCCACCCAGTGAGGTTTACCTTCATCGTCTTTTTTTTGTAAATAAAATTTTACCGCAACTTCCCAATGTTGCAGTGGTTTTCCATTATCCATCTGAAATAAAAAATCGAACTCACCCAAAGTACGCTTGCCGCCCACTTTTTGCGATTGAAAAACAGGGACGTTGTGTTGCAGTTGCTGCACACATAAAATGACTTTCAGCCAATAGTGTAAAAGATGCTCAAAATAAATGCCCAGGCGATGGCTTTTACATTTCGATAACGCATTCAATAAAGGCGCGGGGTTTTCATCCAGCTCACGTAGATAATTTTCGTGTGCCGTATAAATACAGCGACACCAGTCATCCGCTACCAGCATCTGCCCCTCTGGAGCCTTTTGTAATAAACCAGGGGAAGCCATCACCCAGGCAAGATCACGTACCACAGGATGTCGATAAGGAAACACCACGCTACTCGTATTTTTTGTATTCATACCACTGGCCGTTTAATCGCCAACATTAAATCCATCACATTAGTACCTGTGGGCCCGGTAACTATCAAATCACCACTGGCGTGCAAAAAATCGCCCGCATTTGCGCTAGTCAACGTCTGCTGCACATCAAACCCGGCCTGTATTCCACGCTGTAAAGTATGCCCATCCACCAAAGCACCGGCAGTCTGTGTCGGCCCATCACTGCCGTCTGTGCCTGCGGCCAAAAAATAATGGCCCTCCATACCCGTTAATTCTGCCGCTGCCGCCAATGCCAATTGTTGATTGCGCCCACCTTGCCCGGGGTTATCCGGCAAACGCACGGTGGTTTCTCCACCCCAGATATGTAGCCCAAATTCGCCATCGTACAACGCGCGAGCCAATTGCTGTCCCGCAAGTTGTGCATCACACGTTATGAGTTCCTCATGTAAATAAACGTCATACCCTAAAGCCGTCGCCATTTTCTTTGCAGCCTGCATAGCATCTTCAAGTTTTGCAACAATACGAACATCAATGGTATTAAAACAAACGTCATCCCATAAAGGCGCAGGCGGTGCCTTGGGCAACGTTTTAATCCATTCCGGCATATCTTCAGATTGTAACTCATCAATAATACCCGGACTCAAAAAACCCGAACCAATCACCTGTGGTGAATTATCCGGCACATCAGAAATCATCAGACAGTTTACATGATGCCCTGTAAGTCGTTGCGCCAAACGTCCTCCCTTGATACATGACAGTGATTTGCGCACACGATTCATCTCCGTGATACTCCAGCCACTACCCAGTAACCAATGGTTTACTTTTTGCAGGTCCTCCAGATGTAGCTTATCCGGCAATACCTCTACCAGTGAAGAAGCACCGCCGGAAATTAAAAATATAAAATCCTGTTCTACTGGCCGCACCGCCATAAACTCCAACAGCATCCGGCCTGCGTACAAACTGCGTTGGTCCGGCACAGGATGCGCTGACTCCAGACATTGAATATTTTTCATACCTTGCAGTTTTTTGTCACAATACCCTTCCTTGGTAATCAACAATCCCTCATCAAACATATCTCCCAGCGCCGTTATTGCACCCATCATCATACTTGACGCTGCTTTACCAATGGCGATCACGACAACCGGCCTGCCCGGATCATAGCCCGCCAACACCTCTCGCGTACAAATCTCCCCCCGCACAACCGCTAATGCAGCGTGATAAACGTGTAAAAGATGCTGACGGGGTAAATTCATATTTTGTCCTGCTTCATTTTTATCGTTTACCTTGCTGAACATAGGGAGGATGAGTATCCTCTCTAATTGCATAAACAAAAAAATCAACAAGGATGGTTCTTGTCATGCTCTGCGAAAAATGTGGCTTCAAAAACCCGGAAAATATGCGATTTTGTGGCCAATGTGCTACACCGCTGAAGATCACTTGCCCCAGCTGCAACTTTAGCAATCCATTTGATTTTGAGTTCTGTGGACAGTGCGCCACCCGTTTGAGCAAAACACAAAACACGGGAAACCATTCCACGACATCACTCCCTACACCTAAACAACAAAGCGCGGAACGCCGCCAACTCACTGTACTGTTTTGTGACATCGTCGGTTCCTCTGCGCTTTCCGAACGCATTGATCCGGAAGAATTACGTGACATCATGCGCGACTACCGTGATACCTGCAATAAAATTGTCAGCAGCTATGATGGTTATGTCGCACAATACCTTGGCGATGGCATACTGGTTTATTTTGGTTATCCCCAGGCACATGAAGATGACGCACAACGTGCGACCTTTGCCGCATTGGAAATCATTAAACGTATCCCGAAGCATATTTACCCTATACAACAAAGCGATAATGTTCAGCTTGCAGTGCGAGTGGGTATTCATACTGGCCTGGTGGTGGTCGGTGAAATTGGCGGAGGCGATAAACGTTCGATGGCTCTAGGCGAAACACCTAATATTGCCGCACGGGTTCAAGGCTTTGCCAGTGAAAATACTGTGGTCATCAGTGGCTGCACATACCAGCTATTGAATCGACGCTTTGAATGTCAAACACTGGGAACCCATACACTAAAAGGGTTTTCACAATCTTTTACATTGTTTCAGGTACAGCAGGCTCACGGCAATAAAAACCGATTCACGGAAACGGAACATCCTTCCCGCAGCATG
This sequence comes from Gammaproteobacteria bacterium, assembly GCA_021648485.1. Classification (GTDB taxonomy): domain Bacteria; phylum Pseudomonadota; class Gammaproteobacteria; order SZUA-152; family SZUA-152; genus SZUA-152. The sequence goes on from JAKISS010000011.1 coordinate 32,496, forward strand.
CTGGTCGGACGAGACCAGATAACCAGCTTGTTGACAGAAAGACTCGATCAGGCACGTAAAGGTATCGGACACGTTGTTTTACTCGGCAGTGAACCTGGGCTGGGAAAAACCTGCATGGTGCGGATGATTTGCAAAAAAGTCGAAAAAGAACCGTGTCTTTTTCTGGATTGTTATGGTGACTTTTACTACAAAAACAGTTTCCTTTATCCTGTTATGGATATGGTACGTCGCATTATCGGCCTGACTGAAAGCGATAGCCCGAAAAAACAGATCTCACGTATCGAAAAAACCATTGCCTCCCTGGGCATGGAAACCAAAATAGTCACTCCTGTTCTGGCCGAGCTGTTATCCATTCCATTAGCCGAAAAAACAACTGCCAACACCACTGAAACAAACTCCACCCCACAACAAAAAAAGCAACATACTTTCGATATTCTTATCAAGATGTTGCAAGCTGTCTCGCAACAACGCTTTGTTTTATTCGTCGTAGAAGATTTACAATGGATAGATCCTTCCAGTATAGAATTACTATCACTACTTATCGAGCAGCCCAGGCTAACCAATATTTTTGCCCTTTTTACCTTCCGCAGCGACTTCTCTCCTCCGTGGAAAAACTGTGCCCGCGTAACAAATATTACACTCAACCACCTCACTCAAAAACAATCCGGCAGTATGATCAGGCAACTGTGTCAGGGGAAAACCTTGCCCACAGAAGTATTCGTTGAAATTATTAATAAAACAGATGGCATTCCTCTTTTTGTCGCAGAACTCACCAATGCCGTGCTTCGGTCTTCATTGTTAGTAGAAAAAGAAGAGCATTTTGAACTCAACCACAATATGTCCCAATTGGAAATTCCCAGCACACTACAGGATTCACTCATGTCACGCCTGGATAATCTGGGTGATGATAAAGAACTGGCACAACTAAGCGCCACATTGGGACGTGAATTTACTTACGAATTATTATATGCCGCCGCTCTGCAAAGTGAGATCAACTTGCAATCCAGCATGAGCCGACTCATTGATGCTGAATTATTTATCCAGAGCGGAAAACCGCCGAAAGCACATTATCGTTTTCAGCATGCTCTGGTGAGAGAAGCCGCTTATCAATCATTATTGATAAGCACACGCCGAAAATACCACCAGCGCATTTCTACACTTATCAAAGAAAAATTCCCACAGCTTGTTACCGATAACCCGGAAATTATTGCCCATCATTGTACCGAAGCCGGCAACAACGAAGATGCTTTGCATTACTGGTTGTCCGCAGGAAGTTATGCCATTCAACATTCAGCTAACATTGAAGCCATTGAACACCTTAACAACGGCCTTGCCTTGATTAAAAAAATGCCTGAGTCACCCCGACTGGGCATGCATGAGCTTGCGTTACAAACCACACTGGGGCTGGCGACCATGATGAGCAAAGGTTATGCCGCACCCGAGGCGGAAAAAGCTTATGCCCGAGCCTATAGCCTGTGCCGCAACATAACGGATATCAATACCGTGTTCCCTGTGTTATGTGGTCTGTGGGAATTTTACATTGTCCGCGCAGAGCTGGAAAAAGCGTACAAACTTGCAAATGAAATACAACAATATGCAACACAAACCAACATTCCGGAGTTTTTACTGGAAGCAAAACGTGCGCTTGGCACTACATTGTTTTGGAAAGGAAATTTTTCTGAAGCGCTACAAAACCTTGAATTTCACATTGAGCCTCAAGCCGGGAAAACCCGCCCACAAGTAATGCTGGTTGCCTACAGTCAAGATGCACAGGTAGCCTCCCTTGCCAATGCCGCATGTGTTTTATGGTTGCTTGGAAAAACCGATCAGGCATTGGCACGCGGTCAGGCTGCATTGAGTCTGGCCAAACGCCTTGCACATCCCTTCAGCCAGGCTTACGCTTTACATTTTATGGGGACACTATCCCAACTCTGCGGTGACCACAAATCCACTTACCGTTATGCGGATGCGCAAATCACACTGAGCGAGACTTATGGGTTTTCGTTTTGGGCAGCCACTGGTCATATGTTAAAAGCATGGTCTGAATCGACAAAACAACCAGCAGAAATCATTTGTAAACGCTTCCAGCAGGCACTGCATGATTATGAAAAATCCGGCAACCGACTCGCCCGTTCTTATTTTCAAGCCATCCTGGCGGAACTTTTGCATAATGCGGGAGAAACCGACAAAGCCCGACAAACCATTGAGTCGGCATTACGGGAAACCACCTTTACCGGTGAGAGGTTTTTTACCGCAGAACTGCTGCGCATCAAGGGAAATTTTGCCATCGAAAATGATACAGGTGCCTACAGTCTTGCGGAACAATACTTGAACGAGTCATTAATTATTGCCAAGCAACAAAATGCCCATGCCCTCGTGTTACGTACAGAAGCCAGCCTTGCCAAACTTCAAAAAACCTACGGTAACCAGCAAAAAATACACTAAGAAAAAACCAATATTCTCTGACTGATTATTGCCGCCTGTTAAATAAACACCCTATCCTGTTGATATACAGAGAAAATAATTTTTCACATCAAGTGTGAGCGTATATAGCTAGCCATACCACCCTCCTTCACTCCTGCAATATCCAGCCATTTCCACCCTGTATTCAATCACAAAAGCTTAAAGCACTTCTTGCGCTGGTCGATATGTAGTGACAAGTGCTGCATTTTTACAGCGTCGTATACACTCGATAAATCAACCATATAAAACACGTTATACCCAGGATATAAAGGCGAGTAAAAATGTATAACTATTGGGGAAAGTATACATATCTGATTTCCACTTATCTACGGATTAAACCGTGTATATTTTATTGTAGTTTATTTTTTCTGTCACCTGGCATTGTCTTTTCTTCTGCCAGCCTGACAATCACGCCAACGATAGAACAACAAAAAAGCATTCTCTCTTTCCATGAAACAACAGAATTGGCTGAAATTATCTGGACTGACCTAACCAATCATTTCATCACATATTATGAGAACGGCAATTATAATAATGCGCATTTTGTTGCACAGCGTGCCTATGATATCGCCGATAAAAACTTCTCTCCGAATAATGTTAATACTGCTGATGCATTATTAAAGCTCGGCATCATCAAACAAACATTAGGAGACCTGGATCAAGCAGAAAACCTCTTATTGAAAGCATTGCTTATGCTTGAAAAAAATCTCTCTCCCAACCACCCTGACCTTGCCGTCATCATGACAAATCTTGGCAATGTTTATTTCGAATCAAAACACTACAAACTCTCCGAAAAATATCACCGGCAAGCGTTAAAAGTGCGTAAAAATACCTTTAGTACAGATAATCATGCCATTGCACAATCAATTTATAACCTGGCTGTACTTTATGAAAGCCAGCACCAATATGAACAAGCAGAGATTTTTTACCAACGAGCAATCCGCTTATGGTCAGGCAGCATGAGGGACACGTACCCTTATATCAGTAACGCGCTTAGCAATCTGAGCAGTGTTTATAATAAACAGGGAAAATATAAAAAAGCCACGGGCATTCTGCAACGCATGCTTGTTCTTAAAAAAACTATTTTTGGTCACCAGCATGAAGAAGTTGCACAGACGCTCATTAATCTGGGCCTAAACTATCTCGAACAAGGTGAGTACAACCCGGCCAGCCATGCCTACGAAGAAGCTTTGGATATTGCACAACATGTACTGGGTTCATCAGACCCGCAACTCGCATTATTGATGTATACCCTGGCCAATATTTATCACATCCAGGCTCGTATTGAAGAGCAGAATCACACACCTTTCGAGGCCGGTACAATATCGGCTACTAACGCTTCCATTCCAGTGAACACGGCACAACGAAAGACGGCTCTTTTCGCACAAGCCTTGCCTCTTTATGAAAAAGCTGCCGAAATACTCGATGCTGGCGAAAATAAAACACAGTCCGTATTGGATATCGTTTTGACTGAACTTGCCATACTGTATAAAGAAATTGGCAATATCGATATGGCACACGCAACCGAGTCACGCATCGCTACTCACTAAAGGTCAACTCAGACCGCGTTCCAGATCAGCCTGAATATCCGTAATTTCTTCCAGTCCTACCGCAACACGCACCAAACCATCACCAATACCCGCTTCAGCACGCCGTTCAGCATCGACACGACCATGTGTTGTGGTGGCCGGATGGGTAATTGTGCTTTTGGTATCACCCAGGTTTGCAGTAATCGATATCAAACGGGTGTTGTCAATAACCCGCCATGCTGCTTTTTGACCCCCTTTCACTTCAAAAGATAATACACCGCCAAAATCATTTTGCTGTCGTGCAGCCAGTTCATGCTGAGGATGTGATGATAAACCAGGGTAATTCACCCGGGCGACGGCGGATTGTTGTGCCAGCCATTCTGCCAATATTTGTGCATTACGGCTGTGTGCGTCCATGCGAATACGTAATGTTTCCAATCCTTTTAAAAATACCCAGGCATTAAACGGACTCATGCAGGTACCCCCCGTACGCACCACACCGGCGATATCCCCACCGACACATTCTTCAGTGCCAACAATAGCTCCACCAATACAACGCCCCTGACCATCCAGATATTTGGTGGCCGAATGGATAATAATATCTGCACCCAGCGTCAATGGCTTTTGTAACGCGGGCGTACAAAAACAATTGTCCACCACTAATTGGCAGTTATGGGCATGGGCCAGGTCTGCCAGCGCCTGAATATCTGCAATTTCTGTGAGCGGGTTTGACGGGGTTTCCAAAAACAGGAATTTGGTTTCGGGACGTATGGCCGCTTCCCATGCCGATAACTCGGTTAATGGCACATAGGAGGTTTCCACACCAAACCGTGTCAGAATGTTATTAAACAACACCACTGTGGAGCCAAAAATAGCGCGAGATGAAACAATATGGTCTCCCGCTTTCAGCAGGCCCAAACAGGTTGTCAGAATCGCCCCCATGCCGGATGCTGTGGCAACACAACGTTCTCCACCTTCCAATGCCGCCAGGCGCTTTTCAAAGGTGCGCACAGTAGGGTTGGTAAAACGCGAATAGATATTGCCCGGCTCATCACCCGAAAATCGTGCTGCGGCCTGAGCTGCGCTGTTGTATACATAACTGGAAGTAGTAAAAATAGCTTCACCCTGCTCGCCTTCGTTAGTGCGTTCATGCCCAGCCCGTACCGCCAGTGTATCGAATCCATATTGTTCTTCATTATTGTGTGACATTGTTTGCCTCGCATTTTCTTTCATATTTTCCAACCGGGCATTTGCTACCAATTTTTGGACACAAAAAAACCCGCTCAGCCAACGCCAAAGCAGGTTATTGCAACATCACCTCGCTTTAGCCGTATTTATTTCGCGCCCGCAAGCTGATCTCAAATCGGCGCGTTAGATTGCAGACTAGTAAAACCAGCCAACTCCGTCAAGTTTTTCTCTTTGCTCTTCCTTCCATTTTTAAATGCGAATTAAGCCGTATTGTGTAACTCAATCACTGCATTATCGTCATCATCTGTGTTTTCGCGCGCACCATCGCTACGCTTGCCTTCGATAAAGTCCAGGTAGTCCTGAGTCACATCGCCCGTGACATATTCGCCATCAAACACAGAGGTATCAAAATGCTCTATCTCCATATTGCCATGGCGGGTGGCTTCGACCAGGTCATCCAGATCCTGATAGACCAGCCAGTCTGCACCAATCGCTTCGGCAATCTGTTTGTCATCTCTGCCATGCCCTACCAGCTCCTTTACCGATGGCATATCGATGCCATACACATTGGGAAAACGTACTGGCGGTGCTGCCGAGGCGAAATACACTTTATTGGCTCCGGCTTCCCGGGCCATTTGAATAATCTGTTTTGAGGTGGTACCACGCACAATGGAATCATCCACCAGCAGCACATTTTTACCCTTAAATTCCAGATCGATGGCATTGAGCTTTTGGCGCACAGATTTTTTGCGTTGTTTTTGCCCCGGCATAATAAACGTGCGGCCAATGTAGCGGTTTTTAATAAATCCTTCGCGATACACCGTGCCCAGCTGATAAGACAGCTGCAACGCGGAGGTGCGACTGGTGTCGGGAATCGGAATAACCACATCGATGTCGTGTTGTGGATAGACCCGTAAGATTTTCTTCGCCAATGCCTCGCCCATGCGCAAACGTGCCTTGTAAACAGAGATACCATCAATGATGGAATCAGGCCGTGCAAAATACACATGCTCAAAAATACAGGGGCTGGCTTCTGGTTTTTTCGCGCACTGCTGCGTGCTGAACCCGCCATTCACATCAATAAACACCGCTTCACCCGGGGCAATATCGCGCATCAGATCAAAACCCAGCGAATCCACTGCCACACTTTCCGAGGCAATCACGTACTCATCACCACGCGGTGTTTCGCGTTTGCCGAACACCACGGGGCGAATCCCGTGCGGATCGCGAAAACCCACAATACCGTACCCCGTAATCATTGCCACCACAGCATACGCGCCTTTGCAGCGGCGATGTACAGCGGCCACCGCTTCAAAAATATCATTGGCATCCAGGGTTAGCTTGCCCTCGTGTTGCAGCTCATGCGCAAACACGTTGAGCAGCACTTCGGAATCAGAATCGGTGTTAATGTGCCTGCGATCAGCACGGAACAAATCACGCTTCAGCTCGGCAGCATTGGTAAGATTACCGTTATGCGCCAACGAAATACCAAACGGTGAATTGACATAAAACGGTTGTGCCTCAGCTGAGGAAAAACAACCCGCCGTAGGATAACGCACATGGCCAATCCCCATGTTGCCCTGTAGGCCTCGCATATGCCTTGTACGGAATACATCGCGCACCAGGCCATTATCCTTGCGCAGATACAAGCGCCGTTTGTCACAGGTAACAATGCCCGCTGCATCCTGTCCCCGATGCTGTAAAACGGTTAATCCATCATATAAATTCTGGTTAACGTTTTCCGTTCCAACGATGCCGATTATGCCGCACATGCAAAATACCTCATCAAAGCCTTCATTATTTACTTGATCGCTATCCTGTACGCCAGGGTTGATCAGAGATAGCACCATTCATTAATTCCGGTGCTATGGTGTGCCATAACCACAACGCCAATTTGTGAAACACATCAATCAGTACCGACTCCTGCCACCAGGGATCCTGAGATATTTCTGTCATACCCGCCAAAAACACCAGGACGGCCACCACCACCACACCGCGCGCAATACCAAAAAACATGCCGATCATACGATCCGTGCTGGTCAACCCCGTCTTTGTCACCAGTGAGCTGGCAAGATGATTCACCAGTGCAGCAATCACCAGTGTCACTACAAACAAGATGGTAAATGACACCACCAGGCGCACAGAGGGAACAGAAATGCCGGTCAACAATAAATCAGCAAAATTTCTGAAAAAAATCAACGCAATGAAAAAGGCGGCCAACCAGCCCAACAATGATAACGCCTCTCGCACAAAACCCCGCATCAGGCTGAGCAACGCAGAAATAGCAATGACACCAGGAATAACTATATCGACCCAAATCATAATCGCATCAAACTCCTCAGGGGTAAGCCTGTACCAGCCCTTTCAAACCCGCCTCTTTAACCAGACGCTGGCGCAGTTTGTCTGCCGCAGCCTTGCTGAGCTCCGGTCCCACACGCACTCGATACACGCGGCCAGACGCACCCTTAATTGATTCCACAAAACTGGCGTACCCCTGTTTGCGCAACTTGTCGCGCAACGCCCGGGCATTGTTACGCGCAGAAAAACTACCCACTTGTACCACCCAACCACTGAGCTTCCTGGATTTAGCCGGTTCAACCTTAGCAGGAGCGGCCTTTGTAACGGGCGGCGAAATTGGCTTTACCGGTGCTTTCGCGCCAACTTTTGCCGGAGGCTTTGCGGGAGATTGATCCGCGACCTTTTTCTCCGGGACAGATTTGCCAGACACGGCGGGAGATTCATCTTCTTCATCACCCAAAGGTACCACGGGTGCAGCCGCTACTGGCGGTGCCTTGGGTGCAGCAGGTACAGGCGGGAAACGGAAATCCGGTTCAGCAGGAATATTACTACCGTCGATACTGCCACCGAGATTGCCTTCACCTGACAATAGCATAGGGATAAAAATCACCGCCAGCGCCACCAGCACCACTGCGCCTACCAATCGCTGTTTGAGTTGAATATTCACAAAATGCCTCTGTGCTCAATGAAATGTGAATTGAGCGCCTGGTTCACACTGAAGCGTGATTATACTGCCTCGTCCAGCACCGCCGCCACTGTATAAAAAGATCCCGTCACCACAATACAGTCTTTTGCTGTGCTGGCGGCCAATGCAGCCTGATAGGCTTCCGCAACATCAACAAAAATGTCTATTGAGACATTGCCGACCGGGATTTCCGCTGGACCAGCCAACAGCGCGGCGCGTAACTGCTCGGCCGAGGCCGAACGAGGCACGGGTAGAGGCGCGAGGTACCAGTAATCCACCACCCACCGCAATTGTGCCACCACAGTATCGATATCCTTGTCCGCCAGCATGCCCAGCACCGCAAAAGTGCGGCCCTGGCAATCCTGACGCACCAGATTATCTGCCAGTGCCCGCGCACTTTGTGCATTGTGCGCCACATCAAAAATGTGCAGCGGCACACCGGGCAGGACTTGAAAGCGTCCCGGCAACGATACGGACTGCAGCCCCTGGGCAATCGCTGCCACATCCACAGGAAATTCCGCATTCACCGCAGCCAGCACCGCCAGCACACCCGCCGCATTGTTCAACTGAAAATCACCCGCCAAAGCGGGCAAAGGCAGGTTTTCAAAACGATGCTGTGAATCGCACCAGCTCCAGAGGCCATCAACCCCCTGTTCGTCAGGTCTCTCAACAAAAAAGTCCTGTCCCAACAGTGACAGCGGTACCTCCAACGATTCTGCCACCGACAATAACGATGCCGGTGGTGTCGGGTCAGCACATACTGCTGGCCGCCCCTTGCGCAATATACCGGCTTTTTCACGCGCAATCATTTCGCGGTCACTGCCCAGCCACTCCACATGATCCACATCAATAGCGGTGATCAGTGCCACATTGGCATCCACTATATTCACCGCATCCAAACGCCCACCCAGCCCGACTTCGAGGATCGCCACATCCACTTCGGCATGATGCAAAATATCGATGGCGGCAAGAGTACCAAATTCAAAACAGGTTAAACGAATATCTGCACGCGCCTGATCAATGCGCTCGAAAGACGCGCACAACATGGCATCATCCACTGACCGCCCCTCCAGCTTGATGCGTTCGTTGTAACGCAATAAATGTGGCGAGGTATAACTGCCAACACGGTGACCAGCAGCAAGCAAAATGGCTTCCAGCATCGCCACGCAGGAACCCTTGCCGTTGGTGCCGGCAACCGTAATCACGGTAAAATCAGGGCGCGTGAGCTTGAGCCGTGCCAATACAGCGCCGACTCGTTCCAGCCCCAGATCAATCTCTACGGGATACAGGGTTTCCTGCCAGGTCAGCCAGTCTTTGAGGGTGTTAAAGCGCATTGACGAATGCCATATGGGCTACGAACCCATGAATCCGATAGATTTCCCGGCCCCCGGTTTAGCCTTGCACTCTTTTTCCAGCGCACTCAGTAAATAACGGGGGTCAATTATTTTATTCAAACTCCGGGACTGACGCACAACAGTGGCAAAGTCCCCAGGCGTAAGGTTATCAAGCCGCGCCAAAGCGGCTTTGTATTGCTTCGTTTCACTCTTGAGATTAGAGCCATGCTCCTTCAGCACTTGCAGGAATAATGTCCACGCTTGCTCGGGCTTCATATAGTCAAATTTTATCTTCAGATCAAAACGGCGCAGCGATGCCGCATCCACAAGATTCAATAAATTCGTAGAAGCAATAAACACACCATTAAAGCTTTCCATCTGAACCAGCAATTCATTGACCTGAGTGATTTCCCACGAGTTTTGAGAGGAGCCACGATCCAGAAGAAAACTATCCACCTCATCAACAAGCAACACCATGTCATCGGCTTCAGCCTCATCAAACATGGTGGCGATATTTTTTTCTGCTTCACCCACCCATTTACTGAGAATGTCCGAAGCCTGTTTTTTTAGCAGAGGCTTGTCCAGCTGTTCTGCAACATAATGTGCAAAAGCGGTTTTTCCGGTACCCGGCGCGCCATACAAACAAATACGTGCCTGATGGTTTTGTTGCAACCCTCTGCTCAACGCTTCCAGATCCTGGTCCGGGTTTAAATACTCAAGGCTATAGCGGGTTTCACGGCTGATAACCGTGCGAGGCTTACGCGACAACCCCATGACTTGCAGCTTGTTACCAATAATCCTTTCCAGGTTCTTCTCCAGCGCCTTTGTGTTGTCATTGTTCAGGTGATCAGCAATTTTGGCAGCACTTTCAGCATGCGCCGGTACCAGATGCTCATGTTCTGCCATTTGTGCCAACCAGGCATCACTCAAGCCCAGGTGACCGAGATATTTGTCGAGGATACGCCGACGGATGTTGCGTGTGGGAGAGCGTAAATTCAGGACAAAATCAAAACGACGTAACACTGAATCATCCAGCTGCACCACACTGTTGCACAACCAGAATGCAGGAATTGAGTTCTCCTCCAACAATTGATGCACCCAGGCTTTTTTGAAATCAGGGCGCGTCACATGACCAAACGGGCTGAAGTTCACATCGGGAAAAGCATCTTCTATTTCATCAAACAAAATGGCAGCCTTTTCTTTACTCGCCAACATTTTTTGAGTCAGCTGGTAAGCCGCAAAACGATCTTTTCCATCAATAGGATTGCCTTCCATATCCTGCATGGTGATTTCGTATAACTCAAACCCGCAGTAACGACTCAAGGTTTTCACCAGCTCAGTTTTACCTGTGCCAGGTTCGCCGTATATCAACACGTTAATCCCCTGAACATGTTTCTTCTCAGCGGACTGTAAATAGGAGGTCAACAAATCAATATCGGTTTTCAAATGAGGGAAATCTTCAATTGACAGATGCGGCTGGTCCGCCATTTTAAAAAAGCATTGCAATATTGCCCCGGGATTATTCTGCTCCTGCGTCAAGGCGTATTTGATGCTGTGCGGGACATCAAAACACTGCTGCAATGAATGCATATAGTGGCCACTGGCATTAATGCGCAATAGTCCCGAAGATATCAATGTGCCATTGCTGCGCATGGCATTCTCAATTTCATTACGGGGAACATTCAGGATTATCGACAAGGTATGCCTGATTTTTTCACTGCTCATTTCTCCGAGCGTCTCAACGACCATATTAAATCCCGCAGACGAACCCGATATGATGACAAATCGCAATATATCGATCTCACACTGGGTCAAATTTAACGATTTCTGAAGAACAGCAATATTGGTGGAAAAAACATCATGAGGAGATGTCAGCGTATTATTTTCCAGCGCTTCTAACGTAGTGGACAAATTGGAAAATATGGTTTTTTTATCAACATTTTCGTCTTGCAGAAATGCTGACAGCCCCAAAACATGCATTGTTTCCGGGTCATGCAGACCGCCATAACGATCAAAAAACCGGCTGAATGCATTCAGCCGGATCAGAATGCGTAAATTCCAGAGTTTCAACAACGGATCACAATCTGAAGTTTTATGGACATCCACATTGGCAGGGGATTGTTCGTCATTATTTAACCGGGTCATGATGCACCAAAAAATTGCCCAATCAGGGCTAAAAAGTTATCGTTTTAAGAAAATATATCCATATTATCTATGGCATATCGTTTAAATGTACATTAAAAGCCAGATTATGGCATTATTTCTACCACCTTTGCCTATTGATGAGTACGCATCATTTATCAATAAGATACCCATACAACCACTCTACATTAAATGCGCCAGCCTTTGTCAATACAGTCACCTTCTTATTAATTCGAGTCGCTGACAAATTATAACCAGCCTGGCTCACTTGCAGTTTTTCCGTATTGGAATTTCGCCAGGACTCAACAGTAATATAATATCTATCGGGCCCCTTACTGCTCCGAGAATAATCCGTATCAACCAATTTGACCGAATGAAACATAACAGGACTGTTATCAAGCACACCATTGAATACCGGGAACACCAGCATTGCAATAAAAGTGTACCCAATGCCATTCGCAGCAGCAATCCAGGATAATTCTTTGTGTGATCTGGCTCGCCCCGAAAGATGCATCCCTGCGGCTAAAAGATGTCCTGATAAAATAACCCGGTAAGAACAATAAGCGTCACGATTAAATAAAAAGAGAAAAAACTCTGGCTTAACATTTTAAACTCATTGCCTCTATGCCGAACTTGCCTGAAAAATATCGAAAAACATAAAAATGCCAAACATTGCCCGCACTACAACAGCAATAAATGGCCAACGAAAGTGTTTATCCAAATGCACAACCTTTTCTTCAAAGTTACGTTATGGCTTTTATGAATATATTCACTCATCTGCCAATAATCGCAGCAAGCTGCGGGGAATTAAACCCAAAGAGATTAAGCAGTCGTTTGGGAGTGATAATAATAAAGTACATGCAAGATCATGGTGGAACCGCTGCGCTTGTTCCACCCTACTCCACTATAAGTATCCCAGCTCCCACCATCACCTCGGGCAGGGTGGAACAAGCGTAGCGGTTCCACCAAACTACGATTTTACTCTGTGTTGAATAGAGCGAAACAAAAAACGATGAATACCCTAACGCTACCCGGGTAGAGCTTAGCCTGACAATTATGCCCACCACAATGCCACACCACAACAAACGGGCACCTCCCGTTGGAAGACCCAATAATAAATCATGCCTCTGCACTTGACTCAGCCGATTCACTTTTTATCAGCATTTAGCGACTGTAACGGGCATTTTTCCGCCCAACTTATGGTCTGGCTGAGTTAAATACATAGGCATGTAAAAAATTGCACGTAGCATATGCCGCGACAGCTCCACTACTACCTACTTCCCCAACACTTTCCGGTAGCATTGTAGATTTGTACGTACACGTTTTCTATCTGTTGCAAAATATGTTTAATACGGTTCATATGATGGCCAAAATACACCAGTGTTGCGCCATAGCCATTACCACCTGCACTGGCGATATTGCTGAGCAGTTGATAGTTGTCTGCGATAATTTGCCGGTCGGTTTCCGAGAGTTCTGCCAGCAAAAGACCCATTAGGGTGGCAGCATCCATCAGTTCGACTTCGAAGCAGCTGCACTGTGGCTGTTCGGGGTGTGACAATAATCAACTGGCCAACTTTTAGGTGGATGTTGATGACCTTGAAATGCTCAACTGTTAACGCTGATGGGTTGGTGTAAAGCGAGCTGATCAGTGCGTCAACGGTCTGTGATTTTTCTGCACAATGGTAATATATTTCGTCGGGGATAACGCTGACTAAAGCGGTCATGGTGTACTCTTTGGATCGTCTTCGTTTGAGCCCTGTTCAACTACAGGCTCTGGGTTTGCTTTTCTCCGGGTCGATCATTAACTGCAGACTGTTCACCGCTGTGATCAAGTGCAGGCTGCCCCGTTAATATCCTCAACAAACTGGCCACACGGTCACGCAAATCACGTCGGTCAATCACCATATCCACCGCACCTTTTTCCTGTAAAAACTCACTGCGCTGAAAACCTTCCGGCAAGGTTTGGCGCACGGTTTGCTCGATGACTTTGGGGCCGGCAAAACCGATCAGGGCTTTGGGTTCTGCGATATGCACATCACCCAGCATGGCCAGACTGGCTGACACACCACCCATGGTAGGGTCGGTCAACACAGAAATAAACGGAATACCCTGTTTGCTGAGCTTTGCCAGGGCCGCGCTGGTTTTGGCCATTTGCATCAGTGAAAACAGCGCCTCCTGCATACGTGCGCCGCCACTGGCTGAAAAACAGACCAGCGGAATGTTATGTTCCAGCGAGGTGTTTACAGCACGCACAAAACGTTCACCCACCACCGAGCCCATGGAGCCACCCATAAATTTGAATTCAAAGGCTGTTGCCACCAGCGGTACGCCCTGCACCTGACCCATCATGCTGATCAGGGCATCCGTCTCGCCTGTGTTTTTTTGCGCCTGGATCAGGCGGTCTTTGTATTTTTTAACGTCTTTGAATTTAAGCACGTCAACCGGGGTCACCTCTGCGCCAATTTCCACGCGGGGTTCATCATCGAGAAAAATTTCCAGACGGCGGCGTGCGCCCACACGCATGTGGTGATCACATTTGGGGCAAACATCCAGGTTACGTTCCAGTTCTGCGCGATACAGCACTGCGCTGCACGCTGTGCATTTGGCCCAGATGCCTTCCGGCACAGCCTTTTTCTGACCGCTTTGGGTGCTGATTCTTGACGGGATTAATTTTTTTAGCCAGCTCATGGTATTTTTTACACTTTATATTAAGTTGTTTTATTCAAAATAATCAGTAAATCTTCCGGCGAGAAACAAGACAATGAACCGAGTATGCCATCATTTTTTACCGTCAAGCACCATCGCGATAAAGTGAACGATGCCAATTGTAATTGTGTGAGTTATTTAATTTTCCAAAGAGGCATCATGGTACGACAAGTGTTACTTTTGTTGGTTTTTTGGAAATCACATCATTAACCTGCTTCCTGGAATACATTATCCGGCGGCTGCTGTGTTTAATGCCCACTCCCATTTCCGGGTATACTACAACCAGGCTCAAAGTGTCGTAATCCAACCCAACTAAAGAAACTTGCTTCATTACATTATTTGAGCTCACACTGAATGATTGAAAAATATATGCGGAGTAACTCACATGACTGTCCGTGTGATGCGACTCTGCATCAGCCGTTAAAAAAACCCCCGAAGCACTGTCGTCGAATATTATTTTACCATCTTTGTTAATCGTTGCCCTGACCTGAAACAATGATTTGACGGGAGCAATATCAATAAGTGGTTTTGGGGTAGTAAAGCTAAATCGTAAAAAATCATTTTCACTGATCACTATTCCATTTTGAGTGAGTGTGACCAAAGACCTATCAAGGTTATGTTGAGATATTTCAATAGACTCTCCTTTACATGAGGCCAATAATATACTTAATGTCCCAGCCATCAGAAGGATCGACATCTTCCCAAAGGAGGGGCGAAAACACATTCATTTAGTCCCAATCACACGAGAGCCCACGGGCGCATTGACCATTTCCTTTCTGGCCCTGTCATACATGGTTTGTGCGTCAGCATGTGGAGCATTAATTTCAATATTGTGCGCACCATTTTCAGCACCAAGTTGACCACCAACGTTCGCTATGTAACCACCACTTCTCCCACTATTCGTCATAAGGGTCGGCAGGGTAACAATACCGCTCAGCAAGTTCCCTACAATAGGAATTTTTCCAACAGTGTTATCAATGAGTGATTGTTTTATATAAACATTCACCCATCTTGCAACATGAATTTTTCCGAAGGGAAACAGGGAAACCGGGTCAAGCGTAATAAGTTCATCAACGGGAACGCCAGAATTAAACAAATCTTGAGCCAGATCCATCGCAGCTTTTCCTCCCCAACTGTGCCCGGTAACTCGAATACTTTTATACTTACCGGATTGCCATTGCTTTTTTATGTCTGACAATATTTCTTGTTCTTGCTCATGCCCTCGATATATGCAATCGATATTGATCGAAGTCCTGGCCCTATTGATTGATACAGCCTCCATTATGTTAGTAGCACCACCCGCCCGGGAGATCCAGTCTCCTTTGTCACCCGCACCACCAATAAAATACTCTACCTTTGACATGGCCAACTGTCTCCGTAATATTCAAAGTCTTCGGGGTTATTCTTTAGAAGGTCTGTCCATTTTCCAACATTCAAATACCTTGCGTGGCACAGTGTGCAGCAAACTTGCCACAATTGTACTTAGCCGGGCTGGCTCAATACGAAAACAACCCAACGACAGCCAAAACACTCCTTCTTTTGAGTGTATCTTGTTTTGTTTCCAGGCTCATTATTCCTTCCTGCATCGCAGCAGCTCCCGACCAATCATCAAAATGACGCAAATATCACCAAAACGACGGCATATAAGTTCATAAAACTGATTTAGAATTTATTGATATGCGCTCGTCCTTTCTCTTCCTAACACTATTTTGCATCCATCCCCGCTCGCATTTGCATCAGCAGCCCGGCAATTTCTGCATTGATTCTATCGTGTTGCCCCGCAGCCTGCTCCACTTTTTGCACCAGAGCACTCCCCACCACCACAGCATCCGCCACGGCGGCGACGGCGGCAGCTGATTCAGCGTCTTTGATGCCAAAACCAACACCCACCGGCAAATCAGTGTGTTTGCGAATCTGTTCCAGCTTATCTGCCACCGCCGATACATCGAGATTACCTGCTCCGGTAACACCTTTCACTGCGACATAATAGACATAACCGCTGGCGGCCTCGCAGATGAGTTTGATACGTTCGTCGTTTGAGGTGGGAGCCAGCAGAAAAATGGGATCGAGTTGTTGTGAGTGAAGTGCGGCCACCAATGTATCAGCCTCTTCGGGCGGCAGGTCAACGGTGAGCACGCCATCAACACCTGCCTCTGCGGCCGCTTCGGCAAATACGGTATGGCCCATCATTTCCACCGGGTTGAGGTAACCCATCAGCACCACCGGGGTATGGCTGTCCTGTTGACGGAATTCAGCCACCATGGCCAGCACGTTGCGCAGGCTGACGCGGTGCTCCAAAGCCCGTTCAGCAGCACGTTGGATCACCGGGCCATCAGCCATGGGGTCGGAAAAGGGTACACCCAACTCAATGATATCAGCACCCGCATTGACCATGGCATGCATCAGCGGTACGGTAACAGCGGGATCTGAGTCACCCGCCGTAACGTAGGGGATGAGTGCTTTGCGGTTCCTGATTTTTAGTTTGTCGAAACAGTTTTTGATACGGCTCATGTTATTTTTCCATGAAATTCGGTGTGACAGAAACAGGATTAACCCGCGTTACCCACAGACACTTTCTTCTCCTCTCAGGGGAGAAGAAAGTGTTCTTTGCAAGCCCGGCGACAAAAAATTCAAACCTCAATTCCTTCCAGCGCCGCCACAGTATGAATATCTTTATCCCCTCGCCCGGAAAGATTGACAATGATAATCTGATCCTTCTCCATAGTCGGGGCCAGTTTGGTGGCATAAGCCAGCGCATGACTGGATTCCAGTGCGGGAAGAATGCCTTCGATACGGGTCAGGTCGTGAAAAGCTTGCAGAGCTTCTGCATCGTTGATGGCCACATATCTGGCGCGGCCAATATCTTTCAACCAGGCATGTTCGGGGCCGACCCCGGGGTAGTCCAACCCGGCGGACACGGAGTGCGTTTCGATGATCTGGCCATCGTCGTCTTCCATCAGGTAGGTGCGATTGCCGTGCAACACACCGGGGCGACCGGCACACAACGGGGCAGCATGACGGCCAGAATCCAGCCCGTCACCTGCCGCTTCGACACCGTAAATAGCAACGTTCCTGTCATCCAGAAACGGATAAAACAGGCCGATGGCATTGGAGCCGCCACCTACACAGGCAATCAATGCATCCGGCAGTCGCCCGGCCTGTTGTTGAATTTGCTGTCGTGCCTCACGACCAATAATGGCCTGAAAATCACGCACCATGGCAGGGTACGGGTGAGGCCCGGCGACAGTGCCAATGATGTAAAAGGTGTCATCGACATTGGTCACCCAGTCCCGCATGGCTTCGTTGAGCGCGTCCTTAAGTGTTTTCGAGCCGGATTCCACTGACACCACTTCTGCGCCCAACAGTTTCATGCGATAAACGTTGATGGCCTGACGGGCGATATCCACCGCCCCCATATAAATCACACATTTCAGCCCCAGCCGTGCGGCAACGGTGGCTGTGGCAACACCATGTTGACCTGCACCCGTCTCGGCAATAATACGTGTTTTACCCAGGCGTTTGGCCAGCAAAGCCTGACCAATGGTGTTATTCACTTTGTGCGCGCCAGTGTGATTGAGGTCTTCACGTTTGAGATAAATCTGCGCGCCACCGAGGTGACGGGTCCAGCCTTCAGCCAGATACAGTGGTGAGGGGCGACCGACATAATTCTGTAAATCGGCATCCAGCTCGGCAATGAAATCGGGATCATCGAGATACTTGTCGTAAGCATCCTGCAATTCCTGCAACGGCACCATCAAGGTTTCAGCGACGAATTTACCACCATAAACACCGAAGTGGCCACGATTGTCTGGCACCTGGCCGATGAGTGGTTCGTTTGTATTTTCGATCTGTGACACGTTAACAACCTCTGTACTAGTAACCCGGCTCATTCAGAATGAGCGCTATTATTTGGCTCGCCAATAAAACACATATAGCAGTACCTACTTCGCTGCACGCACCCCGGCGACAAAATCCGCCATTTTACCCCAATCCTTAACGCCTTTCTCTGCCTCAACACCACCGCTCACGTCCACAGCATAGGGCTGCACTATACGAATGGCTTCGCCCACATTGTCAGCGCTCAACCCTCCGGCAAGTATCACTGGCATCGGCAAATCACCCGGCACCCGCGTCCATTCAAAAGATTCTCCCGTACCACCTGGCAAAGCCGGGTGATAGGCATCCAGCAACAACCCCTGAGCTTGCGCATATTTATCAGCCTCAACCTGCAAATCCACATCATCACGCATACGGATTGCCTTGATGTATGGCCGATTGAAGCGGGCGCAAAATTCGGGTGATTCCTCACCATGAAACTGTAACAAATCCAGATTGACCTGATTCAGTACACCCCGAATCTCGCTGTCCATTGCATTGACAAACAGGCCCGCCGAAGTGACAAAGGGCGGCAGACTGTTCACCACAGCACAGGCCTGTGCAATATCCACATTGCGCGGGCTGGGGTCGTAAAACACCAGACCAATGGCATCCACACCCAGCGCTGCGGCTTGCTGCGCGTCTTCCGGACGAGTGATGCCGCATATTTTGATCCGCGTGGTCATAAGCTGTGAAGGCTGAAAGTGATAAAAGAACCGCGCAGGTTACCAGACCAGCCGGGTCGGCGGAACCTGCGGGATGCCAAACTCCGGCGGATATTCCACGCTCATGAAATAAAGCCCATAGGGCGGTGCGGTCACACCACCCTGAGTACGGTCACGGGTGTCCAGCACTTCCCGGCTCCAGTTTATAGCCTGTTCGCCTGCCCCAATGGCCATCAACACACCGGCAATATTGCGTACCATATGCTGCAAGAAAGCATTGGCTTCGAGATCAATAATGATCAGGTCTTCCTGGCGTTGCACGTCCAACTGATACAGGGTGCGCACCGAACTGTGTGCCTGGCAGGCAACTGCGCGGTAGGCATTAAAATCATGTTCGCCGAGCAGATATTGTGCGGCTTGTTGCATGCGCTGCTCATCCAGTTCCCGATGGTCCCACGCCACCCGCCTGGCAGCGAAGGTGGGGCGCACCGCACGACTGGCAATCACATAACGATAGCGCCGACGCACTGCGCCAAAACGTGCATGAAAATCCCCGGCCACCGGCTTGGCCCACTGCACAGAAATCGTCTTGTCAATATTGGCATTGGTACCATGCACCCAGGAACGTTCACTGCGCTCTGCGCTGGTTTCAAAATGAATCACCTGTCCGCAAGCATGCACGCCAGCATCGGTACGGCCAGCACAAATCACCTTTATTTCCGTATTGGCGACTTGAGACAAACCTGCCTCCAGCATTCCCTGCACCGTCGGTACATCCTGTTTTTGGGCCTGCCAGCCACAAAAATGACTACCATCGTATTCAATACCCATCGCAATACGCATCACTTTATCCCACGTCCATCGTGATAATTTTCACCGCCAGTAACAATATTACCAGCAACACGGGAATGGCCCACTGCACTAGAGGAGGACGCGATTGTTCGGGCAGGGTAATGCTTTGCAGGGACGCTTGCTCTGCATCGTCGATCACCTTGGCAAAAAGCTGGTGAGCCGTTTTGGCAATGGCCATCAGCTTTGGTTCAGATGCAGAGGATTCAGCAGGTTTTGCAACAACGTCGGAAATTTCATCGCGCGTCTCATGCTGGCAGGCTGTGCGCAACACACCTACCGCAGCCAGTGTCAACGAGATGCGCACAGCCAGACGCTCATGGGACAAGCCTAACCACGACAACGGTTGCAGACACCAGCTTACTGCGGATAAAAATTCAGCCTGCCCGGTACTGCCGATCAATATATTCACCGCTGCGACAATCAGCACCAGCACGGCAATACGCAACAACCCCTGTGTCAGGCCTTCTTGTGTCGGCCCCCAGAGCACATCAGGTAACAATAATATTCCCGGCGTAAAAAACAGATACACCACAAGAATCGACAGAAACAACCAGCGCAGGCGTTTGAGCATTTTCAGCGCATTGCGTAATTGTGTGGGCATGCCCCGGACAAGCTCGAACAGGTATAACAGTGCCACCAGAATAAAGCCTGCCAGCAGCAATGGTTTGGTACCCATCACCATCGCGGTACCAAAGACCAAAAAACAGACGATTTTGATGACAGCATGCATGGGCGCACATTCTAACCTAAAATCCGTCACTGAATGGCCGGTAGAGTACGTTGAATTTTGTGGCTGGCAAGGCGCGATGGAGGAGTAATAGCTCGCTATTGTGACAATTCGCAACGCGGCCAGACGTAAAAGGTAACGTGCTATACCGGTCGTAGCAACTCACTCAACCAGTGAACCCGCCAGAAACTCAAAAACAGAATATTGAACAATGTGTAAGTACACCCTCATAAGCGGTCAACTGCGGAATTTAGGTTAAACCTCAATTCCGCAATGACTCGCATCGTACAAAAAAGGCGCAGACCTTGCGGGTCTGCGCCTTTTTATATTACCGACTATTTGCCCTATTCAAATTCAGGCAATTTGCGTCAGCAACTCCTCAGCCTGTTTCTTCTGTGCAGCATCGCCTTCTTCCATGACTTCTTCAAGGATGCTGCGCGCACCATCGGCATCACCCATGTCGACATAGGCCTTGGCCAGATCCAGTTTGGTGCCAATTTCGTCAACTTCACCGAAAGCATCATCGCCCAGTTCGTCACCCAGCTCACCCAAATCTTCCGTTCCATCATCCGTTATTTTTGTGTCGCTGATCGGGGCTTCTGTAATAACAACCTCATCGATGTCACCAAGATCAAAGTCCAGACTGCTATCACCATCCGTTGATGCCGCAACTGTCTCACTATCAACGGCAGAATCAGTATCCAGATTAAAGTCCAGGGACGAAACATCAAAATCCAGACTGTTGTCATCACTATCTTTCGCTGGCGCATCTTTTTTTGTTTCGGCACTGACATCAGAGCCCATGTCCACGTCCATATCGAAATCGAGACTGTTGTCGTCATCAACCGCAGCGGGAGCTTTTTTTACGACAGTATCATCACCGGTAGCCGCTTCCAGCTCGGCAAACATTTCATCGCTTTTTGCATCGCCTGTGGCTGCATCAGCGTCAAGATTATCGGCATCGATATCAAAATCGAAGTCCAGCAAATCGTCGTCACCCGTATCAGCACCGTCTTCCAGGCCTTCCTTCAATGCCTCAGCTGAATCACCACCAAACAAATCGCTGCCCGGACACAACTGCGTACCCATGGTGACAGCCCTGGCCCACAGAGGGTCAGACTCATCACCCAGCGCATCGTGTAATTCCTGCGCCTGCTGTTCGAAAGATTCACGATTCTTGGACGCAAAAAACACCTCCAGCATTTTCAGTTTGATCTCATGACGATCCGGCTCTTTTTCCAATGCCTCCCTGAGAATATCTTCAGCCTGCTGATGGCGACCGTAAGCCAGATAGACATCAGCTTCAGAAATAGGATCAACATCAGCCGCATCGCTTTCGATACCACTCATACCACTCATTTCACTCATGGCAAAATCACTGACCATAGAGCTTTCGCCACCATTCATGGATTCTGCCGTTGCACCCGCGCTATCGCCCCCCCCCACATTCAGAATGCTTTCTTCAAAGCCATCCTGCATTTTGCGGCGACGCTGAATCACGACAGCAATAATCAAGAGCAACAGAACACCAAGCCCTCCGTACAACACGACGGGATCATCCAGCAGACCCGGCTCTTCTACGGGAGCAGGCTCAGGCTCAATAACAATTTCTTCCTCAGCCAGTACATCCGCAGGGACTTCGGCCTCGACACCTTCTTCAGGTGCAGCCTCCATCGGCATTTCTGCTTCGACCGGCTCAGGCTCGATACCT
Source organism: Gammaproteobacteria bacterium (assembly GCA_021648485.1). Classification (GTDB taxonomy): domain Bacteria; phylum Pseudomonadota; class Gammaproteobacteria; order SZUA-152; family SZUA-152; genus SZUA-152. Next base: position 54,672 of record JAKISS010000011.1, read on the forward strand.
GCTTGCGCCTGTAGTGCCTGCATTTCGTCATCTTTGAGCATGATGAGTCGCTGCATGGACTCTAACTGCTCTTCCATTTCTGCCAGACGCACCTTCAGTTCATCGGTTTCCTGACGATTCGCATCCAACGCCTCGGCGGCCAGCAACAAATCTTCACGCAACCGATCTACATTCTCATCGCCTGCACCGCTGCCAGCACCTTTGGAACCAGGAGCAACCAGTTTGAGACTGGCCTGATCTACAGCGCTACCGGCACCCGTGCCTTCACCGCGAGCAACTTGACCACCCGTCGATGCATCAGCCTGACGTACCAGTTTGCCGCTCTTGCGCGCCCGCCACTCACTGTGTTGACGATTAATTTCTGCATTCGCTTCAGCAACTGAAAACGCCGACAGCGCATTAACATCATCAATACGCAGCACATAACCCGCTTTGAGTTGATTCACATTGTCGCCGTAAAAGGCATTAGGATTGTTCAGTACCAACGCCAGCATCATCTGATCAACTGAAATACCACTGGGGCGCATCCGGTTGGCAATTTCGTAAAGAGTATCGTTATATTGCACCGGGCCATAGGTCAACTCACCGGGCTGACGGGAAACAGGAGCCATTGCTGCACGGGAAGGAATCGGTGCAGGGCGTGTGGCCGGAGCAGACGCACTGCGCGCAGGTGCTTGTTGTGTCGTAACGGCCGCCCGCTGCACAGGCGCAGGCGCCTCATCGGATAACACGGGAGGATCCACCAGCACCGTAAATTCACGCAAGATGCGGCCACGCGGCCAGCGGGCCTCGACCACAAAATCCAGGAAAGGTTCGGTAACGGTCTGGGCGGTCGTCAGCTGAACATAGGCTGTACCATTTTTGCGGCGAACCACTTCGAAATTAATTTTGGTAAGAAAGAAAGCCCGGTCAGCACCAACACGCTGAAAATCCTCTGCTGAACCCAGTTTGACCGTCAGATTATTCAGGTCGCCTTTCTTTACCGAAAGCAGCTCTATCTGCGCATCCAGAGGTTGATTGAGTGCCGACTTCATCACAATATTGCCCAAACCCAGCGCATGTCCCAGCGCAGGAATCAACATTGCCAAAATGGCCATGACCAGTGCCAATCGTTTTGCCGGTATCAATCGCTTATCCGGTGCCGATAGCTTACTCATAGTTACTCCTGTTTTTAGTTATTCAGCCTGCCTGCTGATTCCCGTCTGTCAGGAAACCCACTACAGCATCGGCAACCTGGAGGAATTGTTTAGAAATATTAGGCAATTAGAGCAAAGAATCAGAAGCAACTATAGCTTACAAGCCCTTTTTTACCAACAGCTCAAGGATTTGCACACAATTTAATGCCGCACCTTTGCGCACATTATCGGCAACTACCCATAAACTTAAACCACAAGGGTGAGAAATATCCTCGCGAATACGGCCCACAAATACAGCATCTTCACCCGTTGCATGTGTGACCGCTGTAGGCGAATTGCCGGGTTCACCATCATCCAGCAGCTCCACCCCTGGAGCCTGTCGCAACAAATCCCGTGCTTCATCCGCACCCAGCTTCGCACCCGTCTCCACATGCACCGCCTGGGAGTGACCAAAAAACACGGGAGCCTGCACCGTAGTCGGGTTAATAAGAATATCGCCATCCGCAAGAATTTTTTGCGTCGCCCGCACTATTTTCATTTCGCAAGACAAATAGCCATTTTCTTCAGCAACTGTGACTTGCGGTAAAACATTAAAAGCAATCTGCTGTGGAAACATTTTATGTTTAGCGTCCTGCATATTCAACAGGGCAACTGTCTGACTGGCAAGTTCATCCATGCCAGACTTGCCCGATGCCGTCACCGCCTGATAACTAACCACATTTATACGCTCAATACCAACAGCATCATAAACAGGTTTGAGCGCCACCAGCATTTGTATCGTCGCACTGTCAGGGCTGGCAATAATATTACGCGATTTCCCGGATTGAACATAATCGGCAATCGCCTGCGGATTCACTTCCGGAATCACTAACGGCACATCATCGTTGTCCACAAAGTGTGCAGAGGTATCAATAACCATGCAGCCCGCCGCAGTGGCACGCGGCACATATTCCGCTGAGACTTCATCGTTCGCGCAAAACACCGCAACATCCACCTGCGAAAAATCAAAATCTGCCACATCTTTTACTGTGTGATATTTTCCACCCAGCCCTACTTTTTTTCCGGCTGTGCGCATACTTGCCAACGGAAAAAAGTGGCCTACAGGAAATTTACGCTCTGTCAAAAATGACACGAAAGCCTCACCCACTAGGCCGGTGGCACCCACGACGGCCATATTAAAAGCCTTGTTCACAATATTTTATCCACTGTTTATATTCCTAATAACAACCGCAACATACGCCGCAAGGGTTCTGCCGCACCCCATAACAACTGATCACCCACCGTAAAGGCAGACAAATAATCATTACCCATGGAGAGTTTGCGCAAACGCCCCACTGGCACAGCCAACGTGCCAGTAACGGCTGCCGGGGTCAGCTCTTTCATTGTGACATCACGATCATTAGGTATCACCTTCACCCAGTCGTTTGCCTGCGCCAGCATATGGTGAATTTCATCCAGCGGCACATCTTTCTTTAATTTAATAGTCAGCGCCTGACTGTGGCAACGCATGGCACCAATACGCACACAGATACCGTCGATGGGAATAACATTACCCATTGCACTGGCGCGCCCAAGGATTTTGTTGGTCTCCACTTCGGCTTTCCATTCTTCACGGGTCTGACCACTGTCCAGTTGGGCATCCAACCAGGGGATCAGGCTGCCTGCCAACGGCACACCCCAGTTGTCTTTGGGGTAATCATCAGAACGCAAAAAGCCTGCCAGTTTTTTATCAATATCCAGTATCGCTGTCGCTGGATCTTCGTTGAGGTCTTCAACAGTATTGTTTATCGCACCCATCTGCCGGATCAGTTCCCGCATATTCTGCGCACCGGCACCGGAGGCAGCCTGATACGTCATGGGCGAAACCCATTCCACCAAATCGTTTTCAAACAGGCCGCCAATGGCCATCAACATCAGGCTCACTGTGCAATTGCCACCGACAAAGGTTTTCGTGCCATTGGCCAAACCGTTTTTGATGATATCGAGATTCACCGGATCAAGTACGATAATGGCATCGTCCTTCATGCGCAGAGTAGAGGCTGCATCAATCCAGTAACCATTCCAACCAGCCTTGCGTAACTGCGGATAGATGTCCCCAGTATAATCTCCCCCCTGACAGGTGATGATCACATCCATTGCTTTCAATTCATCAATGGATTTTGCATCTTTTAATGGTGGCACATCCTTGCCGATATCCGGGCCCGGTCGCCCGGTTTGTGACGTTGTAAAGAATACTGGTTCGATGTGGTCAAAATCTTTTTCATCACGCATGCGCTGCATGAGTACTGAGCCCACCATGCCACGCCAACCTACCAGCCCCACTTTTTTCATGATTGAGTTTCTCTTAACTTTACCGCAAAGGATACAAAGGAACGCAAAGTAAAACCAGGTTAGCGTCTTTGCGTTCCTTTGCGGTAAACAAAAATTTAATCCGCCAACGCCGCCACTACGGCATCACCCATTTCCGAGGTGCCAATTTTCTGCATGCCATCACTATCAATATCTGCGGTGCGCAAGCCTTTATCCAACACAACTTCGACCGCCTTTTCGATACGATCTGCCATGGCACTTTCATTCAATGAATAGCGCAGCATCATCGCCACGGATAAAATCGTTGCCAATGGGTTCGCCACATTTTTCCCGGCGATGTCCGGCGCAGAGCCGTGAATGGGTTCATACATGCCCTTGCCGTTGGCGTCCAACGATGCCGAAGGCAACATACCAATAGAGCCTGTCAACATGGCTGCGCAATCGGAAAGAATATCGCCGAACATGTTGGTGGTGACCATCACATCAAACTGTTTTGGTGCGCGCACCAATTGCATGGCTGCGTTGTCCACATACATATGTAACAGCTCTACTTCAGGGTAATCTTTCGCTACTCGTTCCATCACCTCCCGCCACAATTCGGTACATTCCAGCACATTGGCCTTGTCCACGGAACATAATTTTTTGCCGCGTTTCATGGCAATTTTAAATGCCGAATGACCAATGCGCTCAATTTCTGACTCGCTATATACCAGTGTATTAAAACCCTGTTTCTCACCATTATCGAGCGTGCGTATACCGCGCGGCTGGCCAAAATAAATACCGCCCGTCAACTCACGCACAATCATGATATCCAGCCCGGAAACCACTTCCGGTTTCAGCGTAGAGGCATCAGCTAACTGCTTGTAGAGAATCGCCGGACGTAAATTGGAAAACAGTTCCAGTTCCGCACGCAAACCCAGCAGTCCCTTTTCCGGGCGCACGCTGATGTCCAGCGACTCCCATTGATAACCACCCACCGCACCCAGCAAAATCGCATCGGATTCTTTGGCCAGTGCCAGCGTGTCATCGGGCAAGGGTTTGCCGCTGGCTTCATAACCGGCACCACCGACGGGAGCTTCGCTCATTTCAATATCGAGACCCTCGGCACGCAAGCACTCCAGCACCTTTACTGCTTCGGCAACAATCTCAGGGCCAATACCGTCACCGGGTAATACTGCAATTTTTTTTGTCATGACTAACCTCTTTTTAAAATCCAACGCAAAGACGCGGAGGCGCAAAGAACGCAAAGTTTGTTATTTAACATATTTTCTTTGCGTTTTTGCGCCTCTGCGTTGGAATTTTTTTATTCAAAACAACCACGGCGCTTCCTGTTTGCGCCGTGTTTCATAAACACGAATGTCATCCACATGCTGCAAAGTGAGACCAATATCATCCAGCCCATTCAACAAACAATGTTGACGAAACTCTTCCACATCAAAGGCAATGCTCTTGCCATCTGGCGTGATGACTGTCTGCGCTTCAAGATCAACGCTTAACGCATAGCCCTCGTTAGCCGCTACGGCCTGAAATAACCCATCCACCACCTGTGCATCAAGCACAATGGGCAGGATACCGTTCTTGAAACAGTTGTTGAAAAAGATATCCGCATAACTGGGCGCGATAATGACGCGAAAGCCATAATCAAGCAATGCCCAGGGCGCGTGCTCACGCGATGAACCACAACCAAAATTTTCGCGGGCCAACAGAATGCTCGCACCCTGATAGCGTGGCTGATTGAGCACGAAGTCCGGGTTCAATGGTCGAACGCTGTTATCTATGCCCGGCTCACCATGATCAAGATAGCGCCACTCGTCGAACAGGTTGGGGCCGAAACCCGAACGCTTGATGGATTTCAAAAACTGTTTGGGAATAATCGCATCAGTGTCCACATTGGAACGATCCATCGGGGCCACCAAGCCTGTCATTTTTTCAAATTTTTCCATGCCGTTATTCCCCTATTTCTCTTACGTCAACAAAGTGACCCGCCACTGCCGCTGCTGCTGCCATAGCCGGACTCACCAGATGAGTGCGTCCTCCCTGCCCCTGTCGTCCCTCGAAGTTGCGATTCGAGGTAGAGGCACAACGTTCACCCGGCTCCAGTTTGTCGGCATTCATGGCCAGGCACATGGAGCAACCGGGCTCTCGCCATTCAAAACCGGCATCAATAAAAATTTTATCAAGGCCTTCTTTTTCGGCTTGTGCTTTCACTAAGCCGGATCCTGGTACCACCATCGCCAACTTGACGTTATCTGCTACCTTTCGCCCTTTGGCCACAACCGCTGCCGCACGCAAGTCTTCGATACGCGAATTGGTGCAGGAACCAATGAAAGCCTTGTCGATGCTGATTGTATTAATCGGTGTATTGGCTTCCAGCCCCATGTACACCAGCGCAGCTCGCATACCGTCGGCCTTTACTGCATCATCTTGTTGCGCCGGATCAGGCACGCGACCATCCACAGGCACGACCATTTCCGGTGATGTTCCCCAGGTGACCTGCGGTTGAATATCCGCACCGTTAATATGAACTACGTGATCAAATTGTGCATCATCATCCGAATGTAATTCACGCCATGCAGCCACCGCCATTTCCCATTGCCCATCTGTCGGCGCATAAGGTCTCCCTTTCACATAATCGATGGTCTTTTGATCCACCGCCACCATACCCGCACGCGCACCACCTTCGATGGCCATGTTGCACACCGTCATGCGACCCTCAATAGAAAGATCACGAATACCTTTGCCGCCAAATTCGATGGCATAACCTGTGCCGCCCGCCGTACCGATTTCACCGATAACGGCCAGCACAATGTCTTTGGCCGTCACGCCCGCTCCCACCGCACCATCTATACTCACCAACATGTTTTTCGACTTGCGCTGGATCAGGCACTGCGTGGCCAACACATGCTCCACCTCGGAGGTGCCGATGCCGTGGGCCAGCGCGCCTAACGCACCATGAGTAGAGGTATGCGAATCACCACACACCAATGTCATGCCCGGTAACGTGGCACCCTGCTCGGGGCTGATGACATGCACAATGCCCTGGCGGATATCATCCATTTTGAATTCGGTGATACCAAACTCATCGCAATTATTGTCCAGCGTTTCCACCTGCAAACGCGCTACAGGATCGGTAATACCCTGCGCCCGCCCACCGTTTTCCGGTGGTGTGGTGGGCACGTTGTGATCCGGCGTGGCAAGATTGGCCGCCACCCGCCACGGTTTGCGGCCCGCCAAACGCAGCCCTTCAAAAGCCTGTGGCGAAGTCACTTCATGCACCAAATGCCGGTCAATATAAAGCAGACAGGTACCATCGTCCTGAGTACGCACCACATGCGCATCCCACAATTTATCGTAAAGGGTTTTGCCAGCCATTGCTTTTTCCTCGGTTCATCCTGCTTTGTTTCAGGTCTTCATTCACTCTGCTGGCGGAATTCTAGCCCACCCCAAAAATAACAACAATTCTATTTCTTGATAGTTTGCATTCCACAAAGGAATAGATAAAACTAACGTTATGGACACGGCCAACCTGCAAACTTTCATCGCTGCTGCCGAATTGAAATCTTTTTCACTCGCCGCCGAGCAACTCTATCTTACC
>JAKISS010000084.1 GCA_021648485.1 Gammaproteobacteria bacterium
GCTGCTTCGCGTCGCCAGTTACTCATCAAGCTGGTCGGGGCGACGATGAGGCACGGTTTGTCCATGCGTTTTCGTTCTTTTTCCAGCAGCAGGTGTGCCAGTGTTTGCACGGTTTTGCCCAGACCCATGTCGTCGGCGAGAATACCGTTGAATTCGTAGCTGCGCAGGAATTGTAACCAGTTTAATCCCTGTTGTTGATAGTCACGCAGCGTCGCTTTCAGTCCTCGGGGAATGGCGACATTTTTAATGCCTTTGAAGTTTTTCAGTTTGCGGCCCAGTGTGCGCATTGCTTTGCCGCCACGCCAGTGCAGTTCGCTACTGCAACTTTCTTCCAGCTCTGCCAGTCGTATGGCATCGAAGCGATTCAGGCGCATACTGCCGTCGTTGCTCAGTGCGTCGGAATCATACAGCTCATAGAGAATCTGGCAAATGGGACGAATACGTTCGGCAGGCAGCTGAAGGTACTGACTGTCACCAAGCGGCAGGGTCAGCATGTCGGGCAGATTTTTCAGGTCATAATTATTGAGGATTTCGGCAACCAGGGGGAGTAATGGCAGCTTGCGTCCTTGAATGTCGAGATCAAAGCGTAAGTCAAACCAGTCATTGTCTGTTTCGATTTCCACGTCCCAGTCATCGACGTGCAAAAATTGCAGCTGGAAATCGCTGCTGCGTTCTATTTCCCAGCCGTCAGCTTCGAGCAGGGGAAGTGTGTCGTGCAGAAAAGTTTGCCAATTTTCGATGGATGTCAGCGGGTCGTTTTCATTGGGGCTTGAAAACTGAACATCGTCTCTTTGTTCGTCCAGCAAGGCGACAAAACCAGCGGCAAAGAGTTTTTCCATTTCGACTTGTTCGGCTGACAGGTCTCGTTGAATACAGATGATCTGGTTTTTTATCAGGAGATTGCGCGTGGCAGTCGATGGTTTTATTGTTAGCTCGTGGTCAGCATAAGCAAAGCGCAGACGCAGGGTGTGGGTGCGTTGTTTATTATCCGGGTTCAGTTCATCGTATAGATACAAGCGGGGAACGGGTGCTTGCGGTTTGATGTGAATGGTGTCCATCGGCAGCGGTGGAGGCAGAGACAAGTCTGGTAATGATGTCAGCAGTTGTTGGCTGAATTCAGTGCATGCCTTGGCGGGTATAACCGGTGCGGTGAGCAGCATGTCCCATTGTTTGGTGTTGAACAGTGCGTCAGTAAAATGGCTGGCAGTCGCATCACTTTTCTGTATTGGCCCGATAGTGCCTGTCTCAGTATCGAGGTACAGGGCAGGCTGGGTGTTGAGTACGATGGCTTTTGGTGTTACATCGACTTTCAGGCGACGGTCACCATTTTTTTCTTTATGCCAGTGGAGTTGCAATTCGCGTGGCTTGCCGGACTGGAGGGGGAAATTGCGGGTCTTGTGCCAAAAACAACGCTGTGTATCGAGCATTTTGGATAAGGCCAGAAATCCCAGCTCACCGGACAGCAACAAAGGCTGATACCCCCAGGCGTGTTCATTCTGGGCATTGATGAGTTGACCAATTTCCTGGTCAATATCCTCAATATAAGCGGGATGTGAATATTGGCCAATAAAGCTGTGTAACTCTGTGCGTCGTCCTTTGCCGATCCCACCTTTTTTCAGGAAACGGGTAATCATAAATTGCACAGATAGTATTGCGGTTTGAAATGAGGGTTGCAAAATATAGGTGAGAAATTCGTTGTTTACGGTATCCGGTTTACTGGATGTACGTCCGGTGTCGATGAACTGATGCAGCCAGGCAAGGCTGGTATCTTCCGGGGAATTATTGCTCGCGTCGGGAGCAGACTGAAATGCCAAGCATGCTGTCACCACATGTTTACAGTTGTAACCTACCGGACAACTACAGTCACCTTCGATATTGATTGCGTCATAATCAGACCCATCGATAGTGATTTCCTGCGTGTAAAGTTGATTGCTACTGCCTTTGACTGATGAATGTAAAACGACCAAATCATCATCGATTCTGTTGATACGCAGGTCTTTTAGCATGTTTCGCTGGAAATAGTCCCAGCCACGGCTGTAAGCACCTGGGTCTGTCTCGTTTTTGATGTCTCTGCGGGTGAGTTTATTTGTGTGAAGTGACATGAGTTTTCAGTGTGAATCAATGTTAAGTGTGAATTAAGAGCTAGATTATTTTATTGTTATCCATAAACTTACATGCTTCTGCATTTAACTCAGGTTTTCTCTCTTTGGAACAAACATTGCGTATTCTACACCTGAGTCCGGCAAGCCAACTGAACTCGCCAATATAACCCGGAAGATGTACCCGGTAAGGCGACAGGGATTGTATCAGTAAACCCGGAAACAGGTGAGGTTTGGCTAACCCGAAAGTGCCCGGACTGTGTCAAACGGGATTTTGTCATTTTTTCTGTTTTCTCCAGAATACTGATGCGACGGCTTAAATCAGCTGACAGAATATCCGTGAAAGGTATCTTGCCGATTTGAAAAAAACATTCTTGAATGTGGCGAATTTGTCTGCGAAGCGTCAATCGGGTAGGCTTTTGCATGAGTTAAACGTCTTCATCTGGATATGTTGTCTTATAGAAAAACTCAGTTATGCTCGAAAACATGCGGGTGTTTAACGTTAAATTATCACCTCGTTTCTATGAAAATTATAAGGTTAGATAATGGCTGGTAGCAGTATTGGAGCTTGGCTCCATCGATTTTTTATCGGAGGATACGGCTCCACAAGTATTCCCGTTTAGAATTTTAAGGAGATCATATGAGTTATACAATTGAAGTTGAAAGAGAAATTTCGAAAGGCACTGGTACGCTTACCTACAAGCACGGCGCTTTTTCTATAAATACTACCTGCTGGTTTGAGCTGGCAAGGCCAATACCAGCAAAAAAATATATTGGTTGCTCTGCTACGCATATGCAGACGAAAAAAACTCGAAAGGCCAACAGCGCGAAGGAATCTATCTTCCTGATAGTCAAACTGGCAGAAGGGGTATTTTTATTCATATGGGGATTAGTTCTGCCTGGTCTGACGGCTGTATCGTAATAAAAGAAGGAGAAATACTTAAAATTTGGAACTCCATTAATCCGAAGAATGACGGAAATGTCACCGTCATAGTGAAAAACAAATAGCGAGTAAAACTATGTCTAATTTAAAAAAGCTATCTTTTACGCTATTTCTTCTCCTGTTTGAGTCAGCTTGCGCAAGTACTTCTATCGCTGGTGACTCTGATGTGATGATTAACAGGCTTCTTCATATAGATAGCGAAAAATTTATGTCGAAGACGGATAGCGGTGAGTCATTTTATAATTCACTCATGGAGTATAAAGAGTGGGAGTCATTGTACATAAAGTATTCCAAGTATGATTCTAAGGATAAACACCTGACAAAAGATGAGATTAAAAAGCTCTTGTTTATTGGTTATATAACAAAAGTAAACTCTGATGCTGCAATATCTCAATCATTTTCGAGTGATTTGGTTCCCATTTTTAGTCAGAATAAATCTATTATGCTAAACGTCATGTCTGACCTAACATTTTTGATGCCATCTACATGCCATTTTTTAGGACGTTACTTCGGTTTTGAAGGTAAAAACCTGGAAAAAAAGCAAGCGTTTCTGGATAGAAATAGCCCTCTGTTGGTCAAGGTACTTGGGGTGACGGACGGGAAAGTATGTTTAGAATATATTAGACAGGAAGAAGCTCAAACAAACAAACAAAGATAATTAAAGCTAAAGGTCGCGACCTTTGAGATCGTACAATTCACGGGCGGCATCAAAAATTTCTTCGCGGGCATCGTAGCCCGCTTTTTTGAGTTGCACGCTGGGTGTGTGAATCAGTTTGTTGGTTAGCCGATTGGCCATTTCAGTGATGACCTGTTCGGCATTTTTACCCGATTGCAGCAGGCGTATGGCCCGTTCAAGTTCGATATCGCGTTGGCTTTGCGCATCTTCACGCATGGCACGAATAGTGGAAACGGCATCCAGTGAGCGCAGCCAGTGCATGAAGTGTGAGACTTCGGTGTCGATAATTTCTTCTGCCTGTTGTGCGGCTTCCTGACGGGAGCGCAGACCTTCCTGAATGATGTCTTGCAAGTCATCCACGGTGTACAGGTAAACGTCATTGAGATCACTGACTTCGGGCTCAATGTCGCGTGGTACGGCGATGTCCACCATCAGCATGGGGCGGTGTTTGCGTTTTTTCAGGGCGCTTTCCACGCTGCCTTTGCCGAGAATGGGCAGTGGGCTGGCGGTGGATGAAATGACAATATCCGCTTCGGCAAGATGTTGGGTGATCTCTGGCAGGGAGATGGCGTAGGCACCGACTTCCTGCGCCAGGGTGTGGGCGTTTTCTACTGTGCGATTGGCAATAATCATCCGGCCAATGCCGTTTTGGTGCAGGTGGCGTGCTGCCAGTTCTATGGTTTCACCGGCACCAATCAGCAGTGCGGTGCGTTTGTCGAAGGCATCAAAAATCTGCTTGGACAGGCTTACCGCTGCGAAGGCTACGGATACGGCGCTGGCTCCAATGGCGGTATCGGTACGCACCTGTTTGGCCACGGAAAACGTGTGTTGAAACAGCCGGTCGAGCTGACCGCCCATGGTGCCTGCTTCGGTGGCGGTGGCGTAGGCGTCTTTGATCTGACCGAGAATCTGCGGCTCACCCAGCACCAGTGAATCGAGACCGCTGGCGACACGCAGCATGTGGCGCACGGCTTCCTGATCCGGGTGCAGGAAAATATAAGGCTCAATGTCCCGCTTTTCGAGCTTGTGATATTCTCGGAACCAATCGACAATAATGGCGTTGTCACGCTGGCCCTGAGCTGTGTGCTGGCCGGAATCGCAGTACAGTTCGGTACGATTACAGGTGGAAACAATGGCAGCCTCTTGAATTTTGGCGTTGGTGACCAGATCTTTCAGGGCATCAATCAGCTTGCCCGGAGCGAACGCAACGCGTTCCCGGATGTCTACAGGGGCGGTCTTGTGATTAATGCCAAAGGCTAGAAGAGACATGCGTGCCGATAGTACCTTGATCAAACCGTAAATTCTGAGCGAACTGGGGTGCGAATACAAGTCATGCTGAACCTGTCGGGTGCTTGATTGACCCGGGGTGTTTATTTTTAACCCGGGTTTAAGCGCACCAATGCTGTGGCCGACAGTAATTGCAGCAGTTATAGAGAAGTAGCACATGAGGCGCAAAATGCGCAAATTATCCGGGATTTTGGAGTAAAAATGGTGAGAGTAGTGCGTTTTTTATGGGTTTTTGGTGTGGTCTGGTTGACGGGCTGCGCGGTTTCCACAGGTGTGGTGAAAGATTCGCCAACACCCACGGTAGCATCTGTGGCCACCTTGACGGCATTGCCTGAGGGTGAGTTTTCAGCACAGGTGATGTATCGGCTGCTGGTTGCTGAGGTGGCCGGGCAGCGGGGTGAAATTGCGGTGGCCGTGAACAATTACCTGGCGGCAGCGAAGGAATCCCGGGATGCCAATGTGGCAGAACGTGCGGCGCGTGTTGCTATTCTTGCCCAGGCGCTGGAACAGGCGCTGGAGGCCGCAGAATTGTGGGTCGAGCTGGCTCCTGATGATGCGAAGGCCTATGAGGTGCTGGCACCGTTGTTGCTGGTTTTCGGTCGCGCGTCGGAAACTGTGGCGCGTTATGAACACTATATCGTCTTGTCAGCAGGTGAACCTGATCAGGGGTTCATGCAAATTTCCGGGCAGCTGATGCAAGCTAAAAGTCCTGTTGCTGCGCTTTCAGTTATGGAGCAATTACTGGCCAAACAACAGAGCAATCCCCATGCATGGTTGGCGCATGCTCAGCTGAGCATGCGTCAGGGTAAACTGGGGCTGGCTATGGATTCGGTGGATAAATCCCTGGCGTTGAAATCGCACTGGGCTCCGGCTGTGGTCATGCGTGCGCGCATTCTCAGTTTGCAAGGGGACAAGGAGAAGGCGCTGGCCTATCTGGAAAAAGAGCGTGAAGGTGAATTGGAAAATGATGCTTCTGTTGGCATGAGCTATGCGCGATTGTTGACAGAAGTCGAGCGGCTACCTCAGGCTTTTGCCGAGTTTGAACGTCTTGCCGAGCAAGACCCGCGCAATACTGAGGCACAGTATGCCGCAGGTGTGTTGGCATTACAGCTGGACAAACTCGACAAGGCGGAAACCCGTTTCAAACGTGTCTTGCGCATGAGACAGCGTATGTTGGAGAGCAGCTATTATCTGGGACGTGTTTACGAGAAAAAAAATGATCCTGAGGTTGCGTTGAGATATTATTTTGCAGTGCATCGCGGTGCTTATTATTTAGGCGCGCAGTCACGGGCAGCCAATTTGCTGGCCGAGCAAGGCGAGCTGGCGCGTGCGCGTGAGCATCTGCATTCGCTGCGTGTTCGCAATGAACAGGATCAGGTGCGGCTTTATCTGGTTGAAGGCGAGCTGCTGCGCAAGGCCGGGGAATACCAGGAAGCACTAATGTTTTTCGCGGATAAACTGGAAAAACTGCCTAATGACACGTCCTTGCGTTATGCGCGTGCGCTGGTTGCCGAAAGGGCCGACAAACTGGCTTTGGCTGAAGAAGACCTGCGCATCATCATCGAACGGGAGCCGGGTAATGCACAGGCGCTGAATGCGCTTGGTTATACACTGGCTGATCGTACTGACCGTCTGGATGAGGCGCTGGACTACATTACCCGGGCATTGGAAGTGGAGCCGAGGGATGCCGCCATCATTGATAGCATGGGCTGGGTGCAGTACCGCATGGGTAACCATGCCAAGGCCGTTGGGTTTTTGCGTCAGGCATTGTCATTGATTCATGATCCGGAAATCGCCGCGCACCTGGGGGAGGTTTTGTGGGAAATGGGCAATAAGCAAGAGGCATTGGATGTATTGGAAACGGCCTTGGAGAAACACCCAAAACACAAAGTTTTACTGGATGCCATGAAGCGTCTGGGTTTGTGATTCTTTCGCTGTTGCAACGTATTGCGCCGTGGTGGTTATTGGGCACGGTGTTTCTGTTTTCCGGTTGTGCCGCGTTGTCACCCTTTGCCCCGGAACCTCCCTCCGAGCGTATTGCGCAGTTATGGCAGCAACATGTCCAGTCTGTGAATGCGCAAACTGACTGGACGTTGAGCGCGCGCATTGCAGCTCACAGCGAAGATGACGGTTGGAACGGCAAGTTGCATTGGCGACAGGAAAAAAACACGTATCAAGTGAGTTTCAATGCGCCGTTTGGCCAGGGTGGATTACAGCTGGATGGTGGGCCACAGTATGTAGAAATGCGTACCTCGGATGGGCAGACAATGGTTGCTGAGGACGTTGAATCCCTTCTCTATCAGCATCTCGGCTGGCGACTGCCATTGCACAGCCTACGGTATTGGGTGCGTGGTGTACCTGTGCCGATGAGCGATAAAGCCCCGCTGTTGGCTTTTGATGAAGAGGGCCGACTTGCCCGTTTGCAGCAGTCCCGCTGGCAAATTGAATACTTAGCCTATCGTCAGGTGGATAGGTTGATGTTGCCGCGCAAGGTCTATCTGGAAAACGGCGAGCTTAGTGTGCGTTTAGTGATTGATCGTTGGGAATCAGACGACGGCGGGCATTAGGGTATGCCAGACAGTCTCGTTTTACAGCAACCCGTCTGGCCTGCGCCAGCCAAGCTCAACTTGTTTTTACATATCACTGGGCAACGACCCAACGGTTTTCATGATCTGCAAACCGTATTTCAGTTTCTGGATTTTGGTGACAAGCTACGTTTTTGTGTGCGCGCCGATGGGCAATTGCGGCGAGTCACCGATGTGCCGGGAGTGCCTGAAACAGAAGATTTAATGATTCGTGCAGCACGATTATTGCAGACTGAAACCGGTTGCACACAGGGCGCAGACATTCACATCGAAAAAAAATTGCCCATGGGCGGTGGTCTGGGTGGTGGCAGTTCTGATGCCGCTACCACGCTGGTTGCGCTCAATGATTTGTGGCGGCTTGGTCTTAACGAAGATCGACTCGCTACGTTGGGTTTGCAGCTGGGTGCTGATGTGCCGGTGTTTGTGCGTGGTTGCGCCGCCTGGGCGGAAGGTGTGGGTGAAAAACTGGAACCAGTGATATTGCCCGAACCCTGGTTTGTGGTGCTGGTTCCCGGAGTGCAGGTCTCCA
This sequence comes from Gammaproteobacteria bacterium, assembly GCA_021648485.1. Lineage (GTDB taxonomy): Bacteria > Pseudomonadota > Gammaproteobacteria > SZUA-152 > SZUA-152 > SZUA-152. Next base: position 8,120 of record JAKISS010000084.1, read on the forward strand.
CAGCTGAATTGTTTAGTGATACGCAATTGACACGCGATGCCCGACCCATCAAAATACGCGATTACCTTTCGTGGGTTAGCGCTGAGGGTGCCGGGAGTGTGAGTGGTGCCCTTTTTTGTCAGGGTGGTGAGAGCCGTGTTGGCAATGTATTCGAGCCATTGGTGCGGGCAAAGTATCCTGAGGTTGATGCCGCATTGATGGATTTGATGCGATTTTCGCCCGCGCGATTGACCGGTACGGGTGGTTGTGTGTTTGCGGCATTTGAATGCGAATCACAGGCGCGCGAGGTGGCTGAACAACTTGAAGACCGCTGGCAGACGATAGTCGCCGCAGGTTGTAACCGTTCAGCATTGTTCGATTCAGAAAGGTTTTATACGAAAAAATAAGTTTTTTATTGGGGCGTCGCCAAGCGGTAAGGCACTGGGTTTTGATCTCAGCATGCGCAGGTTCGAATCCTGCCGCCCCAGCCAATAAATAAATGACAACCGTAAACACGGTAGTCAATTGTAATAACAAAGCTGGTCACTTCTGGTGGAGTAAATCGTGTCTGACGACCAAATGATGGTATTCACGGGTAATGCCAACCCGCAGCTGGCGCAGGCCGTGGCGAATTACCTTGATCTCTCTCTGGGTAAAGCAGTGGTGGGAGAGTTCAGCGATGGCGAAACCCAAATTGAAATCACGGAAAATGTACGTGGCCGGGATGTGTTTATTATCCAGCCTACCTGCGTGCCCACCAACAATAATCTGATGGAGTTGTTGGTGATGATTGATGCCCTGCGTCGCTCATCAACACGCCGTATTACAGCGGTTATCCCGTATTTTGGTTATTCACGACAAGATCGCCGACCGCGTTCAGCGCGTGTGCCACTGACGGCCAAATTGGTGGCGGACATGATTGTCACCGCAGGTGCTGATCGCGTGCTGACAGTAGATTTACATGCTGACCAAGTGCAAGGTTTTTTCGATAAACCCGTGGATAATATTTACGCTTCGCCCATTTTACTGGGCGATATCTGGCGTCGGGGGTATGAGGATCTGATGGTAGTGTCGCCGGATGTAGGTGGTGTGGTGCGCGCCCGGGCATTGGCCAAGCGACTGGATGATGCAGACTTGGCTATTATCGACAAACGGCGTCCCAAGCCTAATGTGGCGAAGGTGATGAATATTATCGGCGATGTGGAAGGACGTACCTGTGTGCTGGTGGACGACCTGGTTGATACTGCAGGTACCCTGGGGCAAGCAGCCAAAGCATTGAAAGACAAAGGTGCTACCAAAGTGGTGGCTTACTGTACGCATCCGGTGTTATCCGGCCCGGCGGTGGAAAACATTATTGCTTCCGAGCTGGACGAGCTGGTGGTGACTGATACGATTCCACTCAGTAAGGCCGCCGCCAAATGTGGTCGTATTCGGCAGCTGTCTATCGCTGAATTGTTGGCGGAAACCATGCGGCGTGTGAGCAATGAAGAGTCGGTAAGTTCATTATTCATGGATTAGCGCCAGATAAAAATTTGAATTAAAAAAATTATTGTTGAAGTCACTCTTAATAAAACAGTGATTTTAACAAGGGTGCTTCACCCTGGTCGCAAGGGTGAAGCGAAAAGCGAAGACCGCAAAATCATGGCGGTCTTTTTTTGTCAGGCGTGACTGGCGGTATTTGCCAGACACACAATTGTTGGAGATACATTATGTCTGCTGATTTTAATATTGTTGCTGAAAGCCGTACGGACGTAGGGAAAGGTGCGAGCCGCCGCCTGCGCCATACGGGCAAAGTACCGGGAATTATTTATGGCTCGGGTAAAGACCCCGTACCCTTTACTGTGGTACATGATGACTTGATGCATCATTTGGAAAATGAAGCCTTTTATTCCCACATTCTCACCGTGACGGTTGATGGCAAAGTCCAAAAAGTTGTACTCAAGGACTTGCAGCGTCACCCCGCTAAACCCAAAATTCTGCATGTGGATTTTTTGCGCGTGAGCGACACAGACGTTATCAATATGCAAGTGCCGATGCACTTCATCAATGAAGATGCCAGTGTTGGTGTTAAAGCGGGCGGCTTGGTATCGCATTTGTTGAGCACCATCGAAATCACTTGTAAAGCCAGCGATTTGCCGGAATATCTGCAAATTGACCTGACGGATCTGGATGTCGGGGCTTCGTTGCATTTGTCGGATATTAATCTGCCTAAAGGCGTACAGATTGCCGCTTTGACTCATGGCACAGACCATGATTTGCCTGTGGTAAGCATTCACGCACCTAAAGGGGCCGATACCACAGAAGAAGAGGGTGAGGCAGCTGATACTACTGCCACAGAAGAAGGTGGTGCTGCCAGCGAATAAATTTTTTGTTTGTTTCTCTAATAATAAAGTACAGGAAAGTCGACGTTGTCATCACCCGTTCAGCTTATTGTCGGCCTGGGAAACCCCGGATCGAAGTATGAGCAAACGCGACACAACGTCGGCTTTGTTTTTGTGGACGAACTGGCGCGCAGCAAAGGTGCATCGTTCAAGCTGGAAAACAAATTCCATGGTGATGTGTGCAAATTATCACTGGCTGGCAATGAACTCTGGTTGCTCAAACCCAACACCTTTATGAATTTAAGTGGCAAGTCCGTTGCTGCATTGGCACGTTTTTATAAAATCGTACCGGAATCAATATTGGTTGTGCATGACGAACTGGATATTCCACCCGGTCAATTGCGACTCAAACAAGGCGGTGGCCATGGTGGCCATAACGGCCTGCGTGACATGATTACGCAACTGGGCAGCAAGGAATTTATGCGCCTGCGTGTCGGTATTGGCCACCCCGGGCAAAGCCGGGACGTATCAAATTATGTACTGGGTAAAGCCTCGCGTGACGAGCAAATCGACATTGATGCGGCCATCGATGAAGCCTTGCATACGTTGCCAAAAATTATCGAAGGTGAAATGCAAGCGGCAATGAACCATTTACATAGCCGCAAATAGTGACGGCAATGACGGCAGGGTGGGTATGTCATTTGTGCCCATATGTTGCTTTATAACATTAGAGTAGAGATTAAAAACATGGGATTCAAATGTGGCATCGTCGGCTTACCTAATGTGGGCAAATCCACCTTGTTTAACGCACTGACCAAAGCGGGCATTCAGGCCGCCAATTACCCTTTTTGCACTATCGAGCCCAACGTCGGTGTGGTCCCGGTCCCGGACCCACGCCTTGATGCTCTGGCCGCGATAGTCAATCCCGAGCGCGTACTGCCCACCACCATTGAATTCGTGGACATTGCCGGGCTTGTTGCCGGAGCCTCTAAAGGTGAAGGCCTGGGCAACCAGTTTCTAGCCAATATCCGCGAGACTGATGCCATCGCCCACGTAGTGCGTTGTTTTGAAGATGACGATGTGGTGCACGTCACGGGCAAAATTGACCCGTTGGATGACATCGAAGTCATCAACACCGAATTGGCGCTGGCTGATCTGGATTCTGTGGACAAAGCAATCAATCGCGTTGGCCGGGTTGCCAACTCCGGTGACAAGGATGCCAAAGCTAAACTTGTGGTGCTGGAAAAAATCAAAACGGAACTGGACGAAGGTAAACCCGTGCGTGCCATGGGCCTGGATGAAGACGAGCAGGCGATGTTAAGCGATATGTTCCTGCTCACCGCCAAGCCAACCCTGTACGTCGCCAACGTTGCCGAAGATGGCATGGAAAATAATCTGCTATTGGACAAGGTGCGTGACTTTGCCTCCAGCGAGGGCGCAGGCATCGTTGCCGTGTGTGCTGCTATCGAATCCGAGCTGTCCGAACTGGACGACGACGAGCGAGACGAATTTCTGCAAGAGCTGGGGTTGCAAGAGCCGGGTCTTAATCGCGTGATCCGCGCCGGTTACGGTCTGCTGAGCCTGCACACCTACTTTACTGCGGGTGTCAAAGAGGTGCGTGCCTGGACTGTGATTATCGGTGCCACTGCACCGCAGTCTGCTGCTGTGATCCATACTGACTTTGAAAAAGGCTTCATCCGTGCGGAAGTTATTGCTTATGATGATTTTATCGCCGGCAACGGTGAGCAGGGTGCCAAAGAAGCGGGTAAATGGCGTTTGGAAGGCAAGGATTACGTTACCCGGGATGGTGATGTCATGCACTTCCGCTTTAACGTCTGAGGTCGGATGAGAACGGCGTAATGGCTATAGCTGGACAAGCCTGCCAGGAAACCATACAATTCCGCCTCTTTCAAATCCGGCCTGCCGGATCCGTCCTTACAAACGGCTATGTAGCTCAGCTGGTTAGAGCACATCACTCATAATGATGGGGTCCCCTGTTCGAATCAGGGCATAGCCACCATATTCATGGTCATTCCGGGCGAGTGGCTCAAAAACGGCTTGGAGATTTGTTGTGCCCACTTTGTAGCATAGGGGCTGGGGTTTAGTGTTGGTAGTTGAATTTTGCGTGAAATTTGGCAGTGACTGGACGACAATTTTCGTTAACGCGCCCATCAAGCCTCTCAATGATGCTCAAATCGGTGGTTTTTTGCTTGCTGTTTTTGTGAAAAAAAGCCAAGTATCATATTGACACTTTATTTTGACCGCCATATTCGCATTAGCGAGGTTAGTTTCATTCTTCATCGGTCATGCACAACTTCTATTCTGTAAAACAGAAAAGCATAATGGAAGGGTAATTTT
>JAKISS010000085.1 GCA_021648485.1 Gammaproteobacteria bacterium
GTGGTTATAACGTGATAAATCCATTTGGCTGGATTGGCAGCCAGATTGTCCGCTGGTTAACTGACGAACGTCCTCTGGCGGGAACACCACAATGCAATTTTGACCGTCTCAGCTTCGAGATGCGTCCCTGCGATGTGTTGCTGGTGGAAGGTCACTCGCGGGTCAGTGATGTGATCAAAACCATCACTCAAAGCCAATGGACACATGCAGCCCTGTACATTGGTCGTTTGCACGATATCGAAGACGAAACCACCCGGGAGCACGTCAGCTGGCTGTACGATGGTGATCCCAACGACCAGTTGATTATCGAGCCCATGCTGGGCAAAGGCACCATTGTCAGCCCGCTCAACAGTTATGCCCAGGATCATGTGCGCATTTGCCGCCCCACGGGACTGTCCCGCAACGATGCCCGGCGGGTGGTGAGCTTTGCCGCCAAACACCTGGGGCGCGACTATGATGTGCGGCAAATTCTGGATCTTGGCCGTTTTTTACTGCCTTACAGCTTTTTGCCACGACGCTGGCGTTCCAGCCTGTTTGAACGCAACATCGGGTCATCCACCCGTACTGTGTGCTCCACAATGATTGCCGCCGCCTTCAGTTCGGTGCAGTTTCCCATTATGCCGGTGGTGCATCGTTCGGAGGATGGCAAGATCAAACTCTACAAACGCAACACGCGGTTATATGTCCCACGCGATTTTGATACATCCCCCTATTTTGAAATTATCAAATACCCGATACTGGGTCTGGATGATCTCGCAGTGTATCGCCGACTGCCGTGGGACACCGAGGGCGTAATCTGCAATGATGAAAATGAATGTTTTATTCCGGGAGAGAATGGTGCCGCACCGGTAATGGTGACTGACCCGGCGGGCACGCTGGATCAGCACGATGTTACCGACGAACCCGATCCCCTTAAAAACAAACCGGCAACACCGGGAGGACTGTAATGTGCATTGTCTGGAGTAGTCTGTTTATTGCCGTGTTATGGGCAGTGTTTTATCTGCGTCTGCCATTGATTGCCGGTACTGCGGTGGTTGCCGCAGTATTACTGGCCGCGAGCACCTGGAGTGACGCAAGTGGCCTGATACAAACGCTGTACTGGGCAGTATTTCTGCTGATTGCCGTACCGCTGAATCTACCCGTGCTGCGCCGCACCCTGATCAGTGATCGTGTACTGATCATGTTCCGCAAAGTGATGCCCTCCATGTCGGACACCGAGCGCGAAGCACTGGAAGCGGGCAGTGTATGGTGGGATGGTGAACTGTTTTCCGGCAAGCCGGACTGGTCAAAATTACTGGAAACACCCGCGCCCAGACTCAGCCCGGAAGAGCGCGCCTTTCTCGACGGCCCCACCAACACCCTGTGCCAGATGATCGATGACTGGCATATCACCCAGGAAGATCGTGACCTGCCACCCGAAGTCTGGGCCTACATCAAGGACAACGGTTTTTTCAGCATGATCATCCCCAAACAATACGGCGGCCTGGAATTTTCCGCGCTGGCACACTCCTCAGTGGTGATGAAAATTTCCAGCCGCTCCATTACCGCCGCAGTCACCATCATGGTGCCCAATTCTCTGGGCCCGGCGGAACTGCTGCTGCGTTACGGCACGGATGCGCAAAAAGACCACTATCTGCCACGACTGGCCACGGGCAAAGAAGTCCCCTGCTTTGCCTTGACTTCACCTGAAGCCGGATCCGATGCCGCCGCGATGACCGACAGTGGTGTCATTTGCAAAGGTGATTTTAACGGTGAAAAAGACGTGCTTGGCATCCGCCTGAACTGGGAAAAACGTTATATCACGCTGGGTCCGGTGGCCACCGTACTGGGGCTGGCCTTCAAACTGTATGACCCCGCACATTTGCTGGGCGACAAGGAAGAGCTGGGTATCACCTGCGCACTGATTCCCACGGACACACCGGGGGTGGAAATCGGCAGCCGTCATTTCCCGCTGAATCAGGCCTTCATGAACGGGCCGAATCGTGGCAAGGATGTGTTTATTCCGCTGGACTGGATTATCGGTGGTGAAAAATGTGCCGGACAGGGCTGGCGCATGCTGATGGAATGCCTTGCCGCCGGTCGTTCCATTTCGCTACCCGCATTGTCCACCGGTGCCGGAAAACTGGTATCGCGTGCCACAGGTGCCTATGCACGGGTGCGCAAACAATTCAAAACACCCATCGGTCGCTTTGAAGGCGTGGAAGAAGTGCTGGCACGGATTGCAGGCTTGACCTATATGATGGATGCGGCACGTACCTTAACAGCGGCGGCCGTGGATCTGGGCGAAAGCCCTTCGGTGGTTTCCGCCGTGGTCAAATATCATCTGACAGAAAATATGCGCACGGTGGTGAATGATGCCATGGACATTCACGGTGGCAGTGGCATCTGCATGGGACCGAAAAACCTGATGGGCCGGGTGTACCAGTCCATTCCCATTGGCATTACCGTGGAAGGTGCAAATATTCTGACCCGCAGCCTGATTATTTTTGGTCAGGGTGCGATTCGCTGTCATCCGTATGTGTTTCGTGAAATGCAGTCGGTGGCAGAAAATGATGCCGCTGAGTTTGATCGCGCTTTTAGCGGGCATGTGGGTTTTGCAATCAGTAATGCAGCCCGCAGCTTGTGGTTAGGTTTAAGTGGCGCACGACTGGCACCCTCACCGGTGCGCGGCCCGTCACGGCGCTACTATCAGCAACTGACACGTATGAGTGCGGTATTTGCGCTGGTCTCGGATATCTCTCTGCTGGTGCTGGGCGGCAGTCTCAAACGCCGGGAAAAATTATCAGGCCGTCTGGCAGACATGCTAAGTTACCTGTATCTGGCATCTGCGGCACTGAAGCGTTTTGAGGACCAGAACCGCCCCGCCGAAGATTTGCCGTTGTTATATTGGGTGTGCGAACACGCACTTTATGAAATACAACACAGCCTTGATGGCCTGCTGAAAAATTTCCCCAATCGCCCGGTGGCATGGCTGCTGCGTGCTCTGGTATTACCGTTGGGCAAACCGTTTTCCGGACCCACCGATCAGCTCGGCCATCAATGTGCGGATTTGTTATTGTCACCCTCGGACGCACGCGACCGGCTCACCCAGGGTTTGTATCTGCCCACGGAACCGGGTCAGGCACTGGCGAATCTTGAACATGCCCTTGAGCTGCAAATCGCACTGGTGCCACTGGAAAAGAAAGTGCGCGTTGCGGTGAAAAATGGAGAATTGCAGCCCGCACCGGAAGCTGAATTGTGGCAACAGGCGTTCAATAAAAAAGTCATCAGTGATGATGAATTTGCACAATGGCAGGCCGCCGATGCAGCCCGGTTAGAGGCAATCTCGGTGGATGAGTTTGATAAAGCGGCACTGGCCTGTCACGGCAAGTTGGCCTGACCCATTGTCACCACACCGCATAATGTATACCCCCCTCTTTCCCTTCAATAGAAAAGAGAAAGAGGAACCGTAAAAAAGGGAGCAATTCATGAGCGAGAAAAAACGACCCGGCCCGGTAAAAAAAATGATACGCCCTGTTTATGTAGTGGATGGCGCGCGTACTCCTTTCTTGAAGGCACGCGGCAAACCGGGAATGTTCAATGCCGCCAATCTGGCCATGGGTGCGGGTCGCCCGTTAATGGCACGGCAGGCCTTTGAACCGGGTGATATCGATGAAGTGATTATGGGCTGTGTGATGCCGGGGCCGGACGAGGCAAATATCGCCCGCCTGCTGGCACTGCGTCTGGGGTGTGACCAGCATACCCCGGCGTGGACCGTACAGCGCAACTGCGCCTCCGGTATGCAGGCACTGGATTGTGCAACGCAAAGCATTGCTTACGGGCACGCCAACCTGGTATTGGCAGGCGGTGTAGAGTCCATGAGCCACGCTCCCGTGTTGCTGGCGGAAAAAATGGTGGCATGGCTGGGCGGCTGGGCACGAGCGCGCACAACAGGTGCCAAACTACAGGCATTGCGACAATTACGCCCCGCCTATTTCAAACCCATTATCGCCCTGCTGCGCGGTCTCAGTGATCCGCTGGTGGGACTTTCCATGGGACAGACCGCAGAAATTCTCGCTCACCGCTTCGATATTTCACGGGAAAAAATGGATACTTACGCGGTGCGTTCGCACCAGCGTCTGACCGCCGCACAGGAAGCCGGTCATATGGGCGAAATCGAAACGCTGTACGATACCCATGGCCATTTTTATGATGCCGATGACGGCGTGCGTGCAGATTCCTCGGTCGAAAAACTGGGTACCCTGAAGCCGGTGTTCGACCGCCCCTTTGGTAAAGTAACGGCGGGTAACAGTGCGCAGGTGACCGATGGTGCCGCACTGTTATTACTGGCTTCCGAAAGTGCGGTGAATAAATGGAACCTGCCCGTGCTGGGACGCATTGTAGACAGTGAATGGGCGGGCCTGGATCCGGCACAAATGGGGCTGGGCCCGGTGCATGCCATGACCCCCATTATGAAGCGTCACAAATTCACGTTAGACGATATCGATTACTGGGAAATTAACGAGGCCTTTGCCACACAGGTTCAGGCCTGTCTCGCCGCCTGGAATGAACCAAAGTACTGCCGGGAAGAATTGCACATGCGGGGAGTCATGGGTGAACTGGACGAATCCAGACTCAATGTAGACGGCGGCGGTGTCAGCCTTGGTCACCCGGTGGGTGCCAGTGGTGCGCGCATCGTACTGCATTTGTTACAGGTACTGAAACGCAATAACGCACAGCGTGGCATGGCCAGCTTGTGTATCGGCGGTGGACAGGGCGGTGCTATGCTGGTGGAGAGGGTTTGATCATGACACAAAAAAACTATAAACATTTCCAGTTAGAAACCGATGCTGACAATATCGCCTGGTTGAGTATCGACAAGGCAAATGCCAGTGCCAATACACTGAATCGCGAGCTGGTGGACGAACTGGACAGCATACTGGACGAACTGGAAACCGAACGTCCCAAAGGGTTAGTGATTCTTTCCGCCAAGAGCGGCAGTTTTATTGTCGGTGCAGACATTAACGAATTCACTGCCATTAAAAGTACAGAGCAGGCGCGTGAACTGATCCGTCGTGGCCAGAGCGTGATTAATCGCATCGAAAGTCTGCGCTTTACCACAGTGGCGCTGATCCATGGTCACTGTTTAGGCGGCGGACTGGAGCTGGTGCTGGGTTGTGATTACCGCATTGCGGAAGATGGTGCGAAAACCCGACTGGGACTGCCTGAAGTACGCCTGGGTATTCACCCGGGATTTGGCGGTGCAGCACGTTTACCGCAATTGATTGGCGCACCGGCCGCCATGGACCTGATGTTATCCGGGAGGGCCATTAGTGCCCGTGCCGCAAAACATCTTGGCGTGGTGGATTTTGCCGTGCCGGACCGGCAACTGAAAGATGCCGCACGCAGCGTGGTACAAAAACCACCGCACAAAAAACCGTTGCCCTTCTGGAAGTCCGCCACCAACCATGGGCTGGTACGCCCGCTGTTGGCAAAAATATTACGCAAAAAAGTCGCCGCCAAGGCACCCAAAAATCATTATCCCGCGCCATATGCGCTTATCGATTTATGGGCCCGACACGGCGGCAACAAACAGGCCATGTTACAGGGCGAAGAGTTATCAGTCGCAAAACTGGTATTAGGCGATACGGCACAAAACCTGATCCGGGTTTTTTTCCTGCAGGAAAAACTCAAATCCCTGACCAAGAACCCTTTTAAAGCAAAAAGAGTGCATATCATTGGTGGCGGTGTAATGGGTGGCGATATCGCCGCCTGGTGTGCGCTAAGAGGCATGCAGGTCACCGTGCAGGACCGGCAGGAAGCCACCCTGGCAAAAGTCGTCCAGCGAGCCGCCAAACTGTATAAAAAGAAACTGAAAAAACCCCGTCTGGTAGAAGAAGTGCTGGATCGTCTGACACCGGATAAAGACGGGCTGGGTATCGCACAGGCCGATGTGGTCATTGAAGCCATTTTTGAAAATGTTGAAGCCAAGCAAAGCCTCTATCGGGAAGTAGAGCCCCAAATGAAACCCGGTGCCTTGCTGGCGACCAATACCTCCAGCATTCCTCTGGACGTGCTCAGTGATTGTCTGTCCGACCCGGCACGGCTGGTGGGTATTCACTTTTTTAATCCTGTGGCCATGATGCAGCTGGTGGAAATTGTCAGCGCCGAAAACACCGACCCTGAAGTGATTGCCAAAGCCACTGCCTTTACGCGGCAGATTGACCGCCTGCCCCTGCCGGTGACGTCTACACCGGGTTTTCTGGTCAACCGGGTATTAATGCCCTATCTGCTGGAAGCCGTGGTACTGGAATCCGAAGGCGTGAGCCCGCAGGTCATCGACAAGGCAGCACTGGACTTTGGCATGCCCATGGGCCCCATTACACTGGCGGATACAGTAGGGCTGGATATTTGTCTGGCCGTGGCAGAAACACTGTCACAATCCATGAACGTAGACGTGCCTGATCGTCTGCGCAGTCTGGTGGAAAGCGGCAAACTGGGTAAAAAATCCGGGCAGGGGTTTTATCGCTATCCCGCGAAGAAAAAAGGCAAACCGGAAATCGAAAAACCAGGCAAAGGTGATTATTTTCCTCCCGATATTCAGGACCGCCTGATGTTCCGCATGTTGAACGAAGCACAGGCATGTCTGCGTGAAGGTGTGGTCAGCGACAAGGATATGCTGGATGTCGGTATTATTTTTGGTACCGGCTTTGCGCCATTCCTTGGCGGCCCCATGCATTATATTGAAAATCAGAACACCGAAGCCTTACTGGAAAAAATGCGTCATATGCACGAAAGTCACGGTGAACGCTTTACGCCCGATGCAAGTTGGACGAGTGTTGGTTAATACTGTCTGTTAGCATCATATTATGCCGTGTTCAAAGTTGAGCATTAGAAGGAGAAAAGAGTAAATGCTGTTTGAATGGGAAGACGAAAAAGATCGCACAAATCGTCGTAAACATGATATGCCGTTAAAAGCAGGAATTTCTGCTTTTGACGATATTAATGCCATTGAATTCGAGGATAGTAGATATGCCTACGATGAGGAACGCTGGATTCTCATCGGTCACGATAGTCGTACCAAATTACTGTACGTGGTATATACAATGAAAAAAAAAGGTGTAACAAGGCTTATATCTGTGCGTAAAGCAATCAAAAAAGAGCAGGATTTATATTATAAAGGGGGATATTGAATATGGGGAAAATAATCAGAACGGAGCACTCCAAGGAAAATCCTGTTGATAACAGCGACATTGATTTCACCAAATCTGATCAATTGACTGACGAGGAAATAGAAGAAAGGGCTAAAAATGATCCTGATTCCTTACCATTTACAGACGAAGAATTAAAGCGTGTCAAAATTAAAAGGAGGCATCCAAAAAATGAGTAAGATTATTAGAATCAATCATATAAAAGGCGCAAATATTGTACCTGAATTTAATGTTAGTAAAATTCGTGCAATGAGTGATAAAGAAGTAGAAAAAAGGGCTAAAAATGATCTGGATGCCCCTATCATTGCTGCGAAAAGGTTAAAAGATTTAAAAGTTAGAAATCCGAAAAGCTTTAAAGGTTGATATATTCTAAGATTTTCTTCGTATATAGATGCACAATACGTTCAAGCTGACCGTTTGCAGGAAATACTCACAGGACACAATCATCATGGCTAATAAAACTCTGGATATTATTTCCATCGAAGACGCAGGCAACCTGCCCGGTCTTTTTCAGCAACGTGTCAAGCGTACGCCGGAAGCGGTAGCCTATCGCCATTTTGACACCGCGCAATCCCGCTGGGTGGACTTTACCTGGGCGGAATCGGCACGACAGATTGCAGCAATACAAGTGGCGCTGGAAAGGGAGGACCTGGAAACAGGTGACCGCGTGGCTCTTATGTTGCGTAATTGTCCGCAATGGATATTCTTTGAACAGGCGGCACTGGCCATGGGGCTGGTAGTGGTACCGCTGTACACTGACGACCGCGCCGAAAATGTGTCCTATGTTTTGCAGGACGCAGGCGTCAAACTGCTATTGGTGGAAGGTGATGCAACACTGCTAAAGCTGGCATCTATTCGTGCGCAATTACAGGGTTTGCTGCGTGTTGTTTCTGTACAAACCTGTGAACCCTCAGCAGATTATTCACGACTGACCCCGCTGGCAGACTGGCAGGTTTTCGATGAAACACCTGCGGTGCCCGCAACACCGGATATCGATGCGCTGGCAACACTGGTGTATACCTCGGGCACCACCGGGCGTCCAAAAGGTGTGATGCTCAGCCACCGGAACATTCTGTTTAACGCCGATGCCGCCGTACAGCAGTACCCGATTTATTGCGAAGACCTGCTGCTGTCCTTTTTACCGCTATCACACATGTTTGAACGCACCCTGGGTTGTTACATCCCGATGATGACAGGAAGTACCGTCGCCTTTGCACGCTCAGTGCAGGATCTGGCGGAAGACCTGATCAGCCAGCAACCCACCATTCTGATTTCTGTACCCCGCATTTACGAACGTGTTTACAACAAGATTCAGGCACAGGTTGCGAATAAATCCCCCTTTGCACAAAAACTGTTCCACAGCGCCGTGGAAACCGGCTGGCAACGCTTTCAAAATGGTGGCAGTGGCGGTGGTTTGCGCTGGCCGGTTTTAAACGCGCTGGTAGCGAAAAAAATCATGAACAAACTGGGTGGGCGGCTGCGGCTGGCAATTTGTGGTGGTGCGCCGTTGTCCGGGGAAGTCGCAAAAACATTTATTGGTCTGGGACTGAACCTGATTCAGGGCTATGGCCTGACTGAAACCAGTCCCGTCATTAGCGGTAACCCGGAAAGTGACAACGATCCTGCCAGCGTGGGCGTGCCACTGCCGGGTGTCGAAATCAAAGTAGGCACAAATGATGAACTGCTGACCCGCAGCCCGTCCGTGATGCAGGGCTACTGGAACAACCCCGAAGCCACGCAGGCAATGATTGACAAAGACGGCTGGCTGCATACCGGTGATAAAGTGCGTATCGAAAACAATCACATTTATATTACCGGGCGACTCAAGGAAATTATCGTCCTGTCTAACGGTGAAAAGATACCGCCAGCCGATATGGAAATGGCCATAACCCTGGACCCCATGGTAGAGCAGGCGCTGGTCATTGGCGAAGGAAAACCTTATTTATCGGTCCTTGTCGTACTGGAATCAGAGACCTGGAAGATAGAGGCCGAAACACAAGGCTTTGATGTCAGCGACCCTTCTGTACTCAACAGCAAACCGGTGTGCAAGTGGATACTGGAACGCATTGCCCCACAGCTGAAAGATTTCCCGGGTTACGCCAAGGTACGCGCCGTCACCCTGCTCGACACGCCATGGAACATTGATGATGGCACCATGACACCCACAATGAAATTGCGGCGCACCATCATCATGGAAAAAAACAAACATGACATTGAAAAAATGTACAAAGGGCATTAAGCCCGGTGAGCAATACAAAAAATGGGGTTGCGAGCAAAACAACACAAATATTACCCACAACCATGCCAACGACCCGGGTGCTCGCCATGCCCGCAGACACCAATGCCGCCGGTGATATTTTCGGTGGCTGGATCATGTCACAGGTGGATATTGCCGCATCCATTGCAGCCCACCGATACGCAGGCGGTCGCGCGGTTACCGTGGCGGTCAATGCATTCCAGTTCAAAAAACCCGTTTATGTCGGGGATCTCATCAGCTGTTATGCCGCCGTCAAAAAAGTGGGCAACACGTCCATCACAGTATTTGTCGAAGTATACGCAGAACGTGACCGACAGCAGCTCGAAGTGGTAAAAGTCACCGAAGCAACACTCACCTTTGTAGCTATTGATGAAAATGGTAAACCGCAAACAGTACGGGCACTGGACTAAGCAAACAGATAAACAGGTAAGCAAATGTGACCAAAAAAAATATAAAACCCGTCGTTAAAAGCAGAAATGAACCCTTTGTTGATCGCGTTGCCACACGGATATGGCAAGAGACACCCTCCGCTCATAATCCCTATATCGCTGAATCCTGCCAATGCCATGGTTATGACGCTTTGGAACTTGCTGAAAAACGCAGCTTTTCCGATGTTATCTTCCTCCTTCATGCAGGTGAACTCCCCTCTGCACAACAATCCCGATTGTTTGAAACCTTGCTGGTTGCATTAAGCAACCCCGGCCCGAGGCATCCGGCAACCCGGGCCGCCATGAATGCGGGGGTGGGAAAAACAAACCCGGCCCATATTTTGCCGATATCCCAGTCTGTGATGAGTGGAGACCACCTCGGTGGCGGCGAAGTCAGCACCTCAATGACATTCCTGCGGAAAAATAGAAAAAATACCCCTGCACAAATTGCCCATGAACTGATCACTCAAAATGAACGACCTGAAACAGGCGACTGGCACATTGCCCCGGGGTTTGGGTCGCGCTTTAGTGATATTGATATTATCCCTGAACGTATTGCTGCATTGCTGATGACACTTCCCGGAAAAGGCCCGGCGCTGGACTGGGCCAATGAATTTGTAAAACCATTACACGAACACAATATGGGCTGGCTAAGCACGGGACTTGCAGCGGCGGTTTTCCTCGACTTGGGTTTTCATCCGCGGGCTGGCGCAGGACTGTTTCAAATTACATCTTCCCCAGGGCTTTTGGCGCACGGTCTGGAGCTTGCCAACAAACCACGCACTGCACTACCATTCCCTGATGATGATCACTACTTTTATGAACCCGAAAATAATGGGCGCTAGAAATTATGGGGTTCCTGCTTTATGGTTAACCCCCTGACTGCAACATAATATTTTTCAATTGCGCCCCAAAACCAACCTGTATCGAAGAAAGTAAAACATATGCCTACACATACAACCCGTACTACTATAAACCAACATCAATCTGGCGCTGTCAGTAAAAGCTTTGTTATCGGCCTGGTCATCATAATCGGGTTCTCTATTTTAGCCTGGAAACTACTGCCGACTGCGTTCAGCACTGACCTGGATCGTGTTGGCCAGGGAAAGCCTGCAATCGTACTGATATACGATATGGAAAATGGGAGCAGCCTTGATTTGATGAAGGGATATAATGCCATCCGGCATGATTATGAACATTGGGTTGACTTTTTTGTGGCAGATGTCGAAAGCCCCAAAGGTGATGCTTTTATTCGCGCTCACAAGGCCGTGCCAGGTAGCGCTATCTATTATTCCGGTGATGGCGAAAAACTTATGGTGCTGTACGGCTCACAAGATGAGGACGTTCTGGTTAACTCAATAACAAATACATTTGAACTTAATGTGAATTAAATATTAGGGAGTGTTAACCATCATTTTGACAATCCTGTTGTGCCTGAAAAATCGCCAGGCAAGGCGAGAGGAGAGACGTTTGGTCATTCCAAATGAGCGACGAATAACGCCGCCTGGCGTTTTTTCAGGCGCAACCCGAAGGGCCGGTGCTCGTTTTTTCTCTGCGTCTCCACGCCCCTGCGTTCTCAGCGTTTATTTTTCGATATCTAAAAAAATATCCGCCTCCGGGGCAATATTGAAAAATATAGAAAATAGATGAAGTACATATCCTTCATCACAGAGTGATGCCGGGTGCCAAATTTTTATGGAATGACGTTACAATACAGTGAGAAATCAATACTGACATGAAAATATGGGTAGATGCAGATGCTTGTCCTGTGGTGATCAAAGAGATTTTGTTCAAAGCAGCAAACCGTACCGGCGTGGAAACAACGTTAGTGGCTAATCAATCAGTGCGTATTCCACCATCACCACACATAAATATGTTGCAAGTAAAATCAGGTTTTGATGTAGCAGATGATGAAATTGTCAAACAAGTGAACGCAGGAGATCTGGTGATTACTGCCGATATCCCACTGGCCGCAGAGGTCATTGAAAAAGGTGCCCTTGCACTGAATCCTCGCGGTGAGATGTACACCACCGATGACATTAAAGCCAAACTGAATATGCGTGATTTTATGGATACGATGCGGGCAAGTGGCGTCAATTCCGGTGGCCCGCCACCATTGAGTCAAAATGACCGACAGGCATTTGCGAATCATCTCGACCGGTGGTTAACCCGGCAAGTGAAACACCAACAAAGTAAAACAGAATAATTCCAGCTGATCTCGCGATGTAACATGATGCAGAAGCCCCGGATCACTTTGTATTTTTCAGCGATCCTAGTGTAGTGTCCTATATAAAACGCATATTTAGACTCGGCAAACTTGAAGTAGTATCCAAAAGCCTTGTCTCGCCCTCCGGGATCATGCCCAAATCCTGCGATACTGAAGAATCGACCGCGTCCTGCCCGTGTAAACGCAAAACCGTCCTTTTATACCAACATTCACTTGCGATAAAAAGGAATGCTAACGCCCCTAAAAAAATATTGGCATTGTTAAATACATATAGTTGAGCCATGCTTTGGTTCCCACCAGAAAGTGGTAGAACGTTATGCAAGAATGTCCTCGCTGTAAAAGCCGGAATTTTATAAAAAGCGGTGTAGTTAAAGAGCGCCAACGCTATAAGTGCAAAGAATGTGCCTATCACTATAGCGTTATTCAAAAATCAGATACCTCGAAAGAATCTGAACGTAGATTGGCTTTGACTCTTTACCTGGAGGAGCTGGGCTTTCGTTCTATTGGACGGATACCCGGTTTTAGCCATGTAGCGGTATACAACTGGATCAAAGCCTTTGGTGAGCAAGTTGAATCGCTAAAGCAGAAAGAGGCAACCATTGTTGAAATGGATGAAATGCACAGCTACGTGGGTAATAAAAAA
>JAKISS010000086.1 GCA_021648485.1 Gammaproteobacteria bacterium
TCCATGATTCAAATGATCATGTTTCAACCCGCTTGCTATGCGGCCTGACGCTGTGGCAGTACGTCGATTCTTTTGGTTAGCTTTAAGCCACATGTGGCACAGACCGGCAGGCTGTCTTTGCTTTCCAGAAACAGTTGCCAGTCGATGATTTCACGCTTGCTGACGTTGGTTTGTCCCAGGGCTGTCCGGGCAAGGTTCAGTTTTTTACGGGCTGCTGAGTGATATAAACCACTGTATCTTACCGTGGGCTTTCCGGGTAACGGGGTATGCTGTAGGAGCCGTTGGATGAATTGACGGGTGGGCAGTGTCAGTGTTTCGGTTTTTTTGTTTTGGTGCGAATAATATTGATATACCCATAGAGATTGAGAATTAGGTTTAAATCACATTCTCTTTTCTTGAAAAATAAAGTGTTATTGATTACCCTTCATGACCATGAAAGATTTTTTACTAAAAAATGATGAACTTGTTGTATTGAGATCAGCGCACAAGGCAGAGCGTAATCTTCGCGCGGCTTATAAAATTAATGCTGTGATTTTACTGGGTATAGGTTGGAAATTAAAGCACGTTAAAGAGGTGCTTTTACTCGATGATGAAACACTAAGGTCATACGTGGAAAAATACCGTAAAGGTGGCATACAAAAATTAATTTTTACAAATCATAAGGGTGCTCAATCACAGCTTGATGAAAAACAAATAGAACAATTGTGCGAAGAATTAGAGAAGTCTATTTATTTAACGACGCGCTCCATCATTGAATATGTGGAAAATAGATTTCATACTCTTTACAGCCTTGGTGGAATGAGAGATTTATTACATCGTATTGGTTATGAATATAAAAAACCAAAACTTGTTCCAGGTAACCCGGACATTGATGCTCAGGAAGTTTTTGTCTCGCAATATGAAGATTTCATGCTGAAAAAACCTTCAGATACTGAAGTACTCTTTATCGATGCCGTTCACCCTGAACACAATGCTATGGCAGCCTATGGTTGGATCAAGCGGGGCCAGAAACGGAAAGTCAAAACAAACAGTGGTCGTCAACGTTTGAATTTACACGGTGCACTTAATGCGGAAACCCTGGAGATTACTATCATAGAATCAGAAACTGTCAATACGGATTCAACGATTCAGTTAATTGAAGTGGTCGATCAAAAATACTCACTGGCAAAAGAAATTATTTTACTTGTGGATAATGCAAAATATCATTACTCGAAAGAGGTACAAAAAAACTTAAAGGATCATCCCAGGATAAGAATGGTGTTTTTGCCGAGTTATGCACCCAATTTAAATTTAATTGAAAGGTTATGGAAATTTTTCAAGAAAAAAGTGTTATACAATCAATATCACGAAAATATTAAAACGTTCAGGGCTACCTGCATCAATTTCTTCAAAAATATTGATCAATATGCTGATGAAATCACTTCTCTAATGAGCGGCGGATTTGAAATCGATTATACCTAAGTCCCAAACGCTATGGGTATAGGTAAAACTGCATTCGCCGTTATAGATTCGTGAAATTCAGCGCCGTCCGCATTACATCCTCGAAATAACACACCTGTAACATCAGCGTAATTAAAACTAGCATTACTTATATCCGCCCCAGACATGTCTGAATCAGTTAAAATCGCCCTTTCAAATACACTTTCTGTTAGAGACGTGTTTTCAAATTTACAATTCATTAGTCTAGCTCCTGAAAAATTCACTTTTTTCATATTTATATTTGAAAAGTCTCTATTATTTAATATCTTACCTGAAAGATTGGCTCCCTCATAATTTAACTCCCTAAATATTATTTTTTCAGGATTATTTTTTTCTAGAAACCTAAATATAAGTGAACTAAATCTAACACTTTCATGTTCAGTTATTACCCCAGATAGAATACCTTTAGCCAAAATAAACTCTTGTATCGAATAATGAGAAAACCTGTAATCTCCATCTGAATTTCTATTTAATAATGACCTTCCTCCTAAATTAATGTCAGAAATATTTTTTAGTTCAGAATAATCCTCCCGTACATAATAAGTAAATTTTTCTTCAGACAATATTCTAACATCACCAACTTGCTTATGCATAAGATAGGCTATTTTTGTACAGGCTTTCATAAGCATATCTTTTGTTATTTTTAGGCTTCTAATTTTTCTCTCTTCTCTCGTTAGCCAAGTATCGATTAATATCTCGTATATTTTATATTCGTTTAGGTCCCTTATGCTCGTATCCAAGAATCCATCTATATGTACCAACAGAAGCGGTCTACATTTGAGCGACCCCATATCCGTTACAATTTTCTTTGCCGACTTCCTTTCCTTGGGTGACGTAAATCTTTTATTTAAATACTCTTCCACTTGTTCGTCGTCAAATAAAGATAGAAAAAACATTGGACAAAAATAGGCCCCAATCTTAATTTTTCCTACTCTTTTATATGGTTCAATTTCATCAGCCGGAAAGAACTGTGTTCTACACGTTAGAATAACCCTTCTGAATCGATGAGCCTCATCAAGAATTTCTGTCAGTCTTTCTTTAACACGACCATACGCATAAGGATCTTCATCTAATGCGTCTAACAGCAATATCGTTATTGACTTATTCTCCATGTTTTTAATGGTATCAAGCGTGTCATCATCCATCTTTAGAAGAGTACAATTGTACTTCTTTGGCCATAATGAGGTTATGTGAGATAATTTTAGCATCATGAGTAGAGAGGTTTTTCCCATGCCAGCATCTGCTAATACAAACATGATATTTCTGCCATCATCTATATTTTGTAAATCCCCATTTAAGAACTTATTTACTACCTTAAAGGCAGGGCTTGTTACAAAAGGTAATGATTCTTCTTCATCTTCATTTGCAGGATTTATATTTTGACAATTAGGTTCAATATAGAACTTTGAAAGCTCCACGGGATCACCAAAAATATCGCCAATTTTTATAGTTTCTTCGTCTCGCTCTTTGACGAATGACTTTATTCTTTCAAATATCGAACTTAGAAATTTTGGTGTAAAGAATTCTTCAATCATTGTATTTATCCCCTGATAAAGTATCTAAAAAAGAAAAAGCTTCAACAGTTCAATATACATAATTACTAACTTCCTGTTTTTGCATAAAAAAACAGCACATTATGAAATTAAATCCACATACATGGCGGGAACGCTAACATATGAACAGCTAAAAGGACACTCATCTTAACTATTGATAATCCAACTCAACAAATTTAATATTCACCCCTCAAGGAATCCCACCGGTTAAAGGAGTTAACGGTCTGCCCTTCCGGCTGACGGATTACCTTGAACTGGTGGACTGAACTGTCCGGATACTTCGGGAAGATAAGCGAGGTGTGATTCCCGAACACACATCGCCCATTCTGGATCGCCTGAACATCGAAACCAAACATTGGCTTTACCTCAGCAAGCACTTTGAAAACCCTTTTAAGGGGCTGGTGGGATCAGCCAGCAAACTCAAACGGATGTGTTAGAAGCTCGGTTATGAGCGAACGCCGGGTATCGCCAGTTTGTAAGCAGTATTTTCCGGGCTGACGAAGCATAAACTCATGGCCGTGGAATATTAATCAGCGCTATGCTGAGAGCCAAACTTGCATGCGAACCCTGAATACTGGCTTCCCAGGCTTATTTACACCTGTTTTCTTGCCACATCACTCAGCAATAGTCCTGAAATAGCAGGCGGCGCTGGAGAATTATTGGTT
Organism: Gammaproteobacteria bacterium; assembly: GCA_021648485.1. Classification (GTDB taxonomy): domain Bacteria; phylum Pseudomonadota; class Gammaproteobacteria; order SZUA-152; family SZUA-152; genus SZUA-152. The sequence goes on from JAKISS010000086.1 coordinate 3,698, forward strand.
GTTTGTGTCTTTCTTAGTTTAGGTGTCTTTTTTTGATGCTTTTTGGTGCAATGATTTTTCTCACAGTTAATTCACTGGTGGGGTATGATCAGCTTTTCCTGTTCATCGGAGCTGTATCAGGCTTTGTGCTACTGTTAATCCTCGCCTTCCTTGAAGAACCCAAAGGACAGACGGCAGAGATTATGCCGGACGGGACGGTGCAGATGATTGATGTGAAATGAATCGGAAAACATGGGTTAATCCCCTGATCATCGTTCCGGTGAAGGTCGGAACGACGGTAAAAACAAGCACGCGGAAAACAGAAGTCATTCATCTTGGCAAGGACTGTTGAAAATATACCCGTGGCACCTGGAATTTAGATTTAAGTGCGCGCCATAAAAGCGCTTGCCTATCATCAGGCTGGAAAGTCAAAAAATTGTGATCCATTTTGCCAGCCCATCGTTATCAACCGAACCCGTCAAAACAGCCTTGACAGTGTACCAACCCTTTTCCGGGGTGCAGTATCCCGGTAAATTCCACAAGAAACGAGACACGTTGTGAAGGATGCGAAGAAAGAACTGGCCTCCCTGCGCAGAGAGCTGGCTGAACTTGAGCAGGAATTTGGCCTGCGCGCCAAGGCGATTGAGGGGCGGGTCGCGCACCTTGAAAATGCGAGCCTGTGGACACGATCCGCACAGGGGGAGCATGCTTCTGCGACCCGCGCCGACGTTAGTGAGCCGGTCGCGGAACAGGAGGCAAGTGCCCCTGCCAATCGGGTTGAGTCCATTCCCCCGGTGTCGCCGCTCAAGCCAGAGGCGGTTCCTGCTGAGCCACAGCGTGCCGCGCGGACGCTGGCGGCGCACCCTGCTCAGGCAACGGGTGGCACTGTTGACGAATCCCGTCGCGAAGCGGTGAGTATTAAGCAGATCGCTCTCGAAGGTGCCGAGGCGGCGATGGCATCGCTGTTCGGTCCGTTCGCGGGACTGTTCGAAAAACTCCGCGCTGCTTACCGTCATTATAAAGATCAGGGCAAGGCACCTGTATTGTTCATGACCGTCGCTGGCATCACCGCGTTGGTGCTCGGTTTCGCCTTTTTACTGCAATACTCCTTTAACGATTATTTGAGCGAAACCGGCAAAGTGATCATCGCCTTTATGGGTGCCATCGCCGTTACTGCTGGCGGTGTCTGGTTTACGGTTAAAAAACCGGATATGGCCGATTTTGGCTCAAGCCTGATTGCGCTTGGCATTATTCTTAACTATCTTTGCGCCTATTTTGCCGGTCCCTATTTCGGGTTGTTGAGCGGGACTTATGGATTCCTGCTACTGGTGTCGGTGACCGCTACGGCCTATCTGCTGGCGCGTATTTTCGAGACGCGGGTGGTTGCCGTGGTGAGTCTCATAGGGGGTGGTTTATCGCCCCTGATGATGGAGCATGTGGACCAACAGCCGTTGGTTTATCTTGCTTATCTGCTGGTATTGGTGGTGGCCACGCTGCATCTGGCCCGCCATATCCGCTGGCAAGCGCTGGCGCACACGGCAATGGTGGTGAGTGCCGCGATGATTCAATACACACTGCTAGGTCAAACAGGGTTGGATCACAGCAGTGCGACCATAAGCCACTATCTGCTTGTCGCCGTGATGCACGGCTTTTTCTATGCTTTTGCCTTTTACGCCATGAGTGAAGCCCTGCGCGCGCATACCATCAGCCGCACCACCTTAATGGTGATCAGCGCCAACATCCTCTTTTTCCTGGCAGTTTTGAATCAAACCGTCAGTAATGATCAGCTGTTGGGTTACCTTTACCTGGGTAACGCATTGCCGTGGTTATTGCTCTTCTTCTATGCGGGGCAAACGCGCGCCACACGGGTGTCTGATACAGCGCAACAGTTGCACGGCAGTGGTTCGTTACACGCATTTGCATTGATCTATGCGGGACTCCTCATCGGTGTCGGCATATTGGTATTGGTTGATCCCGCGTTGATCGGAGTGGTTTGGGGTGTTGAAGGTTTGCTATTGCTCTATCTGGGTAGCCGTTATCAGTTGAACGCTGTGCGGGTGGAAGCTTACGCGATTCTTCTGTTATCGCTCTTTTCCGCTACTGTGCAGGCTTTTGCGTGGACGGCTGACGGTTTCGCGCCATTGCCGGATCTGCTGCTGCTCAACTTCGACCTGCTCGGCTGGGCTAATCTCGCAACAGCTTGTCTGTTAATTGTCGGAGCCGTATGGATCATCGAACGTTACGCTCTGCCATTGCGTCAACGGGAGCAAGGTTTGTTGAAGCTATTTAACGAAACGGTGCCGTTCTATCTGTCAGCACTGTTTCTATTGAGCATCGCAACCATATGGCACGATGGATTCTGGCTGCTGAGTATTGTGGTGGCGCTGTTCCTCATCAATCATGCACGGCGCAGGCAGCTGGTGGTGGGGGAATGGTTCGGGCTCGCCCACTACCTGTTGCTGTTTGTGCCGATAGCCATTAGTGCCGACCTGGTTGGCGGTTTCCGCTTTTCGGAGCAAACACTGCTGGCGAAAGTGGCAAGGGTGGAAGCTTTTCTGGCGTTGTGGCTCATCGCCGAGTTTTACGCCCGTTATTATCCTCGTAGTAAACTCACGCCAATCGTACACGGCATGCGGCAGCTCTTCTATCTGATTATCCCTATATTTTTCCTGCCATCGGCACTGCGTAATGTCCCCGAACTCTTTCCCATCATTTTGTGGCTATCGGCGACATTAGCACTGTTTTTATACAGTCGCGTACGCTATCCCGTTGTACGCATAGAAGCTTTTATTGCCGTATTCGTCGCCAGTATCGGCACAATAGTCGCCTGTGCCATAGCTGAATTTATCCACTGGCCCGGCCGTGCTGTCGAGGCATTGGGGGCGGGGCTTGTTTTTTATGGGGCGCTGTTATGGCTGGGTAAAGGGATGCAGCGTCATGTCGAAGGTAGTGAAAGCTTTATCGCTGTGCGTCGCGCTATCCGGCCGCTGTTTGCCGCCGCATTTTACTATTTCGGGTTTGCACTGATGATCGTTGCGTATGGTGCGAGCGGTTCTCCGTTAGTCGCAGCCTTGACGATGCTGGTCTATTTTACCGCATTGCTTCTTCAGCGGTCAGTATTGGCACCACTACGTAACAATTTAATGTGTTGGTACAGGTTCGCCGTTGTGCTGCTGGTGTTTCTTATCGTGCTACCGTTTAGTGGCATGGTATTTCAGAGTGTGATCCAGACTGTATGTGGTTTGGTAGCGCTGATCTGCGGCGGCCTGATGGTCTACTCTCGTCGTCCCCAGATCAGATTGATTCAACGACGCATGGGTGGCGCGCTACTCCATCTCGGCCTGTTTCATCTGTTGGTGACGATGGCTTATATTACATTCTCTGCCCAGTGGTTCGGTGACAGCATGGGGCCAGCCGTATCGATCATGTTGGTGGTGCATGCCACGCTGATCCTCTTTCAGACGCTCAATCCGCGCTTTCAAAAGCTGCTCTGGTTCGCCATGGGGCTGTTTGGTGCCGCTGCTGTTAAGGTTTTAGCGTGGGATATGAGTGACTTCTCTCTGATCCAAAAGGTCATCGCATTCATGGTGATCGGCGCATTGTTACTCGGTGCGGCTTATCAATATCAAAGGATGCGCAAGCCGGGCGACGTAGCATCCATCTCCGAAAATACAAAAAATTGCGGATAAACATTGCGGGATTATTAAATCAAACCCCAAACACCCATCACTGCATTTCAAAAAACTGGGGATTACGGGTCAGTTCGCGCGGAACTTCATTACCAGGTATTAGCGGTTGAGGCAGAAAAGAATATACTGTGGTTTTGGACAGAAACCCACACGGAATAAATACTTGACGTGAGCCTGTTCCTGTAGAAACTGCCGATTTAAAAGGAAACCATTACCTTCATCTGCACGCCGGAACAGCAGAGACGGCAGTTTACCTGAATTGAATAACAATACGTGACAAACTGATAATCAAACGGAATTTCCAACTTACACCATGACCTCCACACTCAACATCACCCTCGGACAACATTCTGAACAAGGCCGCAAAGAAGAAAACCAGGATTTCCACGGCGCAGTTATCCCCGACGAACCACAATTAAAAAACAAGGGCATCGCCGTTGCCATTGCCGATGGGGTAAGCAGTTGCATTGCCGGGCGTGAAGCGGCAGAAACCTGTGTCGGCAGCTTTTTGTCTGACTACTACTCCACACCGGATTCATGGACTACTAAAACCTCAGCGCATAAAATTCTTACCGCAATCAACAGCTGGTTGTACAGCAAAGGCCAGCAACACGAAGATGACCCACGCCATCACAGCCAGGGCATGATCACGACGTTCAGCGCACTGGTGCTGAAGTCCACCACCGGACATATTTTTCATGTGGGTGATTCGCGAGTGTATCGCTTGCAGGATAATAACCTGGAATGCCTCACCACAGACCATCGTCGCTGGGTGGGCGACAAGGATTATCTCAATCGTGCCATGGGCATTGATGTACACCTGGAAATCGACTATCGCCGCACCGAACTGGAGGCCGGTGATATTTATGTACTCACCACTGATGGTGTACATGATTTCATTTCCGACAAAGAGATTGCCCAGCTTGTCTCCGACAACAATGACCCGGATCAGGCAGCAAAATCCATCGTACAATTCTCGTTAGACCAGGGCAGTACCGACAACATTACCTGTCAGGTACTGCACGTAAATACCCTGCCGGTGCAAACCGCCAACGAGGCACATCAGGAACTCACCCGCCTGCCCTTTCCACCGGATCTCGAACCCGGCATGATTCTGGACGGCTATCGCATTCTGCGTGAAATTCACGCCAGTAATCGCACCCAGGTTTACAAGGCAGAAGATGTTGAAACTGGCCAGCTGGTGGTGATCAAAACACCCTCGGTCAACTTTGAAGACGAAGCCACGTATATCGAAAGCTTCATGCGTGAAGAATGGGTGGGCAAACGTATTCACAATTCGCGTGTGCTCACCATTTACGACAAAGACCGCCCCCGGCAGTTTTTGTATTACGTCACCGAACACATTGACGGCCAGACCCTGCGTGACTGGATGAACCAGCACTCCAAACCCGACATCAAGGACGTGCGCCTGCTGGTGGAACAAATCGCCACCGGGCTGCGCGCTTTTCACCGGCTGGAAATGCTGCATCAGGATCTGAAACCGGAAAACATCATGCTGGATGCCAGCGGCAAAGTACGCATTATTGATTTTGGCTCCACCAAGATTGCCGGTATCGCCGAAATTTACTCTCCCATTGAACGACTCGACCTGCTGGGCACGCGCAACTACACCGCACCAGAATATTTGTTAAGCCAGCCCGGCAGTAACCGCTCGGATATTTTTTCGCTCGGCACCATTTGTTATGAACTGCTCACCGGAAAACTGCCCTATGGCAACAGTCTTGAAAATGCCGACAACCCTCGCACGGTAGCAAAACTGGCTTACCAACCCGGCATCCAGCACAACCCGATGATTCCGCTATGGATGGACCGCACCCTGCGCAAGGCCGTACACCCCGACCCGGAAAAACGTTATGGCACACTCTCGGAATTCATTCATGACCTGTCCCACCCCAACCCGGAATTCATGAAAGACCAGAAACGCCCCCTGCTGGAAAGAGACCCCACTGAGTTCTGGCGCTTGCTGGCCGTCGCCATGGTGCTCACCAATCTTGTACTGGTTTATTTTCTGGTGCGCTAAGTTTTCCCTCTATACACCCGCTAATACAACAGGAACCTGATGGAGGCAACTGAGCAGACAGCTTGTCTCTGACGACACAGAGCGGAGAAACCATGTCCAACGAGCTGAAAAACCAAATACTGACCCAACTCATCACCGAACTGGAAAGTAACAAACTGGTACTGCCCAGCCTGCCCGAAGTCGCACTAAAGGTAAGAGATACCCTGGCAGATGAAAATGCCAACACCAAAGCCGTAGCCAAAGTCATCAGCACCGATGCGGCACTTTCCGCCAAACTGATACAGGTAGCCAACAGTCCCCTGCTGCGCGGCACCAAACATATCGACAGCGTCGATATGGCCGTCACCCGCATGGGTAACACCACCGTAAAAAACACCGTCAACAGCCTGATTGTGCAACAAATATTTCAACCCACGACAGACATCACAGATAAACTGTTTCACCGCTTTTGGACGCACAGCACCGAAGTGGCCGCCATCAGTCAGGCGCTGGCCAGCATGGCCCGGCTCAAACCGGATCAGGCCATGTTTGCCGGTCTGGTACACGATATCGGCGCACTGCCCATTATTAAATACGCAGAAGATATTCCTGAACTACTGGCAAAACCGGGTGTGCTGACAGAAGTTATTCAAGAACTTCATACCACCATCGGTGTGGCACTGCTAAGCAGCTGGGAATTCCCGCAAGACATAATCAACGTTGCCGCAAAACATGAAGACCTGACTTACGACCCGGGAGGCAAAGCAGACCTGATCGATGTTGTCATCGCCGCCAACCTGCAAAGCTATTTTGGCAAAGAGCACCCGCACAGCAAAGTTGCCTGGAGCGACGTGCCCGCCTTCGCACGCCTGGGCCTGGATACCGACGTCAGTATTATCGATATGGATGAAACGGGTGAATCCATCAAAGAAATACAAGCTTCATTGCTGGTCTGATGCACCAAGGCTAACCATCACTCACAGGGTGAATTTTCTTTTTCAGCCTGTAATTTCACTTTCTCTTTCCATTCACGATGTTTGATCATGGTTTCAACAACCTGATCAATATCGTCCGTGAGTGTAATGTAATCGAAATCCGTCGCTGAGACAGTGCCATTGGGAATCATCGTGCTTTTCATCCACTCGATCAGCCCTCGCCAGTATTCCACACCGAACAAAATCATCGGCATGGGGTAAATTTTTTGTGTTTGCATCAACGTCAAAGACTCGAAAAACTCATCCATGGTGCCAAACCCGCCAGGCATGCACACATAACCCATAGAATGTTTAACAAACATCACCTTGCGCACAAAAAAATAGCGGTAGTCCAACGTAATATCCTGATACGGGTTCGCCGTCTGCTCATGTGGTAAACGAATATTCAAACCAACCGATTTGGTTTTTGATTCAAAAGCCCCTTTATTGGCCGCTTCCATAATACCCGGCCCACCACCGGTAATAATGGAAAAATCTTCTTTTGCCAGGCGCTTGGCCATTTCCACCGTCTGTTGATAATACGGGTTCTCAGGCGCTAAACGGGCAGAGCCAAAAATAGACACGGCATATAATATTATCAAAGGTGTCGGCAATTATGGAGAAATCTATGAACGTTACATGGGTCATGGTCCTCAAGGTATCGGCATTGACCGTGAAGGAACTCTAAACGCTCTTTGGACAAATGGTGGTTTAATGTATTCACCGCCAATGCGTTAAAGATAAGCAAAATATGGCGCCATTCCTTTGGGTTTGGCGCCATTATTAAATAAGTTATATCAAACAGCCAATATCGATAAATATTTTTTTGGGGAGGAAATTAAGTGGCTCAGAGTGTAGATAAGAAGAGTTCTGTGCGCGTTAGACCAAAAGAAGAGTTTAACTTCTTTCAGGATCAACGTGTTCGCTCAATTTTTTATCAACTTTTAACCGTTGGAATCGTAGGCTGGTTTTTATTTTACTTGGGTAGTAATACCGCCCAAAACCTCGCAGCTCGAGGAATGAGTACTGGCTTTGGTTTTTTTAACAGCACGGCGGGTTTTGATACAGATTTTAAACTGATTGCATATACTCCCGGAATTGGAACATATAAAGACATATTCATTATTGGTGTGCTTAACACCTTATTAGTTTCGTTCTTTGCTATCATTGCCAGTACTATACTTGGATTTTTCGTTGGCATTTTACGCCTTTCAAAAAACTGGCTGGTTGCCAAGGTAGCTCTAGCATTTGTTGAAGTTTTCCGTAATACCCCATTACTTATTCAAATTATTTTTTGGTTCATGGGTATTTTTTCCCTACTGCCAGTAATTAAAAAAGCCATTGACCTTTCGTTTGGAGCAGAATTTTTAATGCTTAGCAACAGAGGTCTTTATTTTGCTACGCCGATATTTGGAAGCCTGTTTTGGTTGACCTCTTTGGCTATGGCTATAGCTATACTTGCTGTAATAATCATTAGATATCGCACAAAAAAACGCCAAGAACAAACAGGGCAACAAACAAAAATATTATTACCTTCTATTGCTCTATTAGTCTTATTACCAGCCATTACATTTTTCGCTACGGGAATGCCACTTGAGTGGGACTTTCCGAGTATAGAAGGGTTTAACTTTGTTGGGGGAGCTAGCCTACCACCTGCGTTTTTGGCTTTGTTTGTAGCATTAACCGTATACCACGCCGCCACAATTGCAGAAGCAGTTCGTGCTGGCATTCTTTCAGTCAACAAAGGGCAATCTGAGGCCGCATTGTCAATCGGGCTAGAGCAGAAAAAAGTAATTTCGCTGGTTGTTATTCCTCAAGCGAGGCCAGCAATCATTCCACCAATGATTTCTAGCTGGCTAGACACAGTAAAAAATTCTTCCCTTGCGGTGGCGATTGGATATAATGACATTGTTTCTTTATTCATGCAGACATCACTAAACCAAATCGGCCATGCAATAGAAATTGTGGGTTTAACTATGGCATTCTATATGACCATCAGTCTTATAATCTCGGGTCTTTTGAATATTTATAATAAACGTGTACAATTGGTGGAGCGTTGATATGGCTATAGTTAGAGCACAAAAAACACCTGATAGAACACCGCCATTATCTGAGACTTCAATTTTTGGCTGGATGCAAAAAAACCTGTTTAGCTCGTTTTTTAACTCAGTACTGACTATCATCACTTTTTATGTTATTTATATCACTGTAAGCGGTGTCTATATTTGGGGAATTGCTGATGCAACATTTGTCGCGGAGAACCGTCGTGAATGTTATAATAACAGCTTAACGGGTGCGTGTTGGGCTGGTGTTATCGATTGGTTTGATAATATTTTTTATGGTCG
>JAKISS010000087.1 GCA_021648485.1 Gammaproteobacteria bacterium
GCACAAAAAATGGAATCACTGGAAATTGCCGCACTGAGCAAACTGGGCTACGAGAACCCGTATTCAGTACAAACCCACTAAATAAAAATCAACCTATTAATATCAGAGCACATATAAACCATTATGAGTGAAGAACAACCCGGTGGGGCCGTTGCCGATAACGGACAACAACACGACTCCTGGCTTGGCCGACTCACCCAGTCCCTGCTGAACAAACCCTTTTCTTCTGTACCAAAGGATCGTGAGCAGCTTGCCACAGTGCTGCGTGATGCTGAAAAAGAAGGATTGTTGAACCATGATGCCCTGGCGATGATTGAGGGCGTACTCACCGTTGCAGATATGCAGGTACGTGATGTCATGGTGCCCCGTTCACAAATGATTGTGGTGGAAGAGTCCGCATCGCCGGACACTTTCTTACCGGTGGTGATCGAGTCTGCGCATTCACGATTTCCTGTCGTCGGTGATTCGCGCGATGAAATTGTGGGTATTTTGCTGGCCAAAGATTTGCTGGCCTATATCGGTGAGCGGGATGCGCAGCCCACAGAAAACGGTGACCGTCACTTCCAGTTAAAAGATTTATTGCGCCCCGCTGTCTTTATTCCTGAAAGCAAACGACTCAACATTCTGCTTAAGGATTTTCGCGCCAATCGTAACCACATGGCCATAGTCGTCGATGAATACGGCGGTGTCGCTGGTTTAGTGACCATTGAAGATGTGCTGGAACAAATTGTGGGCGACATCGAAGACGAACATGATTTTGCAGATGATGCGTTCATCGTTAAACATTCGGAACAACACTATACGTTGAAGGCGCTGACACCCATTGATGAGTTTAACGAATATTTTGAGTCTGAACTCAGCGACGGTGATGTAGATACCATTGGCGGTCTGTTAATGCGTGAATTTGGCCGTATGCCGGAGCGAGACGAACAATGCAAAATAGGCCGTTTTGAATTCAAGGTACTGCGTGCCGACAGTCGGCGTATTCATCTGCTGCAATTGAATGTGTTGCCGGAAGACGATGTGGAATCGCCATCTGAATCAGACAATGTTGTGGATAACGAAGATTAACACCCGTCGGTACGGTATTGCTTTACTGGCAGGCGCAGGCCTGCCGCTGGCCTTTTCTCCTGTAGATCTCTTTCCCCTTGCCGTTTTTCTGCCTGCAATACTTTTCTATCTTTGGTTACGATCTTTACCGCGTCAGGCTTTTATCACCGGTTATCTGTTTGGTGTTGGGTTTTTTGGTGTCGGTGTTTCCTGGGTAGCGGTGAGCTTTTACCGTTTTGGCAGTATGAGTATGGCCTTGTCGGTTGCTGCGACGTTAGTGTTTGTCTTATTCCTTGCGTTGTTTCCGGCAGTGTTGGGCTGGGTTTCTCGACGTTATTTTTCTGCACTCAGTGAAAGGCGCTATTTACTGTTACTTATTCCAGCGCTGTGGGTATTTTTTGAATGGGTGCGGGGCTGGATTTTGACCGGGTTTCCATGGCTGAACCTGGGGTACAGCCAAACTGACTCGCCGTTAGTGGGTATTGTGCCAGTACTGGGTGTGTATGGTACTTCCTGGGTGGTGGCGTTCAGCGCAGGCCTGCTGGTTTGTGTGCTGATCAGTAAAGACAAACCACGTTATGTCGCACTGGGAACATTGTTGGTGTTTTGGCTGGCGGCGGCTGGTCTGGCGCAAGTGGCGTGGTCGGAAGCCAAAGGTGCGCCGCTAACGGCCAGTCTGATTCAAGGAAACGTGCCGCAAAATATAAAATGGCAACCCGACCAACGTGGCCCGACCATCGAACTGTACACACGATTAAGCAGTGATCGCTGGGATCGTGACATTATCATTTGGCCGGAAACGGCATTGCCAGCCTATCTCCACCAGGCGCAGTCTTTTTTGGAAAACCTGGTGAGCAGAGAGCATGAAAAGGGTGGCGCGACATTATTAACCGGTCTGCCGGTTATGTCTGAGCAGGATGACAGTCAGTATTACAACGGTGTGGTGCGTGTGGGTGTTGATGATAACGGTGAGGTTGTTACGCAAGTTTATCGCAAGTCACATTTAGTCCCCTTTGGCGAATATATTCCGCTCAAGTCTGTACTGGGTGGTTTGCTGGATATTCTGCAAGTCCCCATGGCGAACTTCAGTCGTGGGGCAGTGGGTCAACCTTTGCTGGAAGTAGGAAATCATAAAATTGGCATGTCCATTTGTTATGAGGATGCTTTTGGGGAAGAAGTGATTCGCGCTTTGCCTGCCGCATCATTTTTAGTAAACGTAAGCAACGATGCCTGGTTCGGTGATTCTTTTGCACCACACCAGCATTTGCAAATGGCTCGTATGCGCGCCATCGAAACGGCACGACCGATGTTGCGGGCAACCAATAATGGTGTGTCCGCAGTGATTGATCATCGTGGAAAATTATTGGCAACCTCACCACAATTTGAAATTGCGGTGCTGGACGGGGAAATTCAACCGCAGCAAGGCGCAACACCTTATGTGCGGACGGGTAACTGGCCAATACTGCTTGCTCTGTTGGCAACGTTGCTTGTGTGTGTATTACGTGTCAGACCCAGTTAAGTAAGCATCAGGCAATGTCGATACTGGTTTTATAACGAAAATTAACCGTTCACACATTTCGGTCAGCCGCTGCGGCCAAAAATGTCAGGAGATAATTATGTCAGGTGGCCAAAACCAGGAAATCTCTTTTCGTGAAAGCGTAGATCGTATGGTGGATCAAGCGCTTGAAGCCATAGACCTGTCGGCTGACGTAGCGGCAGCCATTAAATCCTGCAATGCGGTGTTACAGGTTAAATTTCCCGTCAAGATACGTGGAAAAATTGAAGTTATTTCCGGTTGGCGTGCAGTACATAGCACTCATCGTCTACCAGCAAAAGGTGGTATTCGTTATGCCCCTTGCGTCAACCAGGATGAAATGGAAGCGCTTGCCGCATTGATGACTTATAAATGTTCCATCGTAGATGTCCCTTTTGGTGGTTCCAAAGGTGGCTTGCTGATTGATCCTCGAAAATATGACCGGGATGAAATGGAACTGATTACCCGGCGTTTTACCCTTGAACTGGTGCGCAAGGGTTTTCTGAACCCGGCCACCAATGTGCCGGCACCGGACATGGGTACTGGCCAGCGTGAAATGGCCTGGATGGCGGACACCTACAAACACCTCAATCCGGATGACATTAATTACACAGCCTGTGTTACCGGCAAGCCAGTGGAACATGGTGGTATTCAAGGGCGGACAGAAGCCACAGGTCGTGGTGTGCAATATGCTTTGCAGGAATTCTTTCGTCATGATGATGCGGTGAAAGAAGCAGGTCTGCAAGGAGGTTTGGGCGGTAAGCGGGTGGTGGTACAAGGTTTTGGTAACGTGGGCTATCACGCATCAAAATTTTTGTTTGAAGAAGATGGCTGTAAAATTATTGCAATTGCTGACAGCAAAGGGGTGCTGGCCAATGAAGATGGCCTGGCGATCGAAGACGTCTATCGTTACAAAGTGGAAAATAAAACGCTCAGCGGTTTTGCTGGTGGACGTTATGAAGAAGGCAGTACCGGACGGGCACTGGAAATGGATTGTGATATTTTGATTCCCGCCGCACTGGAAGGACAAATCAACCTTGCCAATGTAGACAGGATAAGTGCGAAACTTATTATTGAAGCCGCCAATGGCCCGATAACCTTTGCCGCAGATGAAAAATTGAATGAGCGTGGCATTATCGTTATCCCTGATGCCTATGCCAATGCGGGCGGTGTTATCGTTTCCTATTTTGAGTGGATTCGTAATCTGTCACATATCCGTTTTGGCCGCATGCAGCGGCGTTATGATGAAATTCAGAGTCAAAACCAAATTGATGCGCTGGAAGAGGTAACCGGTAAGCGGGTGCCTGAACGTTTCCGGAAAAAAATAAACGGCGGAGCCAGCGAACTGGATTTAGTCCGCTCAGGGCTGGATGACTCCATGCGCCAGGCTTTTCAGGAAATGCGCGCAACACGAGAGGCGAGTAAAAAAATAACCAGTTATCGAATGGCCGCCTATGTTAATGCCATTCGTAAAATTGCGCGTTCATACTTGGATATTGGTGTTTATTGAACCATATCACTAAACACCCTTTAGACTAGTCGCTGGCGCGTTTATACACGGTGGCATGGCATTTGGGGCAAGGTGGTATATGTCCGGTTTTATGAAAATGTAATTTTTTACCACAGGCACTGCACATCAATGTGCCTGGTCCGGTGATTTCGCCCGTGTGCCATTCGCCCAAACGGTTTGCACGGGCTTTTAGCTGCTCCAGTTCGATGGTGGTTTTATCCACCAGCAGAGACAGCGAATCCCAGATTTTTCTTTCAATCTGCTCGACATCAAAACGTAACCAGTCTGCTAGTTCGCCGCGTTGTTGTTTGATATATTCGCCTGCGTCATGCAGGTCGCGGCGTAAATAAGTGCTGATCAGTTCAGCTTCATCTTTGGTGAGTTCGCCCAGATGAATGGCTTGTTCTTTTGCGGATTCGAGAGCATCAACCAGATTGGGTACTAAATCCTGAGTGTTTTCATCAAAAAATTGGAGGGTGCGTTCCCGCATGCGCTCATAGGCGCTGGTGTGTTCGCTATCCTCGTGTTTGGCGTCTGTTTGTTCAGGTTTTGGGTTCGGGTTCGGGGGTCGGGAATGGGTGTTCATGATTCTATGCCTCTTCATGATTACAAGCTGTGGTTTAAGTATGGTAGAAGGGGTTAAAGCTGTATAGTTGTATTGTTCATTTTGCCTGTGGGTCGCTGGCTGCCCGAGCGGAAATGGTAATAATGCGCCTTGACAATGGTGTTGTTGCTCGCGAGTATCGGCGAAGCTGTGTTGAATCTTGATCGTTTTTCGAAATGGGTGTTAAATTGCCCGGGCGTTGGGCAGTAAAAACAAGAGCATGTATCTTTGTTTTCTTAATATAAGCGTTTCTTGTTGTTTGTCTGCTGTGTCTACGTTGTGCTTTGCGGTACCCGTTTATCAGGCATAGCAAACTTGAGTATTTTGAGCGTCGGTTTTTGTCCGGACTTAAAACAAAAGCCCCTTGTCTTTCAGTGAGTTGAACAGGAATTTTTTATGAACTTTTCGCGCGCGGTTTCCCGGTTTTTTTATTCTCTTTGTCTCTTTGGGTTGTTGGCAATTCCGGCGGTGGCGATGGCTGCCCGACCGACCATTGCCGTGCTGGACTTTAATGCCGACAAGGCAAGTATCACTATCGCTCCGGGTTTTGTGGTGGTACAAAGCATAGAGGACACCACTCGCTTGTTGTCATCTGATCTCATGACCTATCTGGTTAAAACCAATAAATTCGATGTGGTGGAAAGAAGCCGCATGAAGGATATCCTCACTGAACAGGAGTTCAGTGAATCCGGGTACATCTCGCCTGAGAGTGCGGTAAAAATGGGGAATCTCATTGGTGCCGATTATTTTGTGATGGGTAAAATCGAAATGTTGAAGGCAGGAGTGAAACGTAAAAAAATTCCTTACACCGATACCGTTCGTTCCCTTTACGTTGGCAAAATGATTGTTAATGTGCGCATTGTGGACAGTCGTGGAGGCAAAATTGTTACCGCTGAAAAATTTACCGTCGAACACGAAGATCGAAACCCGAAAGGGGAACTTACGGCTGATGAGTTTTTGGAAGCGTTAAAGGAAAAAACGGTAAAAGAAATCGTCAATGGTGTGGTAGCGGGCGTGTTTCCACTGAAAATAGCCAAAGTGACCGGTAATACGGTATACATCAATCGTGGTTCCGGGGTGGATTTTGAAGTGGGAGATCACTTGTCTGTGTTGGCGCAGGGCGAAGGATTGATCGATCCGGATACCGGTGAGTCGCTGGGCAGTGCAGAGGAAGAAGTCGGCGTTGTGGAGGTAACCTCCATTCAGCAAAAATTCTCCAAGGCCAAAATTATCAGCGGAGAAAAGAACATCAAAAAGGGTGCGCTGGTGCGGTCACGGCAGGTCGAGTCTGAAGAGTCAGTGTCAATGGAGCTGACGCCGGGTTCGAGCGACAAACCGTTTAGTTGGTAATTGATTTGGGTGGTCTTTATCTGTGCCAGCATGGATTTGGAGTTTAAAAACAATAACTGATTCAAACAACAAAAAAGTCCAGGCAGGTGCCAGCAGAGGTATTTGTCAGAGGCTTTCAAAAAGATTCCGGGGAGGAGTCATGTCCCATTTGTTCGTCAGAAAGCTACCACGGCTGACGCTGTTGGTAGTTGCTGTGTTGCTGCTGGGAGGCTGTGCAACAGGCTCGATTTTCACGTCGTATCCAAAACAGATACAACCCATCAAAGTACAATTGGAAGCCAGGCAATACACGATGGCGCAGGCGGCACTTGACGGGCGTCAGGATGATGCGGATAAAATTTTATACCTCATGGAGAAAGGGCGGGTGGCGCAACTGGCTGGAGATACCGAGGCCAGTATCGAAGACTTCAAACGGGTTATTGAGGCCTTTGAGGAGAATGAGGAGAAGGCAAAGGTGTCCATGTCCGATACCGCCGCGCAGGGTGCTTCCCTGTTGACCAGCGACAATGCAATCCCCTATGCGGGGGAGGGTTACGAGCGAGTCTTTGTGCATCAATTTCAGGCAATGAACTACTTGATGGCCCACAATCTGGAGGCCGCGATGGTGGAGGTGAGGCGGGCCAACCAGGAACAGCAATATGAACTGGAGCGCTTTGAAGATGAAGTTGCCGATGCTGAAGAAGATGCCCGCGAGAAAATGGAAAAAAATGACGGCTTTATGGATTCATTTGCATCTTTGCAGGCTGCCGCCGGGCAGGTAAAAAACTCCTTCCAGAATGCTTATACCTTTTATGTATCCGGTGTGCTGTTTGAGGCGATAGGAAAGCCCAATGACGCTTACATCGACTACAAAAAGGCGTTGGAAATTTTCCCCGACAATGTTTACGTGCAGCGGGATGTCTTGCGACTGGCGAAAAGCCTGGGGATGAGGGAAGACTATGAGCGATTCAAAAAAGAATTTAGTGATGACCTCTCCCCGCCAACGGCCGGTGAAGGTGAAATAGTGCTGCTGTTTGAACATGGTTTTGCCCCGGTAAAAACGAATGTGGACATTGACCTGATCATCGATAATGGTGTGCGTTCCATCGCGTTTCCCACCTATGTGGAGCAATGGCAAGCTCCTTCATTGCTGAATGTTTCGATTTCCGATGGTGCCCTGGTAGGTAAAACCATAGGTGAAACCAGCCCCATTGTGAACGTGCAGGCACTGGCAGCAAAGGCATTGGTCGAACGCCTGCCGGGGATGATGGTTCGACAGATTTTACGCATTGTTGCCAAGGGTAAAGCGGCCGAACAGGGTGGGAAAGTGTTTGGTGATTTTGGCGCATTGGCGATAAATGTGTTGAACATGGTCACCGAACAGGCTGACCGGCGTAGCTGGCTGACACTCCCCCACGACGCGCAAATTCTGCGTAGCAGCCTGCCTGCGGGGGAGTATCAGTTACAACTTCAGAATGGTGCCGCACTGGGAACCATGGATATAAAAGTTGTTTCCGGCAAAAAAACCCTGATTCGGGTTGTGGCTACGGGGAACACCTTTCATACTGCATCCGTTGTGCTGTAGTGCTTGTGTTGCAATAATTGTGCTGTAACTGTTGAAACAGCGTAGGAGAAGAAAACAATGAATATTATGAAATTGTCGGCCCTGTTTTCAGGCGTGGTACTGCTCGCGGGGTGTGCGACATCAGGCATTGAGGCCACAGGGAAAACGGAAGGTGATCCGGAATATGCCAAGCATCTGGTGATCCACAATGAACCATTGGCGAATGCAATCACCATCACTGACATGAAATCCCGCTTTAAGGGAGATCTGCTGGAGGTGAACGTGGTACTCAGCAACCTTACCAGCTCGGATAAAAATATTCAGTACCGTTTCTCGTGGTATGACAGCGATAACTTTGAAGTGGAGCAAGGGGGGCGATCCTGGATTCCTGTCGTGTTGCACGGAAAATCCAGTACCACTATGCGTGCCGTAGCCCCCAATCCTTCTGTAAAAACCTATAAAGTCAATGTAAGGGAGTTGTAAAAAATGAGATTATCAGAACAGTCAGTGCAAACAGCAGCAGGTAAAAAACTGAAATCAGCAGGCATACTTCTTGTTGCCGGTTTGCTATCAGTGTCATTGGTCGGTTGTTCAAAGAGTATCAAATACGGTGATGCTGCCGAAGTTGAAACGACCACAACCGGTTTTGGTTCAACCGATTTGCAGCAGATTGCGGCAAAAATGGTGGACTCGGTGTTGACCTTTCCTCCTGTTGTGGAAATCACAGCAAAGCGCCGACCGGTAATGTTTGTTGATACCATCAAAAACAAGACCACCGAGCATATTGATACAGAATCCATTACCGATACCATTTCCACAAAACTGTTGCGTTCCGGAAAATTTCGTTTCGTGGACATGACCAAGGTTGCAGCGGTGAAACAGCAGCTTGATTACCAAAATGAAAGTGGCATGGTCAATCAAAATGCCGCCATGAAAATGGGGCAGCAAATTGGTGCCGAATACATGCTGTATGGCAATCTTTCCAGTATTGTGAAACGAAACAGTAGCCGCAAGGATGTTTATTACAAATTCACCTTAAAGCTGATGCATTTACAAAGCGGTATTGTTGAATGGTCTGACGAAAAAGAAATTCGTAAGTCCAAAGAGAAATCCCTGTTCGGTTTTTAAATTGATGCGGTGTTATTATCAGTAGCGAAAGTACGTAAAAAAGCGGACCACTGGTCCGCTTTTTTATTGCTGTTTTTTGTCGTGAAAATTATCTACAATCGGAAGATGTAGCCAATTGAAAACAGGGAAATATTTTCCTTGGTAAGAGTAGTATTGGATATCGTTGGTTTTATATTGTAAAAATCAGCGCCAAAACGCACCGCAGACCGGCCACTGATATGGTAGTCGGCACCGATGCCAAAATACACATTAATATCATCGTCACTACCGGAAAGTGAACTACTGTTTAGCTCATATTTCCACCGGGCAAGTCCGACTTTGCCAAACAGTGAGAAATCGGTGCTGGCATGCATCTTCCCCAGCAGGGCAACTTGTAGCACATTGACTTTTGTTTTATCGGCTCCTTCTGAGGCCTCCCCCAGGTTTGCCCAGCCAAAGTCAACCGCCAGTGCCTCGTTGATATGGAAACCGCCGAATATGCCAAGGGCTGCACTGGAGTCATTGGCTTCGTTATACATGGCATTTCCGAGGCTTGCGCCAATGTACATGCTTGATGACATGTTGGAAGACATGCTGTGTGGCCGGGTAACGATAATATCGTTAGCGGCATATGCAGATATACTACTGAATAGTGATAGTGCGCCAAGGGCAAGTACGCCACAGATTGTACGCGAGTTATGATGGGGGGTATCAGGCTTCATGAGGAACTCCTTGTGAATGAATGTTAAATAGGCAAGTGCTGGAGCAAGGTGACAGGGTATGTGTCAATCGTTGAAGTTTCAACCTGGAGTAACAACTTGCCTGAAAACCCTATTAATCAGTTGTGCAGGGTAAAATAAAAGGCCGCACCTTTTCCTGTTTCCGCCGTGGCCCATACGCGCCCCGCATGGCGGTTAATGATCCGTTGCACAGTGGCCAGGCCAATGCCTGTACCTTCAAATTCCCGATCAGAATGCAGTCGTTTAAACGGGGTGAACAATCGTTCTGCGTATTTCATGTCAAAGCCTGCACCGTTGTCGCGCAGACAAAATATTGTTTCACCTTTTTCATTTTTTTTCGCATTAAAGCTTATCGTTGCATGCTCAGTTTTAGATGTGTATTTCCACGCATTGCCAATGAGGTTTTCCAACAGCACATGTACCAGCCGGTGGTCCGCTGAGGCGAGTATTTCATTTTGAATGGTAATGCTGACTTTGCGGTTGGTATCATAGTGTTGTAATTTATTGAAAATATCCTGAGCCATGCTGGACAAGTTGAGTGGTTCCCGTTCGACATTGCCACAGGAGACCCGGGACAGCACTAACAGATCATCAATGAGTTGCCCCATGCGCTGCGCACTGCTGCGAATGCGTTGCAGTTGCTGCTGGCCTTCCTTGTTGAGTTGTTTGGTATGATCTTCCTGCAATACCCGACTGAAACCATCGATGTGACGTAGTGGTGCGCGTAAATCGTGTGACACGGAGTAACTGAATGACTCCAGCTCCTGATTGATGTTAGTCAATTCCGTGGTGCGTTGTTCCACCAGCTCCTCTAAATGTTCACGATGTGCTTTAAGCTCGATTTCGGTGTTGATGCGTTTGGTTACATCGTTTACTAGTGATGCAACACCGATAACTTCTCCGTTATCGGCTACCAGAGGTGTGTTGTACCATTCGCAGGTAATATTTTTTTTGTTTTTGGTGATGTTGCGGTTGGTGCTGCGGGTGCCACCATGATTTTCTACAAGAGCCTGCCAGATGGCATCCACACAGGGTCGAGATTCATCAGGAATAATCAGGTCAGTAGCGGTTTTTCCCAGCGCTTCCCGCTTACTGTAACCAAAGATTTTTTCTGCGGCAGGGTTCCAGTCCGTTACACAAAAATGGATATCCCATTCGATGACGCCAAGCGGGGTTTGCTGTACATGCAAGGCCAGTTTTTGTCGTGTATTTTCGAGTCGTCGATGAACTTTGTCACGTTCAAGCTCTGCCGAGGCTCTTGCCGCAAAAATGTCCAAAATCTCGGCAAGTTGTTGTTGCAGTTTCATCGGCTTGCTGTCGAGTATTTCGATCAGGCCGATGGCCCGATTGTCGCTACTAAACAGTGGGACGCCAATAAAACTGTCTACTCCCATATCAATCAGCAACTGATCATTCGGGTATAGTTGTTGTATATCGTGGGGGTGACAACAGCTACCTTTATCAAGAACATCAGCGCAGGGTGTGCCAAACAGGGGGTAGGACATGTTGTCTGCAATACGGCCATGGGCAAAAACCGACAGGGTATTAATGGTTTCGGGATTGTCATCATCGCGCAAACCAATAAAGGCATAATCGGCATCAAAAAGCTTGGCCAGATGAGTCACCATTTGCTGGTAGAACGCATCCCCGCTTTCTGCGGAAACACCAGCGGCAATATTTTTGATAGACTCTTCTGTACGCTTGCGTTCCGTAATATCACGTATGGTGGCGATCACTGCCGGGGTACCGGGAGCATTACGCCCCTCCAGTTTACGCAGGCGGACCTCTACCGGAAATGGTTTTTTGTCGCTATCCCTGGCCAGCCACTCGAAGTCGAGTTCTTCACCGCTCAGAACCCGTTGCATACATTCGCTCACCAGTGGGAGGCTATCAGGATCGGCAGAGACATCGGCTATGCTGAGGTTACGCATTTCCTCCATTGTGTAATTGTAGCGCTGTGCGGCGTTGTGGTTAACGTCGATAATACGCCCGGTGCAATCATGAATAAAAATCATGTCGGGTGACGCACGATACATGGCATCGAGCAACGCAGTATGTTCTTGCAGGGTTTGTTCTGCCTGTTTGTCCCTGCTGATATCAAACATGAAACCCTGTAGTTGCACAGGTGTGCCATCTTCGATCACGATATTGACGTAATCCAGAATCCATACACTGTGGCCATCGCGGTGGATCATACGGTATTCGAAATTATAATCCGTGCCCTTTTGTGAGGTCTCCATGCAATAGTCGAGAGCGGCCTGACGGTCATCGGGATGAATATGCGTACTCCAGAAGTCTTTTTTGTACCACTGTTCCACAGGGTAGCCGAGTATTTTTTCTGCCTGTGGGCCTACATAGGTAAATTGGAAGGTGGCAAAATCCACAATCCAGGGAATACCTGTGGTGGACTCAACCATGCCCCGAAAATGTTTTTCACTGATATTATTCTGAGACAAATTGTGTTTTATGACTTTGTTCATTTTCCAGTCTGAGCCAGTGACGGGTTGCTGTCGGAAATGACGATCACTGGATGCTACACAACATATCTGCACCTTCATACCGAAACATCACTTTATTTCCACAAAAAATACTTTGGAAACAAAGTGATGTGCCAATGAACGGAATAGCCCGGATACAGAGAAGTCCGGCAAGCCATTTCTGGTGCCCGGATGGGAGAGTGCGGTATCCTGTACGTCTTTTTTAAATTTTTTCAGGCATTTTATAAAACGCACCGTTTACAGGATTTATTGCACTCATGTCAGGCGAAACCCTCCAGCAGTACCAACCCGAGCAGATTGAAACCGAAGCCCAGCAATACTGGGAGGCGCAGGATAGCTTCCGCGCCATCGAAGACCCTGACAGGGAGAAGTTTTACTGCCTGTCCATGTTCCCCTACCCCAGTGGCCGCCTGCACATGGGCCATGTGCGTAACTACACTATTGGCGACGTGATTGCCCGCTATCAGCGCATGAAAGGCAAAAATGTGTTGCAACCCATGGGTTGGGACGCCTTTGGTCTGCCTGCGGAAAATGCCGCGATGAAAAATAACGTACCACCTGCCCGCTGGACTTACGACAACATCGACTACATGCGTGACGAATTCAAACGTCTGGGTTTTGGTTATGACTGGAATCGCGAACTGGCCACCTGTCATCCTGAATATTACCGCTGGGAACAATGGCTGTTTACCCAACTGTTTGAAAAAGGGCTGATCTACAAAAAAACGGCTCCGGTGAACTGGTG
>JAKISS010000088.1 GCA_021648485.1 Gammaproteobacteria bacterium
AAAATCAGTACGATGGCAATAATGACACTCATGCCGCCCATGGCCACACCATAATATGCCAGGCGATCTTTCAACATACGCCAACGGCGGCGGCGTTGATTCTCGGCACTGTCCGTTGCGGGCAGAATTGGCGACGCGGGTGAATTGGAAGTTGAGCTATTAGACATCAGCATATGATAGAAAATAAATATGACAGTTTTGTGACATTCATTTTTTTGCAAATGGTTACAATTTGAAAACTGCCGACAGTCAAGTTTGAATTTATAAGCCACCAATACTGGAAATGAGCATGTGGGCCGCGATAGCACCACGGCAACTCGTGACAACATTGTTTACAGAAACAACCAGCCAGCTACAACACCCAATGCCATGGGCAAAATCTACGGCCTCCACAATTGGATGCCCATCCAGCGCAAATAGCTGGAGCGCCTGGCCATGCAGCTGACCCACGAGGTTGTCAGCATCTCTCTGGGACATTGCAAAATTGATATCCCTGTCGGCTCATCTCCCTGGATGAGAATCTAACTTGCACTGCAATGCTGGGCAAGACTGAATTGACGGTGCTGGGTAAAAGCGTGGAGGAATGGCGCTGGCGTTTAATGGACATCAGTTGATTTATGCGGGTGTTGAATGAGTCCATTGCCCGTCAGGCTAATGCGGAGGATGGTTGTACTGGAGGATTCTGGGAGGGGCGCGTTTCAAGTCTTACTGGATGAATCCGCTCTGGCACCCTGTATGGCGTATGTAGACCTTAACCCGGTAAGAGCAGGTATCGCGAAAACACCGGATTCATCGATCCATACCCGTATTCGGAAACGCCTGAACAAAGCACAGAAAGCCGCCCAACCCAATCATTGAGCTGGTGGACTGGACTGGCCGTATTCCCCGAGAGGATAAACGCGGGGTGATACCCGAACACACACCGCCCATTCTGGATCGAGTGAATATCGAAACCAAACACTGGCTTTACCTCAGCAAGTACTTTGAAAGTCCTTTTAAGATACTGGTGGGGTCCGCCAACAAACTCAAACAGGCGTGTCAGAAGCTCGGTTATGAGCGAACACCAGGGATAAGTAGCTGTAGGCAGTATTTTCCGGGCTGACAAACGTTAACACTACAACGTTGCCATGTTGATCAGCGTGGTGCCGTGTAAAAAATATGGACACCCGAAAAAGATTAAAGCTTAACTTAGTACCATTCGGCTCTAGCCCTTTTAAGCTGTCTTTAATCCTGTACGTCCCTTAGGGATGGAAATTAAATAACTTATTTAATTTCCATCCCTTAGCTACGGTGACTTGGCCAGGAAAACAACAAGACAAAACCACCCAGCCCGCCCAGCATCCAAGTCAGGAAAGGTGCATTGCCCAGCATGGACGTTGTTGTCGGGTCGGCATAGACATAAATGATGGAGGCGCTGATGACAAAAGCAGAGCCTACAATAGCGCGGAAAAGACGGCGATTGGCTCGACGAATTTCCCAGCGCACTGCGGTTAATTCTTTTAGCGCACCGCTGGAGTCAGCACCCGCTTTTTGACTGCCCCGGCGTTCTGTTTCCTGAGTCAACCATTGGTGCAGCAGCACAGGAATTTCCGGCAGCTTTTCACTCCATTCCGGCGCGTTGCGGCGTAGCGAACGCATAATCGAGCGTACGCCTATCTGTTCACTCATCCAGCGTTCAAGATAAGGTTTGGCGGTTTGCCACAAATCCAGTTCAGGGTATAACTGTCGGCCTAGGCCTTCGATATTCAACAGGGTTTTTTGCAATAACACGAGCTGCGGCTGTATTTCCATGTTGAATCGCCGTGCCGTTTGAAACAGGCGTAACAATAAAAGACCAAATGAGATATCTTTGAGCGGGCGTTCAAAAATAGGTTCGCACACGGTGCGAATCGCGGCTTCAAATTCTTCCACCCGTGTATCTTCCGGCACCCAGCCGGATTCCACATGTAACTCCGCCACCTTGCGATAGTCACGCTGAAAAAAGGCCAGAAAGTTACCCGCCAGATAATGCTGATCATCATGACTCAGTGTACCCATGATGCCAAAATCCACGGCAATATAACGACCGCCGGGTTCAACAAAAATATTACCGGGATGCATGTCGGCATGAAAAAAATTATCACGAAACACCTGGGTGAAAAAGATTTCCACACCGTGTTCGGAAAGTTTTTTAAGATCAACACCCTGCTCTTTCAACATGTCCACATTACTGACCGGAATGCCATGGATACGCTCCATCACCATCACATTGCCCCGGGTCAATGGCCAGTGGACTTCAGGAACATATAACAAATCGGAACCCGCGAAGTTACGTCGCAATATGGAGGCCGAACTGGCTTCACGCATCAGGTCCAGCTCATCCAGTATGGTTTTTTCAAACTCTTCCACAACTTCGCATGGGCGCAGGCGTCGGCCATCGGCCCAGTAACGCATCGCCAACCCGGCGAGAGTATGCATCAAGGCAAGATCACGGCGGATGGTTTTTTCAATGTCGGGGCGCACCACTTTGACCACCACTTCCCGGCCATCCAGCAAACTTGCTGTGTGTACTTGTGCGATGGAGGCCGATGCTAATGGTTGTTCGTCAAAATGTGTAAATACTTCCGTCACTGGCTGACCAAGGCTTTTTTCAATAATTGCGCGCGCCTGACTACCAGGAAAAGCGGGTACGTTATCCTGTAACTGTGCCAGCTCATCAGCAATATCATCGGGTAATAAATCACGGCGCGTGGAAAGTATCTGACCAAACTTGATAAAAATAGGGCCAAGATCTTCCAGACTGCGGCGAATGCGTACACCCCGGGGAAGTTTTTCACGCCGAAACCAGCGCCAGGGGGACAGGTACTGTAAAAACCGTACAGAACGGAACAGGTGGGTGGCAAAAATAATTTCATCAAGCCCGTGGCGACCTAAAACATTATTGATATGTAATAAACGCAATGCCTGCCGGAACCCGATCACTCTCCCTCTCCGTTATTTTTGGGTGTCAGCTGGTTTTTCAGATGGGTTTCCAGTCGCCGTACACGCGCGTCCATACGATCCACATCGGTACGCAACACATCCACTTGCGACATATAATCTTCCACTTCATCACGATTAGGCAGGGTTTCGTTTTCTTCCTGCAAATATTCTGCAACATCCTGCCCCAGCGTATCTACAGTTTGTTGTCCCCAGGACAAGGCACTGCGCACAACATTGCCCAGTTTGTGCGCCACCAGGTCACCCGTGACATGTGAGAGGTGTTCCTCCCAATCAATGTCCAATTCATCGAGGATTTCGCTGAACTGTTGCCCCAGTTCCACATCACCACTGATTTCCACATCCCCTGCAAACAATACGTCACCCGCATGTTTGACCAGCCCCATGCGCATTAAGGCCAGGGGCGTGCCACGCAACACCGTGTCGGGTTCACCTTCAAAGCGACCATAAACAGATAATTTGCCGGAACCGGGAATCAGGTACAGCGACACATCCAGCCCGCGCACTTCGATGGCAATCACTTTTCCCTGGAGGTCTTGCAGGCGGGCAAGGGTGTCTTCGTCTAACTGCAAAACACGGTTCACAGCCATTTCGATACTGGCGGTAATTGCCGTGGGCAGATGATTCACCGTAGTTCACCCATCAATTGCTCAAGGCTTTTTTGTGATTCATCATCAGCCTCAATGTCGGCCTTATACAACACCACGGTGTTGGCAATTTTGTCATGAAAAGCCTGTTTGCGTTTGTCCCGCGCCACCCATAAAAAGCCCAGCAATAAAGGTAGAATGGAGGCAAGGTAGGCAACATAACGCAAAGCGGCCTGACTGATTGACATGGGTTTAAAGCTGTCCGCATCCACGACCTGACAATCCAGCAGCAACTTTCCCGGTGTGCCAAGAAATTTAAGCCATAAAATAATGGTTAATAAAAAACCCACCGCTATTCGCAGCAAACCTTCGCCGGTCAATAATTCTGCACCCATAATAACCGGACCCATCAACAGACCGATAATAATCGTAAACAGCAGGCTATCCATCAGTGTCGCGCCCACCCGTCGCCAAAAACCGGCGTACTGAATTGGAGGCTCAGGCAAATCAATGTTCACAATTTATAACCCCGATGCAGGGCAACAATGCCACCACTGAGATTAAAATAATCACAACGCTCAAGGCCCGCTGCCTCCATCATCGTTTTCAATTCATCCTGAGCAGGATGCATACGAATGGACTCGGCCAGATAACGATAACTTTCTTCGTCTTTAGCCACCAGCTTTCCCATCAGCGGCAATAATTTGAATGAATAGGTGTCGTAAACTGTGGCAAGTCCCGGTGTGACGGGTTTGGAAAACTCCAGCACCAGCAACCGGCCACCGGGTTTGAGAATACGCTGCATGGAACGCAATGCAGCATCTTTGTCGGTAACATTACGCAAACCAAAAGCAATAGTGATGCAATCAAAATAATCATCGGGAAAAGGCAGACACTCGGCATTAGCCTGTACATACTCCATGTTAAACAACACACCACGATTAATCAGCCGCTCACGCCCTACCCGGAGCATGGACTCGTTAATGTCCGCCAGCACCACTTCACCACGGTCGCCCACCAATGCGGAAAATTTTGCGGCCAGATCGCCCGTGCCACCGGCAATATCCAGCACTCGCTGACCGGCGCGCACACCGCTCATTTCAATAGTGTAACGCTTCCACAGACGATGCATGCCCATGGACATCAGGTCATTCATGACATCGTAACTGTCAGCAACCGAATGAAAGACCCCGGCGACTCTGCCTGCCTTTTCTTCCGCGCGCACCTGCTCATAACCAAAGTGCGTGATGTTTTCTGTATTTTCTCTATCGGCAGTATTTGTCATGTTTATGATACCGTCCTTAAATGTGAATCAAGCGCTAAAAGCATCTATTTTTTAAAATTACCGGGTATTTAACGCAGAAGTCACAACACACTACTTGTCAGCACCGCTAAATATAGCACTGGAATATTTGCCCGGGGTTTCAGCTCCTGGATTCCGGCTAAAAACATGCCGGAATGACGGTATTAGCCCTTGATTCATATTTTATTTATGGTTTCCCGGCACTGTCACTCACGCCTTGCGTTTATACCCGGCCTTTTCCAGACGATTCAGATATTCGGCCCACAATTCAGATTTATCACGTCCTAATGTATACAATATGTCCCAGGAATAAATGCCGGTATTGTGTCCATCATCAAATTCCAGTTGGATGGCGTAATTGCCCACCGGTTCAATGCCTGCAATATTGACATTTTCCTTACCCGTTTGTAGCACTTCCTGGCCGGGGCCGTGCCCCCGTACTTCTGCCGAGGGTGAATACACACGCAGATATTCACAGGAGTATTCAAAACGACTGTCGTCGTCAAAAACAATTTCCAGCACACGCGAAGCTTGATGCAGATGGATGTCTTTCGGCTTTGGAGTCGTGGTCATAGAGGTTCTCCGTTAATCGCTATTGGTCGCCGTTATAAAATATACCGGCTCAAGTCTTCATTTTTGGCCAACTCGCCAAGGTGCTGGTCCACGTATTCCGCATCCACTGTGACGCTAGTGCCACTTCGGTCTGCGGCAGTGAATGAAATTTCTTCCAACAAACGTTCCACGACTGTGTGCAAACGACGCGCGCCGATATTGTCGGTGCGTTCGTTAACCTGCCAGGCCACTTCAGCGATACGTGAAATCCCGTCGTCGGTGAAGGTGAGTGTGACTCCTTCGGTAGCCAGTAAAGCGCTGTACTGTTCCGTTAATGAGGCATCGGGCTCGGTGAGAATGCGTACAAAATCTTCCACACTCAACGCGCTCAGTTCAACACGAATGGGTAAACGCCCCTGCAATTCAGGAATCAGGTCCGATGGCTTGGACAAATGAAAGGCTCCGGAGGCAACAAACAAAATATGATCTGTTTTTACCATGCCGTATTTGGTGGACACCGTGCAACCTTCCACCAGTGGCAACAAATCCCGTTGAACACCTTCACGCGACACATCCGGCCCGGAGCTTTCCCCACGTTTGCAGATTTTGTCCATCTCATCGAGAAACACAATACCGTTTTGTTCGACATTATCCACGGCACATAATTTGATTTCTTCTTCGTTGAGCAGTTTGCCCGCTTCTTCATCCGTCAGCAGTTTGAAGGCATCTTTGATTTTCAGTTTGCGGGTGCTGGTACGACCACTGCCCATATTTTGGAACAACCCCTGCAACTGGTTGCTCATTTCTTCCATACCCGGCGGTGCCATGATTTCCACCCCCACAGGGCTGGCGCTTAATTCCACTTCAATTTCCTTGTCGTCGAGATCACCTTCGCGCAACTTTTTGCGAAACTTCTGCCGGGTGCCTGATTCTTCGGTGGATTCTTTTTCCTCACTATCGTCACCCGTACCAAAACCAAAATTGCTGCTGCGTGCCGGGCGCAACAGAATATCAAGAATGCGATCCTCTGCCGCTTCTTCAGCGCGGAAGCGTACTTTTTTCACTTCCTGTTCCCGCACCAGTTTGATGGAAATATCAATCAGATCACGGATAATGGATTCCACATCACGGCCCACATAACCCACCTCGGTAAATTTGGTGGCTTCTACTTTCACAAACGGTGCATTGGCCAGTCTGGCCAAACGTCGGGCGATTTCAGTTTTGCCCACGCCAGTCGGGCCGATCATCAAAATATTTTTCGGGGTGATTTCATTCTTCAGTGCATCGTCCACTTGCGAGCGCCGCCAGCGATTACGCAGCGCGATGGCTACGGCACGTTTGGCGTCATCCTGACCAATAATATGTTTGTCCAGCTCCTGCACGATTTCGCGAGGAGTCATTTGCGAACTGATTTCTGTTGATATGTTTGACATTAGCTTGCTTTCCCCTTGCCTGACTCACCCGGATGTAATTCTTCGATGGTGAAATGATCGTTGGTATAAACACAAATTTCCGAAGCAATGGTTAATGCTTTTTCGCACACGGCGCGCGCATCCAGCTCGGTGTTTTGCATCAATGCGCGTGCAGCTGCCTCAGCAAAAGAGCCACCGGAGCCGATAGCAATCACGTCATGCTCAGGCTCAATCACATCACCATTGCCGGAAATCACCAGCGAGGCAGTTTCATCGGCCACCGACAACAAGGCTTCCAGTCGGCGCAACATGCGGTCAGTCCGCCAGTCTTTGGCCAGCTCCACCGCAGCGCGCGTTAAATGTCCCTGATGCTTTTCCAGCTTGCCTTCAAAACGCTCAAACAGGGTGAAAGCATCTGCCGTACCTCCGGCAAAACCAGCGATCACTTTGTCGTGATACAACCGCCGCACCTTGCGCGCATTACCCTTCATGATGGTATTACCCATCGACACCTGACCGTCGCCACCGATCACAACTGATCCGTTACGACGCACCGAAAGAATTGTAGTACCGTGAAATTGTTCCAACGTGATTCCTCATAAGCTCGATAAAAACAGGGCAGAAAGTTTACACCATATCGACAGTCAGCAGGCTGTTCAGGGTAATTTCCCGGACTTTCCCTTGCGGGCAGTGCTGTTTCTGGCTCTGGGGTGTGCCTTATCATAGACCTCAGCGAGACGCTGAAAATCCAGGTGGGTGTAAATTTGTGTGGTGCTGATGTCAGCGTGCCCCAGCAATTCCTGAACTGCCCGTAAATCACCGCTGGACTCCAGCAGATGGCTGGCGAATGCATGACGCAATTTGTGCGGATGCACCCGGCTGGTGATGCCGCGCTGAATACCCCGCTGACGAAAACGCTGCTGCACAGCACGGGGCGTGAGTCGTCCGCCACGCCGACCCACAAACAAAGCCGCTTCATCCTCATTGGCCAACGCCGCACGCTGGTGTTGCCAGGCAATAATGGCCTCGCGCGCATATCGCCCCACCGGCACTATCCGTGTTTTGTTGCCTTTACCTAGCACCTCGACACTGCCGTCAGCCAGATCAATCTGTCCCACATCCAGCGACACCAGCTCGGCCAAACGCAGCCCGGCGGAATACATCAGCTCCAACATGGCATTATCGCGCACGGCAAGCGGGTCATCCACATCACCCGCCATCGACAGCAATTGCGCCATCTCATCCACATCCAGTGGTTCGGGTAATTTACGCGGTGCTTTGGGAGCCCGCACTCCTT
Source organism: Gammaproteobacteria bacterium (assembly GCA_021648485.1). Taxonomy (GTDB): domain Bacteria; phylum Pseudomonadota; class Gammaproteobacteria; order SZUA-152; family SZUA-152; genus SZUA-152. The sequence continues at coordinate 8,131 of JAKISS010000088.1, forward strand.
GCGCCACATTTTTTTGCAGATGGCCCTCACGCATCAAAAACCGTAAAAAACTGCGTAGGGCAGACAGTGCTCGCGCCAGACTCCGGCCACCAATGCCCTGCCGGTGGCGGGCCGCCAACCAGGCCCGTACATGCTTGGCATCCAGTGATGCCCAGTCTGTCACTTCGGCAGCATCGCAGTAGACAACGATGCTACGCAAATCACGCTGATAACTACTGAAAGTGTGCGGCGACAAGCGCCGTTCAGTTTTGAGGTGTTGCAGGAAACGGTCGATCCATTGCTGTGCGGTGTGTTGCATCAACACAGTGCCTGATCGGCTAAGAGCCTGTGTTCAGATATTTACCCATAGCGACCGTGATCACTTCCGCCAGATTATCCAGAAAACTGGTATCCATACTGGTGTGATAACGGTCTTTTTCAAAACTGCCAATGGCCAGCAAACCCAGATCACCCTGTTTGCCCAGCGGCAGCACAGCACTGGAGGCAATGCTCTCAGCCTGCTCGCCAAACAGGACTGCCAGTTGCTCGTCATTCAACGGCCCGCAATGGGGCTTGCCTGCGCTGAGCAGGCGACGGAACAAGCCACGGAAAGCATCGGCATCCGCAGGAAATTCATCACGGGAAACCGACTTGCCATCACCCGCCCCCACTAACAAACGCAACGCCACCCGACTGGCAGAAAAATTGCAGCACAGTTGTTTGTTGATCAGGAGCAGCAAAGCATCGAGCGAATCATTTTCGATAACCTGTAGTGTAAATTTATGCAACTGGGTATTCAGCTGACCATTTTCCCGAGCCACTTGAACCAGTTCTTTCAACTGCTTTTGCAAACCGGCATTGCCTTCGCGCAACACGGCTACCTGACGTTCCACCAGCGAAACGGCCGAGCCCGTGGCGTGCGGCACACGCAAGTCCACCAGCAACGTCGGCTTGTCTTCAAAAAAACAGGGATGGCGTCGCAGGTAATCGGCAACGCTCTGCTCGTCTGGCTGCAAACGGGTATTTGCGGATTTTGATACCGTGGTTTTTTGATTGCTCACGTTTGACTCTCTCTTTATAACTCACTTCGGAATACGTCACAGGCATTCGGTTATATTTCTATCGATCCTGTAAACACGGTTTGTGCCGGACCGGTCAACAACAACGGTGACTCCCCACCCGGCCAGCGAATCAATAATCGCCCTCCCGGCAACTCAACCGACACTGCATCATCCACCATTCCCCACCGATGCGCCACCGCCATGGCCGCGCAGGCACCGGTACCGCAGGCCAGGGTCTCACCTGTGCCGCGCTCAAATACTCGCAGACGTACATGACTCCGAGACACCACCTGCATGAAACCCACGTTGACCCGTTGCGGAAATAACGCATGACTTTCAATAACTGAACCCAGGCGGACAACAGGCGCTGCGGAGACATCATCCACCAACACAACCGCATGTGGATTCCCCATTGAAACAGCACCAATCTCCACATCATCATCATTAACGGTTATAAAATAACGATCAGATTCCACTTTATTATCAAATGGCAGGCTCGCCGGAGAAAAATGGGGCATTCCCATATCCACCGTGACCTGTCCATCGGCCTCCAATTGAGGCCGGATAATACCTGAGGTGGTTTCCACACTGATTTGTGTTTTTTGTGTGAGCCCTTTTTCCACCACAAACTGCACAAAACAACGGGCACCATTACCACATTGTTCCACCTCCCCACCATCAGCATTAAAAATGCGATACCTAAAGTCCACATTTGTCAAATTTGAAGCTTCCACCAGCAAAAGCTGGTCACAACCAATGCCGCGATGGCGGTCAGCCATCAGACGCACCTGCGCAGGGCTCAGGTTCACCGCCTGATTAATCGCGTCGATCACCACAAAATCATTGCCCAGGCCGTGCATTTTAGTAAATGATAGGTTCATGTACTGAATGGTTGCAGACTGTTGGCGAGGATTCAACCTAAGCTCTGTACTATCTATCAACGCATTGCGCGCGCTTTTATCTAACGGACAAAAAATGAAGCCCAAAAAAACCACCCCGACCTATTTCACCAAGGCCACTTTTACTTTTCTCACCGAGCTTTCACGCAACAATGAGCGTGAATGGTTTAACGACAACAAACCGCGCTATGAAGAGTGTGTGCGCGGCCCGGCGCTGGCATTTATTGAAGACATTGCGCCGGAGCTGCAACTCATTGCACCGCGTTTTTTGGCAATACCCAAAAAAATGGGAGGTTCACTGATGCGTGTCTACCGGGATACACGATTCGGTAAAGACAAAACACCGTACAAAACCAACATCGGCATCCAATTCCGCCACGAAGCGGGCAAAGACGTGCATGCACCGGGCTATTACCTGCACATCGCGCCGCAGGAATGTTTTTTTGGTGCAGGTATCTGGAGACCGGACTCCACAGCACTGGGACAAATTCGCGAAGCGATCCGTGACAAAAGCGACAAATGGCTGGCCGCGCGCGACGACAGCAACTTTGAACAACGCTATGCCCTGGGTGGTGAATCACTGAAAAATGCACCGCGCGGCTTTGCCAAAGACCATCCGCTACTGGAAGACCTTAAACGCAAGGACTTTATCGCCATTGAGCATTTCCCCCGGGAACAGGTGTTGTCTGCCGATTTCTTACACGACACCGTAACGCATTTTGAATACGCCACGCGCTATATGCAGTTTTTGTGCGGGGCGCTGGATGTGAGGTTTGACTAGAGGGCCAACCTCATTGTTGGCACCTCACGCATCAATCACCCCGATGCCACACTCCCGACTTGCCTCCCTGCTTCTCTAGCAGACCAATATCACCTATCACCATGCCGCGATCCACCGCCTTGCACATGTCATAAACAGTGAGCAGCGCAATCTGCACCGCCGTCAGTGCCTCCATTTCCACGCCAGTCTGACCGCTGGTATGCACCGTAGCCTGACACAGCACCGCATTTTCCGCCTCGTTCGTTTGCAAATCCACCGTCACCTTGCTGATTGCCAGCGGGTGACACAGCGGTATCAGTTCCGAGGTTTTTTTCGCCGCCATAATACCCGCCACCCGTGCAATGCCCAGCACATCACCCTTGCCATGCTGGCCGCTGACAATAAACTGCAACGTTTCGGGCAACATCACAATACGGCCCCCGGCCACGGCAATGCGCCGGGTCACGGCCTTGTCGCCTACATCCACCATGTGTGCCTCACCCGCATTGTTAAAATGACTGAGGCCCGATTGAGTCGGTTTGGAAGATTTTTTATCCATACTTTACTTGTCCGCGTGTTTTTCAAAAAAGTTAACGTAAAACACAGTATACTCTTTTAACTTATCGCTCTTAATCTCCTTCAATGACCTATATACAGGGAGCCTCATCATGAGCATCACCGTCAAATTTTTTGCCAGCCTGCGAGAAACCATTGGTCAATCTGACATCAGCCTAGATGCTGACAATATCACCACAGCAGCGGATGTCTGGCGAATCGCAACTGATAATCATAACCCTATCGGTAACATGCTCATCGCCATCAACATGGAATACGCCAGCCTGGATGAAACCGTCAACGATGGCGATGAAGTCGCCTTTTTCCCACCGGTTACGGGAGGCTGAGCATGTCCGTAGAACTGCATAGCAAGCCCTTTGACCCCTGGCAGGCATTACAAACCTATCAAAATGCCAAACCGGAATTAGCCGGAAAATTCGGAGCCACTTCCATTTTCATCGGCACCATGCGTGACTTCAATGACGGCAACGATGTACAAGCCATGACCCTGGAACACTATCCGGCCATGACGCAAAAACACCTGGAAGCTATTTCCAGTGAAGCTGGACAACGCTGGGATCTACTCGATACGCTGATCATTCACCGCTATGGCGACATTCAACCCAACGACCCCATCGTATTGCTTGCCGTGTGGTCCGCACATCGCAGTGAATCATTTCCTGCCTGCCGCTATTTGATTGAAGAATTAAAAACACGGGCACCGTTCTGGAAACAGGAAACGACAGGCGAAAACTCGCGCTGGGTCGAACACAATACACCGGGGTAATTACCCCAAAGCCGCCAGGCCAAGCACGTTTGTTAATTATTCATAATGAAAATCTTCATTCATCCGTCACTTGAGAGTGATAACAATCATTTGAGGCATTTGCAGGATGTAGCAAGGTCTATTGATGTAATCCCGAAAACCAAGAAGGTAGAGGGGCGATACTTTTATTGAAAATGAAATGTAAAACCCTGAAGTGGTTCCCCTTAGTTGGACAGCCTGAGGCGAAGTTAAGCTCTGGCACCGTTATATTTCAAGCTCAGGCAGCTTGTTGAATGTCTTTATTCAGGTAATAAATTTCATCAGGAGTTGCGTTAT
>JAKISS010000089.1 GCA_021648485.1 Gammaproteobacteria bacterium
CCAAAAACAGGAAGTATTACGCAATGTACGGCAAGCCTGGCTGAGTGTCTATTTGCAGCACCATACCGGCAATATCATCGAAAAAACGGATGAATTATTTACACAACTGGTCAAAATAACAAAATCCCAATATCGGTCAGGCCGAGGAAATCAACAAAATGTCGTTCGTGCGCAACTTGAACGAAGCTTGCTGAAAGATCGTGCTATTAAAATCAAAGCAATGAAGGAAAATTCACTGGCAGAACTGGGGAAATGGGTAGGTGCAGACCAGTTCAATCGGCCACTATCCTTGAATTCCCTTGTAATTCCAGAACTTGCTGATCCTAATACCCTCGTTTTATCTCTCGAAAAACACCCTTCGATACAAGCATCCATTGCCAACGCAAATGCTGCCAAAGCAGGAGTTAATGTTGCCAAATCACGCTACTACCCCCGCTGGATGGTTGACTTGAGCTTTTCCATGCGAGAAACAGCGCCCACAGGCCAACAACGAGCAGACCTTATATCGCTAATGTTCATCGTTGACATACCCTTATTTACATCCAATCGACAGGATAAATGGGTAACTGCCCGCGAAAAAGATTATAGCTCTGCTCAATATTCCACTACAGAACAAAAAAGAAACTTGCAGCGCATGCTGGATGCTGAATATTCAAACTGGCTGCGTTTAAACGAACGCCTGCAACACTACAAAGAAACCGTATTACCGCAGGCGAACCAAAATGCCAAAGCGGCATTAAACGCCTATAGAAGCCAGACTACTGAATTTGACACGTTAATGCGTGCGAGATTAATGGAGCTGGATATTCAACTACAAGCAATACAGTTATTTGTTGATTCGGCACAGGCACAAGTCAATTTGCTTTATCTAACCGGGGGGATCAGGCATGAGACATAACAACCAGACTGATTTTAGAGACAAAATAGAGCATTATAAAACATGGCTGCTCAATTGTAGTTATCGCTACCGCTACCGCTACCGGTATAATTATGATTACCACTTTAAACCTGCTGCTGATAAATTCGCATCTGTGTTGAAGAAACAAGCATTACTTGCCACATTTCTTATTAGTGCGACTATTGGTTTAAGCTACTACAGCTCATCAAGCATTGACTTTGATGCAGTTGCCTCTGTAACCACGCTCAGCCCAATCGATACACCTGTACCCGTAAACACACCCGAGCTAACTCAGGCTACCAGCGAAAGTGCGCTGGAACACGCCAAAAAACATACAAACCCAACTTACGTCTGCCCCATGCATACTGACATAATAAGCAATGACCCTAAAGCAACCTGTCCTATTTGTGGAATGGATTTAGTGGCCATTAATAACACCGACGGTGAAACAGGCGTTATATCGATTTCTCCCCGTATCATCAATATGCTGGGTGTTCATACCCGTAAGGTAACGAGAAGAACCTTGTATCGCTATATCGACAGCGTCGGAAATGTTAAATATGATGAAAACAAAATAAGCCACATGCATCTGCGCACTGACGGCTGGGTAGAACATCTGGCAGTCAAAACATTAGGGGAAAGAGTTAAAAAAGGTGATTTGCTCTTCAAAATTTACTCCCCAAAGCTTGTGAATGCACAAGAAGAACTATTGCAATCTTTGGACCTGGAAAACAACTCCCTGGCAGATGCATCACAGGACAGGTTAATCGCATTAGGAATGTCGAAGTCCCAAATCAGAACACTCAAAAAATCCAGAAAAATCATCCCTTTGATAAACTACTATGCACCACAAAACGGTGTGATTTCTGAATTAAATATACGAGAAGGAATGTTTGTCAAACCTTCCGAATCTATTATCAGCCTGGTTGACATGACAACCATATGGCTGATCGCCAGTATTTTTGAAAGTCAAGCAGATTGGGTAAAAATAGGTGATCGTGCAACAGCGGAACTACCTTTTATGCCGGGAAAAACCTGGGACGGAACTATCGAGTATATTTACCCGCTTCTAGACCCTAAAACACGCAGCCTGGAAGTACGTTTACGATTCAATAACCCTGATGAACTATTAAAAGCCAACATGTATGCGGATGTAAAGATTTTCACCAAGCCTAAACGTAAAGTGCTTGTTATACCGCACGAATCGTTGATCCGTACTGGAGAGGGCGATCGAGTTATCATTGCATTAGGAGATGGAAAATTTAAACCCGTCACCGTAAAAGTCGGTATCGAATCAAATAATAAAATCGAAATTCTACATGGCCTAAAAGAAGGTGATGAAATTGTTGTATCAAGTCAGTTTCTTATTGATTCGGAAAGCAACTTACGAGCCAGCTTATTGCGCATGAGCGGCGGTTAGATTAATTAAAGCCCGGCAAATGGGCCGGGCTGATTTTTTATAATACTTTCAACTTAGCTTTATGCTTTTAACCTAAATTTATCAGTTAAACCGTAGCGAGAGCGACTAAGGTGCGGAAGATAAAGCGTTTTTCAGGTTATTTTGGACGAAAGCGTATCACCCATACGGTGAGTTCAACATGTTCTGAAAAATGCTTTAGATTCTGTGCCTTAGGCGCTCGCAGTAGGTTTAACTGATTAATTTAGGTTTAACATTAGAAAGAATACTCTGATGCCGCTTTATTATTACTTGTGATGAAAAATAAAAATGATTACGCATACGATTAACTGGTCCATAAGAAATCGGCCATTGGTCATACTTTTAACCCTACTATTAATCGCGTGGGGTATATTTTCTTTATTGCGTACACCACTTGATGCAATTCCTGATTTATCCGACCTCCAGGTTATTATAAAAACCTCCTATCCTGGCCAGGCTCCTGAGGTTGTAGAAGACCAGGTGACTTATCCCATTACTACGGCAATGTTATCCGTACCAGGAACCGTGGCTGTAAGGGGGTTTTCATTCTTTGGTGATTCTTACGTTTATGTCATCTTTGAAGATGGCACTGATATTTATTGGGCACGTTCCCGCGTACTTGAATATTTAAGCCAGGTCGCCAGCAACCTGCCGGACACAGCCAAGCCACAACTTGGCCCGGATGCCACGGGTGTAGGCTGGATATATCAATACGCATTAGTGGATCGCACGGGAAATCACGACCTTTCACAACTACGCAGCTTACAGGATTGGTTTTTAAAATATGAACTGCAAACTGTTGCAGGTGTATCTGAAGTCGCCACAGTCGGCGGAATGGTTAAGCAATATCAGGTTGTTTTAGACCCTAATAAATTGCGCGTCTATGGAATTCCATTAGAGACCGTCAATCGGGCAATACGGCGTGCCAATCAGGAAGTTGGTGGCTCGGTTATCGAACAGGCTGAGGCGGAATATATGATTCGTGCGCGCGGCTATTTAAATAACATAGAAGATCTTAAACAAATCCTCGTCAGTGTTAATGATAAAGGAACGCCCATTTTACTGAGCGATATCGCTGATATTCGCCTGGGCCCACAAATGCGCCGTGGCATTGCTGAACTTAATGGTGAAGGCGAAGTCGTCGGTGCAATTGTCGTGATGCGCTGGGGTGAAAATGCATTAGATACGATTGAGGCCGTAAAATTAAAACTCAACCAATTAAAAAAGGGGCTGCCCGATGGAGTAGAAATCATCGAAACCTACGACCGCTCCATTCTGATTGAGAATGCGGTCGGCAATTTACGCGACAAGCTCATCAAGGAATTCTTGATTATTGCCTTGGTTTGTATTGTGTTTTTGTTTCATTTGCGCTCAGCGTTTATCGCAATCATTATTTTACCCATTGGCATTTTAATCGCCTTTATCATCATGCAAAAACAAGGCATAACCGCAAACATAATGTCCTTGGGCGGCATCGCAATTGCTGTGGGGGCAATGGTTGATGCCGCAATTGTGATGATAGAAAATGCGCATAAACATATGGAAAAAGAGCACGTTACCGATAAAAACAGATGGGCGATAATATCCAGATCAGCAACTGAGGTCGGGCCCGCATTATTCTTCTCATTGCTCATTATTACGCTCAGCTTTTTGCCCATATTCACATTGGAAGCGCAGGAAGGAAAGCTGTTTAGCCCACTGGCCTTTACAAAAACTTATGCCATGGCAGCGGCTGCCGGATTATCTATTACGTTAATGCCCGTGCTCATGGGCTACTTCATTCGTGGCCGCATTTTACCTGAAGAAAAAAATATTCTACGACAAATGCTGGTGGCAATATACATGCCAATCATCCGTTGTGTATTACGTTTCCCGATTATTACTATTGTAGTTTGCATACTTGTCATTGTATCCATACTTTATCCACTTTCTCGATTAGGATCAGAATTCATGCCGGAACTGGATGAAGGTGATTTATTGTATATGCCAACAACATTTACGGGCATATCGATTGGTAAAGCGGGTGAATTATTACAGTTAACCGACAAACTTATCCGCACCATCCCGGAAGTTGCTACAGTATTCGGAAAAGTTGGGCGTGCTGAAACAGCAACAGATCCTGCACCACTGACAATGATCGAAACAACGATCCAACTGCACCCAAAAAGTGAATGGCGTCCAGGCATGACAATGGAGAAACTCAAACAGGAGCTGCAAAAGACCGTTTCAATCCCGGGCTTGACCAATTCATGGGTAATGCCAATCAAAACACGTATAGACATGATTTCTACGGGTGTCAAAACACCGCTGGGTATAAAGGTATCGGGGCCCGACCTGATGGAAATACAAAAAATTGGTCAGGAAATAGAAAAAGTTATTAAAGACGTACCTGGCACCTTATCTGTATTTTCAGAACGCGTGGCAGGCGCTCGTTATATCGACATTAATATCAATCGTCGTGCTGCTGCCCGGTTTGGACTCAATATCGCTGATATTCAAGAGGTCATCCGCACAGCCGTGGGAGGTGCAAATATCACTCAAACCGTTGAAGGGCTGGAACGTTATCCCGTCAATGTACGTTACCCGCGGAATGTACGTGATTCAATATCCAAGCTTCGACAATTGCCGATAGTTACCCCAAGCAAGGCGCAAATTCCTTTGCATGAAGTTGCAGAAGTGAGAATTGTGGATGGGCCCGGGATGATCAAGAGTGAGAATGCTCGACGAATTGGGTGGATATATGTCGATATACAAAACCGGGATTTAGGTGGATATGTTTTGGATGCACAAAAACAAGTTGCAGAAAAAATTAATTTGCCCGCAGGCTATTCGGTGGGCTGGGCTGGGCAATATGAATACATGTTGCGAGCAAAAGAAAAATTGACCTATGTTGTACCATTGACATTAGTGATTATATTTTTATTACTTTATTTAAACTTCCGTAATTTTACAGAATGTTTCATGGTAATGGGTACTGTGCCACTGGCGCTGGTGGGTGGAGTCTGGATGATCTATGCACTGGATTACAATCTATCAGTCGCTGTTGGTGTCGGTTTTATTGCATTGGCAGGCGTAGCAGCGGAGTTTGGTGTCATCATGCTGGTTTATCTTGATCAGGCAATGAAAGAACACAAACCCAGCAATAGACAGGAACTGCGTACAGCAATTATTGATGGTGCGGTTTTGCGCGTCAGGCCAAAAGCCATGTCGGCGGCTGTTGTGATTGCAGGTTTAATACCGATTATGATGGGTTCAGGAACCGGGTCAGAAGTCATGCAACGCATTGCAGCCCCCATGTTGGGCGGCATGATTACAGCACCTTTGGTTTCTATGGTATTAATTCCTGTTTTATACATGCTATGGAAAAACCGCCAATTCAAAACACCTATATAGAAAATGTATGCTTACCACGTTAAAAGCGATGATTTAGGAATGGAGAACAGTAATGGCAAGCTTGAAAGAGAGTCTTAAAAAAACCCGTAACCTCGATGGTTTCATCGGCGCATGCATCGTTGATAGTAATAGTGGCCTGATGCTCGACTCTGAAAAAGGTGACACTAAGCTCAACCTCAGTCTGGCTGCTGTTGGTAATACTGAAATAGTACGGGCAAAACGTACGACAATGCGAAACCTGGGGCTGAAAGATAGCCTTGAAGACATTCTTATCACCCTGGGCACACAATATCACCTGATTCGGCTTTTACCCCAAAAGGATGGGCTCTTCGTCTATCTTATACTCGACAAGGCTCGTGGCAATTTGGCAATGGCCCGCTATATGTTGTCTGAAATCAGCAACGAATTGGAAATTTGATGCCTCCAGAACCACACAGTTGCTGCAACCCAGGGGTTTAATTGAGTTTAAGAGCTGTGAAACAATAAATCACCGCTTAAACAATTCAACAGGCAATCCGTTGCAAGTCTACCGAAAGTTTATCTGCAAGCGCTGCATCGCCACCAGCTCATCATCGGTATACAGACTTGCCCGCACTTCATTTGATACTCCCTTCACCGGCAGCAACAGCAACTCTACCAAATCACGCTGTTCTTTATTGCTGTAATCAGCAGTCGCCTGCCCCATCGCAATTAACGTTGCCGAATAGCTATAACCGGCTTGCGCAAAAACCTTATTCAAGAACTCCTTGCGCCCCTTGGGTGGCATGGCCTGCGGCTGTACAGGGTATTTCTCGCCAACCTTGCGGTAAGCTGCTGCCAACTCCTCTAATACGGCATGGCTTCCTGAGGGCGCTACCCGTTGTTTTTTCTCGTCACAAGCCGTTAAGCTCAAGATAGCTAACAATATCACCCACAAATAAACCGTTCTTTTAATTAAATTTTGCATAGTTCGGCATGATACCGAACACTGTGCCAATAAAGCCAGCAAGAATACTGGCCGCTATCCTTTATCAAAAAATATAGACTTTCACGCATGGACCTCAGTACACAATACCAATACGCCTTGCATAATGAGCATTTTCAGCCTGACCCGGCTCAACTCAGGGCGCTGAAACATTTCCAGACATTATCCACACGCCTGCAACAGCCCGAGCAAACAGGCTGGGCAACGCAGTTATGTAAAAAATTCGGTAAGCGTAACGTACCGCCCTGTGGATTATACCTATGGGGAGGTGTCGGCCGGGGAAAAACCTGGCTCATGGACATGTTTTTTACTACCCTGCCCTTTGATCAAAAACTACGCTTACACTTTCGTCATTTCATGCAGGAAATTCATGATGAACTCGCACAATTGGCGGGACGGCGTGACCCTCTGCTCATCGTTGCCAAACACTTTGCACAACGAGCGCACGTATTGTGTCTCGACGAGTTTTATGTGGAAGATATCACTGATGCGATGATTCTTTATCGCCTGCTCGGCGCATTCAGCGACCAAGGTATCACACTAATATTCACCTCTAACCTTGCGCCGACAGAATTGTACAAAAATGGCCTGCAACGCGAGCATTTTCTGCCCGCCATCAAACTCATTGAAACTAACACTGAAGTCATTGAGTTGACCGGCAACATTGACCACCGTCTGCACAAACTCAAACAGACCCCTGCCTGGTTTTCACCGCTCAACATCGCCAGTGAACGCGCTATTGAACAGCGCTTTAACGAGCTCGCCTCTGGTACCGCATTGATTGATACTCCATTACACATCAATCACCGTCAAATTGTCTGCCATCGTCGTGCTGATGATGTCGCCTGGTTTGATTTTTATCAGCTCTGTCATGGCCCTCGCGCCAGTGCTGACTATATTGAACTCGCCCGACAATTTCATACCATACTTGTTTCCAGCGTACCTGACATGGGTGAAAATGAAGAAGAGTGGGCTCATCGGTTTATCAACATGGTGGACGAATTTTATGACCGGCGTGTCAAACTGCTGATCACCGCCGATAACGAGCCCACACACCTGTATCACGGTCGCCGCCATACCTTTGATTTTCAACGCACGGTAAGTCGATTGCTGGAAATGCGCAGCAATAATTATCTAGCGCAAGCACATCGACCATAATTCAGACTAAACCTTGCACGTTGGCGAGCATTCACTAACATACATTTTTAAATGGGGGATGTATCTTTCATTTTTTCCAAAAAATAATTTATCCATCAAATTATTTATCTATTGAAAATACCCTTTCATTCTTATGATTAACCGGCATGCTGCCCGGAAAATACTTTAAGACCAACAACCCCAACAATAATCAATGTTATACATAATATTCTTGCTATTTCTCTGGATTCCCCAAATAACACCATACCCAAAATAGCAACTCCCACTGTTCCAATACCCGTCCATATTGCATAAGCCGTACCTACGGGAATTGTTTTCATCGCCATGGATAAAAACTGGAAACTCACAATCATTGCAACTATTGTGAAGATGGACGGCCAAATTTTTGTAAAGCCATCCGTATATTTCAAGCCTATTGCCCATCCACATTCAAACAGGGCAGCAATGATCAAATAAACCCATGCCACTGTATTTCTCCATTTTATGACTCAATTTTACAATCCGCAGCGATACTGGCCCGACCTCCAGCCTATTACAAATCTGTATAGTTTTGTAATCTGGACAGCACCGCGATTATCGGTATATTGCCCTGTGATGAGTGTGTGCAACGCGTCAATTGCCGCGTCCCTTGTACATCGGTCTTTTGATTCTGCCGCCCCTCCCTCTGCTTCTAACAACATGACAATCACGATGAGAAATAAAACACCCGGCAAACATACTCTTATTGCCTGCTCAGACAAATATTCAATGTTTTCAGCCTATTGGAATATTTTTATTTTACTCTGACAGTATTTGGGCAAATTTTTTTTACTCGATTCCCAGACAATCATCTCCTCCAGCCACTCCACCACTTATATCAAAAAATGATATTTTTGCCGCCTATTATCGTAAATTTATACTATAAATAACACGCCATCACTAAAGTTTTCGTATTTTTACCCGATGCCGCTTCTGAAGGAAATGGTGGGTATTACGCTTAATATGAGTGATGAACGTGGTGCCTGGGTAGAGACACAAAAACAGCGCCCCACATATCCTGTTTTATACATCGCATTCGGCTGCGTAACAAACAACAAACAGGAGGTAACAAAACTCGTGAAAACAGAAGTACACTCACCTATAAAAGTTATTCTAGTCGGCATGGATGAACGGTCTATTTCCAGGATGGACACCATTTTTAAAATTATTTTCAAAGGGCGTTGCGAATTTGCGCAAAGTGAGGACCCACATTTGGGTATTGTTGACCTGGATGGCGAAGCCAATGCCTGGGAAAAATATCAACAACAACATCCTGATCTACCCGCTATTATCATGTCAGAATCCCCCAAAAAAATTAAGGGGGCTACTTATGTCGCCAAACCCGCCAAGCTGGATTTGTTGTGGGAATCTATTTTTGACCTGGTAACAGGATTACCGGCAAGCACAGAAACTATCAGCAACATTGATTCAGTAAACCCTCCAGCCTCTAATGATCATTCAGAAGCATCAACAAAACTGGATACCCATACAACAGGAATTAACGCGGCAGCCCACGCACTGAATACACAGCTCAAGACAACAAGTATTAACTTGAAATCGATACAACAAACCGGTATACAGGGAGGGTCTGAACTTTATTATAATCCGGATAATTATCTCCTGGGGCGCATTCTCTCCAGCCTTAAAAAAAGTGTCGGGCAACAATGTATTCTCGATGTGCAATGTTGGAGAAATCGCCGACTTATCCTGCTACCCGACCAGGATCGTGTTTATAGTGATTTAACGGACAGTCAACTAAAAAACCTGGGCGTGGCGACATTGAGTGAAGAGTTTACAATAGAGATCAATCGTATTTGCAATACTGGCAAAAAAGAATTACCCGCAAATGAAACTGACGGCCTGAGAACCATGTCCATTAATCGCCTGATATGGGATCTGACTTTGCGTACAGCGCGTGGCCGCGTGCCGGAAGGTACTGATTTATCGGCATCGTATTATTTGCAATCCTGGCCTAATTTTCCTCGTCTTCCACATACACCATACGGCATGCGCATTGCCTCTTTATGGGCAGGAAACCCGCGCACACTGGATAACATTGCTCAAAGCCTGGACATTGATCAAGCCCATGTGTATTCATTTTATAGTGCGGCAATGACAACAGGTTTAACAGGGCCCGCAACACGCCAGGCAGACTCGCTAATTGCCCCCAAAGAAGTCATGAAAGACAAACCCACAAGACGTGGGCTATTAGCCTCTATTTTACGCCGTATCAGCAAACAACAGTAACTCGATGATAACCTGAAAAACAGGAATTAATTATGATTGGTCAGTACAAAATTATTTTTACCGGCCCCGTAGGCGCAGGCAAAACAACCGCGATTACCGCGATTAGTGACATTGCACCATTTTCCACAGAACAGACTGCAACAGATGAAACAAAAGACAAAAAGGAATTGACCACAGTGGCAATGGATTACGGTAGTATGCGTTTGGATAATGGAGAAATACTGCATCTTTATGGCACACCGGGACAAGAACGCTTCAATTTTATGTGGGACTTACTCACTGATGGCAGTCTTGGTGTCATTATTATGCTGGACGATGCCAATCCTGCTCCACTGGACGACTTGAAGGCCTTTATCAATGCCTTTAAAGAGTTTATTCAAAATAATGCTGTGGCCATTGGCATTACGAGAATGGAGTTACGCAAAGGGCTAAAACTTGAAGACTACCAGGCAACCCTGACAAAACTGGATATGAATGTACCTGTATTCGAGGTGGATGCCCGTCAACATGATGATGTCATGATGTTGGTTCAGGCACTGCTTTATTCTCTGGACCCTGGCCTGAGTGGAGAAGCCGCGTGAGTGAGTCAATTCTATCTTTGCGAGAGTATGGTGTCGCTTTTGGTGACAAAATTATTCTTAATGGTATCGACCTGGATATTCCCGAACAGGGAATGACCGTGTTGTTGGGGCCAGCCGGTACTGGAAAATCCACCCTGCTACGAACGCTTTCCGGCCTTAACAATGCCAACCCTTCTTTACGCACCTGGGGCAAAGCCGAATACATTGGCATGCCTTTGGGAAAGTCTGAGCTACCCGCACTGGTGGCACAGAAAACCAAACTTATCATGGCCAGTATCCGTGAAAATATTGTCAATGATATGCCCGAACGCCATACACTGAATATCTCTCAGCAACGGGATGTAGCACAACGCCTGTTGAGCAAGGCAGGCCTGACTGAATTAGTTGACCGGCTGAATGATAATGCCGCAGATTTTCCACTGGCAGTGCAACGCCACCTGGCCATTGCCCGTACTGTGGCAGCTAACCCCAAATTAATTTTTGTAGATGAACCTACTGCCGGGCTGGGTGAAGCAGAAACTCATCGCCTGTTGGATTATTTGCTCATGGAAGCCGGGCGCCGCGCTGTGGTGGTGGTTGTACATAATCAGAAACAAGCCATTAAACTAGGCGGACAAACCACATTATTGGCGGGTGGCTGGATTCATGAAATACAACCCACCGCCGATTTTTTTGCAGCACCGCAATCGCAGGCTGCGAGGGATTTTGTGCGCAGTGGTTCCTGTTGTGTATCTGCACCAGACACTCCCGATGAACACCTAAATGACCCTGTAACAGAAATCGTTAACACGCCCGATGCACCGCTTAAAACGATTCGCCCTAAAATACCCGAGGAGGCCCGAAAATACAAAAGTGATGCTTTTGGGCCACGTAATTTTCTTTGGCTTAGAAAAGGTGATTTAGCCGGCACGCCACGCCCCGGATTATTAATCGAACTGGACTATGATCTTGCTGCGCTACAGCGAGTGGGAATCAGCGTGCTGGTTTCCCTGACAACTCAACCCATTGATCCGGCTATACTTGCCGGCTACGATATCAAAGGAATTGCATTTCCAATTAAAGATATGGGAGTGCCTACTATTGAAGCCGCTCTCAAACTTTGTGAACAGGTGGGTAAATTAACCGAACAAAGTGAAGCTATTGCCATGCATTGCAAAGCAGGCATGGGTCGTACCGGCACTATGCTCGTTGCGCAACTGATATGGGAAGGTGAAACCGCTCTGGATGCCCTGGAGACCGCACGTAGCATTGAGCCGCGTTGGGTGCAATCAGATGTCCAGGTAGAATTTTTGAAGGAATTTGCGTTAGCGGTAGCAAATTCCAGCACAAGCAACAGACGGCATATTGCGTCGTCATAAACCGCATATCATTTATTATCAAGGAGAAAAAAATGTCATTAGATAAAGCCCTACAAACAGCTGTCGCATCCATCCCTGAATGTGTCGCCGCAGGTTTCGTGGATCTCAGCACCGGTATGCTGCTAAGTGCCAAGACTGTGGATTCACATCCCGCTGAAGTGCTGGAAGTTGTTGCCGCTGCGACCGCAGACCTTTTTCAGGGAACCAATGTATCGCTGATTGAAAGCATGTTCAAAAAAGCCCGCGGAGTGGAAAATGATAACCACCATTATTTTCAGGAAATCATTATTAACAGTGACAATTTGTTACATGTATTTTTACGCTCCAAAAGCAATGAAGAACATGTAGCAACTTTTGTTTGTCGAAAATCAGCCAA
>JAKISS010000012.1 GCA_021648485.1 Gammaproteobacteria bacterium
AATAAACATTTAAGAAATTGCTAATAAACTCGAATTAACTAAATTTAGCGGGACTCAATGCCCCGCATCACGAATTACACCGAAAAAGTACCGGTTGCGAGTATCAGTGGGGTTTTTTACTATTTTTACTAACTGCAATTCGCGTTCCACTCGGAAAACATTTACTATAATAGCCAATAATAACGGAACATTTCAGCCTGGGATTTCGTAGACCCCTGATAGATTAAAAATTTCTTAACAAAAAACGGCTATAGCTTACGGTATTCCGGTGCCGCTGCCCCCTTCCATTGTGCTGCAACACAATTTTTTGTACCCTGAAATTCCACATTACTTATCGCAAGAATATTGACTCTGCGCTGCGTACAGTGCATCGTGAACGTATTCATTCTCGTACTCTCAACCAACCGTAGAAGGAACTATCGTGACTACTCAACTTACATCTACTCTGGCAACCAACCTTGCCGTCGCACCAACCGTATTCATCGTAGACGACGACGACGCTGTACGGCATTCATTACAGACTCTGGTAGAGTCCATGAATATTCGAGCCTGTGCTTTTGCTGACGTACAATCATTCCTTGACGCCTATGACCCGGAACTGCCTGGCTGCCTGGTACTGGATGTCCGCTTACCCCAGTTAAGCGGACTGGAATTGCAGGAATATCTGCAACGACAGGGCATAAAAACACCGGTTATTTTTGTCTCCGGACACAGCACCGTTTCTATGGCGGTACGCACCCTCAGAGCAGGTGCTATCGATTTTCTGGAAAAACCGTTTGACGATCAAGCTTTGCTGGACAGTATTCAGCGCGCACTGGAGAGCGACCGACAAATACGGTTAGACGAACAATGGCGACAAAATGTATTACAGTACCTTGGTCAGCTGTCACGCCGCGAAGAAGAGGTGTTACGCCTGCTGATCCAGGGGAAGGCCAACAAGACCATCGCCCACGAAATGAGCCTCAGCACAAAAACCATAGAGACACATCGTGCGCACATCATGCGTAAGCTGGGAGTCAATTCTTTAGCAGGGCTGGTGTGGATGGCATTAACCTCCGGCGAATACCATGAAGTGCCTGAGCACCTGCCGTTTCCGTTACCCGAGCAAAACCCGGCTCTATTATCGCTGCGTTAACAAAACATGTTTCACGTAAAATATCAGCTGAAGTAAAAATGCCGATATGAGTCATGAGCGAAAACCTACATTCAGATTATCCAGCTTTTCGCTCAGGCTTGATCGGCTGTTCTCAGATTAACGTTTACGTTTAACAAATTTCTTCAACCGCTGACGCTTATCAATCTGGCGTTTGCTCAGCTTGTTTTTCCTGCCTTCAAACGGATTAGTGCCCGTCTTGAAATCAATACGCACCGGCGTACCTTCCAGCTTGAGTACCTTGCGAAACGTGTTTTGCAAATAACGCCGATAAGCATCCGGCACATCTTTGGTCTGATTACCGTGAATAACAATCATCGGCGGGTTGCGCCCCCCCTGATGGGCATAACGTAATTTAATGCGCCGACCACGCACCAGTGGCGGCTGATGATTATCCACGGCCTTTTCCAGAATACGTGACAGCTCCGGCGTGGAAAAATGGCGCGTCGCAGAAACATAAGCTTTCTGAATCGGTTTGAACAAATCACCCACACCGGTACCATGCAATGCTGAGATAAAAAACAGCTTCGCAAAATCGACAAACTGTAATTTTCGTCCTAGCTCGTATTTCACTCGCTCCCGTTCAGAAGGCTCCAACCCATCCCATTTGTTAACGGCAATGACCAACGCTCTGCCTTCATCCAGCACAAAACCCAGCAAATGCGCATCCTGATCACTGATGCCTTCGTGGGCATCAATCACCAGCACCACCACATTCGCACGTTCAATGGCTTGCAACGCTTTAATTACACTGAATTTTTCCAGCTTGTCATGTACTTTTTTGCGCCGCCGCACACCGGCAGTATCAATAAAGGTATATTTCTGGCCGCGACGTTCAAAGGGAACAAAAATGCTGTCACGGGTGGTCCCTGGCATATCAAAAACCAATACGCGCTCTTCACCCAAAATACGGTTGATCAGTGTTGATTTCCCCACATTAGGCTTGCCCACAATGGCGATTTTAATACCCAGATCTTCTTCGTCTTCATCAATGTCGGACTCGGGAAATTCCGGCAGAATTTCTGCCATCAAGTCACGTACCCCGCCCCCCTGACTGGCCGTGATACCCAGCGGATCACCCAGGCCAAGACGATAAAAATCAGCGATCACTACCGCCAACTCCGAGCCATCAATTTTGTTCACCACCAGATGTACGCACTTGTTGGCCGAGCGCAAACGTTTGGCAATTTCCTGATCGCCTGCCACCAGACCGTCACGCGCATCCACCAAAAATAAAACCACGTCGGCTTCTTCAACGGCCAACCAGGCCTGATCTGCCATCAGCTCGTCGATGCCTTCCTTTTCGCCACTGAGACCGCCGGTATCCACGACCAGATAGGGATAGTCACCCACACGACCTTCACCGTATTTACGGTCACGGGTGAGTCCGGGCTGATCAGCCACCAACGCATCACGCGAGCGCGTTAAACAATTAAATAAAGTGGATTTGCCGACGTTAGGACGACCAACAAGTGCGATAACCGGTTTCATAATAATTTACATACCTATCCGCAAAACTCAGTTTAAAAATAACCGGCTCTGTTTTCGTAGGGTGGGCATTGCCCACCAATTGTGCTTTATTCAACCCCGAAAGAGGCGGAACAAAATAACCTGGACACCCAATACCATTAGTTAACAAATTGCGGTATAGGGCAGATGGGCGGTGCCCACCCTGCCCGGAAATCGTGTTTTTTCAGAAGAAAAGTCTGATCATTTATTTTGTGGCGGCTTGTTCTGAAACGGTTTGTTTTACAAGCGTAAACGCAGCTAACGCGCCGGTATTGTCACGCACATACAGTGTGTCGGCAGCCACCAATGGAGAAACACTGACCGAACGGTAAACTTTCTCGGCAGGCTCGTCACTGTCCCAGACATAGCGCATGGTTGACCACACCTTATCGAGACTTCTTCGAGCCACAAAATCACCATCATCCCGCGCCAACCAGTGTACAAAACCGTCATAGTCCGCAACCACCACTGTATTCCCCTGCACTACCGGCACACTCAGCTCTCGTTTCAACAGGCCGTCCTGCCGCCACAGGGTTGCTCCCGTGCGCCCATCCAGCGCCCACACCCTGCTGGTCGCGTCGGTGATGAAAATCTGTTCCCCGCTCACCGTCAAACCGGTATACGATGACATGTCCCGCGCCCACAACACATTTCCATCTGCAATGGAAACCGCCGCTACCCTCCCCTGATAACTGCTCACATACACCACGCCATCGACGGCACGAAACAAGCCATCAATATCAACCAGACGCTCCAGATCGGTGCGCCCATGGGGCACAGCGATAGTGGTTTCCCATAACAATTCACCCGTAGCCAGACTGAGGCTCAGTAAACGCCCATCGGAAAATCCGGCCAACACCGCCTCATTCACCACCAGAGGCACACTGGTGCCACGCAAAGTCAGTTTTGGAATACTGCGCTCATATGACCAGAGTTTTTTACCCGTCGCCGTTTTATGCGCGCTGATTCTGCCATCAATAGTCTGCACAACCAGCAATTCTCCCGCCACAACAGGGGTGGCCAGCATTTCACTGCTAATGCGTTGACGCCAGCGCTCAGCGCCATTGTTTTTATCCAGCGCCACCAGCTCTGCCTCGCGTGTACCCACAAACAACAAGCCTGCTCCGACACCGGGGCCACCCGTCAGCGCTTCGTCCATGCTGATCTGCCACAGCACACCACCATTTTTTGTGGCGTGCGCAGCCACATCACCCTTACGGCTTGCGACATAAATCTTTTTGTCGCTACCGGTACTATCCATGACCACGGGCAATTGTGCGTGCGCATACTCCGGTACATCACCGGTGGGTTGCGCCCAAAGCGCCTTGACCGACACACTTGTGTTAATTGTATTCAACGGCGTTGCGTCGGAATAATCCTTTGGTGATGAGCCACAGGCAACCAGCAACAAGCCAGATATCAGCGCCACCGGCATCAGACATACTTTTTTCATACGCGACAACAGCATTACGACATATCACCCGAAGCAGGCTGTCCAAGATTATCCAGCTTCATTTGCAGCAACTCGCGCCCACGTTCCCCCGGCGACGCACTGGCCAGGGCACGCATGAATGCCGTACGTGCAGACTCCGGCTGCCCCATGGCGACATAAATATCACCTTTCAATTGTTCGTAGGTTGACTCATAAACCCCCGCGTCAATATCCGACATAAAATTCAGAGCATCATCATACTTCCCTTCCGCCATCATGATCCTGGTCAGGCGTAAACGTGCTTCATGGCGTACAGCCTCGCTTTCAGTATTGTCCAATGCCCAGCGCAAATGTGCGCTGGCAGCGGCGGCATCCCCCGCTTCCAGTTTGGTTTTGGCCATCATCAATGCCGCCAGTGAGGCATAAGCGGTATCTGAAAACTGGCCTAACAGCTGAGCACCCTGTGTGGCCGCGTCCTCATTTTTATTTTGCGATACATTTTCCAGCATCATTTGATAAACCGCAGATGCGGTTTCTGAGTACTGTTGCTGATTATCCAGCCAGGCACGACCGCCCCATAACGCACCCACACCGATAACCACGCCGCCGATCAGTGACCATTTATTTTCATCCCACCACCTTCTGATGGCGGCGACCTGTTGCTCTTCTGTTGTGTATATATCCACAGTACTCTCCGTACATTACCTGGCGATTTTCCGCCAAAAATTATAGGTCTGTCAGTTTTCCTTCCAGCCACGCTGGCACATCATCCTGCGCCAGCGTTTCCTGATTTTGAGAGTGTTCACCCCGCAAAAACTTGATGCTCACCGTTTTTTGCGCCACTTCATCCTCACCCAGCACCAGCGCAAACTGTGCGCCGCACTTGTCGGCCTTTTTAAACTGGCTTTTAAAACTGCCACCTCCGCAATTTGTCATAATACGCAACGCTGGTATTGCGTCACGCAACTGCTCGGCCAGCAACACGCCTTTTTTCTGCGCGGCTTCCCCCACCAGCACCAGATAGAGGTGAGGCCTGTTATCCGGCTGAAGGTTTTCACGCACCAGTGTCAGCAAACGTTCCAGCCCGATGGCAAAACCGGCAGACGGCGTTGCTTTCCCGCCTAACTGTTCCACCAGCCCATCAAACCGGCCACCCGCACAAATCGTACCCTGCGCACCCAGCTGATCCGTCACCCATTCAAACACCGTCCGACTGTAATAATCCAGCCCGCGTACCAGACACGGGTTAACACAATAGGTAATACCTGCATCACCTAACAGACCACACAGCGTCTCAAAATGTTCACGCGATTCATCATCGAGATGCGCCATCAGTTTGGGTGCATCAGCCACCACGTCCCGCAGTGCCGGATTTTTTGTATCCAGAATACGCAGCGGATTGCTCTCCAGGCGTCGCAAACTGTCTTCGTCAAGCTGGTCCTTGTGCTGCTCAAAATAGCGGACCAGTTCTTTGCGGTATATCGCACGCGATTCGCGTGTACCCAGCGAATTCAGTTGCAACTCCACATTGTCCAGACCCAGCTGCTGCCACAAACGCGCCGTCATTAAAATCAGTTCTGCATCCAGATCCGGGCTGGCCATACCAAAGGTTTCGACGCCCACCTGATGAAACTGGCGATAACGTCCCTTTTGCGGGCGCTCGTGACGAAACATCGGTCCCATGTACCACAGACGCTGCACCTGATTATGCAATAAACCGTTCTGAATGGCTGCCCGTACACAAGGCGCGGTACCTTCAGGGCGCAAGGTCAGATTGTCACCATTACGGTCCGCGAAAGTATACATTTCCTTTTCAACGATGTCGGTGACTTCACCAATGGATCGCTTGAACAATTCTGTTTTTTCCACAACAGGAAAACGGATTTCCTGATAACCGTAACGGCCCAGCAGGTCACGAATAATCGACTCCAGCTTTTGCCAGTAAACCGTATCTTCCGGCAAAATGTCGTTCATACCACGAATGGCCTGGATGATTTGTTGTGCCATAATTATATTAACCCTGCCGCCAGCTACGGCGCAGCCTGCTGAATTTTAATATTTTCAAATGCATCGGGATTTTCCAGACGCCGCTTGACTTCGGCACGTACGGCACGTTCCAGCTCATTCAGCAATTCATCATTGTTTACTTTATGATCCGGTTTGCCGTCAACATAAAGCAGGTTTGGCTCACCACCGGCAAGTCCGATATCCGCCTCACGCGCCTCGCCCGGCCCGTTCACCACACAGCCAATCACCGCCACATCCATGGGCTCCAGAATATCTTCCAGTCTTTCTTCCAGTGCGTTAACGGTGGAAACCACATCAAACTGCTGACGAGAGCAGGAAGGACAGGCAATCAGATTGATGCCCTTGCTGCGTACATGCAGGCTTTTCAGAATATCAAAACCGACTTTGACTTCCTGTACTGGATCAGCCGCCAGCGACACCCGTATCGTGTCACCAATACCCTGTGCCAGTAACATGCCCAGACCAATCGCGGATTTAACTGCACCCGAACGCGCACCACCCGCCTCGGTAATACCCAGGTGCAGTGGCTGCTCAATCTGATCAGCCAGCAAACGATAAGCGGCCACCGTCATAAACACATCCGACGCCTTGAGGCTGACCTTGAATTCCTGAAAATCCAGCTTGTCGAGCATATCAATATGACGCATCGCCGATTCAACCAGCGCCTCGGGAGTCGGCTCACCGTATTTTTTCTGCAAATCTTTTTCCAGCGAACCCGCATTCACACCAATGCGAATGGGAATGTCATTATCCCGCGCCGCAGACACTACTGCCCGTACACGGTCTTCACGACCAATATTGCCAGGATTAATACGCAAGCAATCCACACCCAGTTCGGCCACGCGCAGGGCAATCTTGTAATCAAAGTGAATATCGCTGATCAGCGGCACGTTGACGCGACGCCGGATTTCACCAAACGCCTCAGCAGCATCCATTGATGGAACGGAAACACGCACAATATCAACACCGGCTGTTTCCAGCGCCTGAATCTGTGCCACGGTTGCCTCAACATCCGTAGTTTCAGTGTTGGTCATGCTCTGCACGGTAATGGGTGCATCACCCCCCACCAGTACGTCACCCACACGAATCTGGCGCGACTTGCGGCGGGTTATTTGTTGATACTCAGGTTTTTCAATCATGGTTTTTATTCAACGTAATTATCGTCCAAGCTGAGAGGCTTACTGAAGTGATAGTGGTTGTTTTGTGCGACTCAAGCTTATTGTTACAGTTGCATTAATTGTACAGCAGACTTAATCAGGCTGCCTTTCAGGACTTCAAATACCAGCCCACCTGTTTTTTCAATTAATTGCGATGTAACATTTTTCCATGTCGTGTCGTTTCTGGCTGCCTCTATAAATTCATGACCATCCCAGGTTAGTGAAACTGGATACCACTTAAAATCATTAACTCCTGAAGCATCATGAGCTTCGATCAGCCCTGCTTGAAAAAGAAGTTTAACATGATACGACAACACTTCTTCAGCGATGCCATCAATAGAAAGTTGCTGCATCTTACCTGCCGATTCAACTTTTTCAAGAGCAAGCAATATTGATCTGATTAAGTCCATATTTCTTTTCATCACTTCTCCCTCTGTTCCTGCTAAACATAAAATAAACCACCCCACAGTAGCAAGGGTGCGTTCTACGCACCAAAATTATTCATCATGTTACCTGTAAATTAAGGTCATTTATTCTGGTTCCCACGCGGGAGCGTGAGGAACAAGAAAGGCACAAATTTAAAGGATGTGTGTCAGTAGCAACATTTTTGTGGTGCATAGAATGCATCCTACAGGGCGCTGACACAGAATCTATTCACCACCCATACCCTCATCGGCAGCACCAATCCGCAAACGTACCGACCGGCGATTGGCATACTTTGACAAATCGTACACAGCACCGTTATATAAAATATCCACGCCTTGCACATAACCCAGTTGCACCACAAAAGGAGCAACACCCGTCACAACACGCTGGGTACCTGCTTTACCTAAACGATACATAAGGCGCTGGCCCCGAACATCCTGCACCTCTGCCCAGGAATCACTGTTAAAAATCAATATCAGCTCTGAATTCAGGTCAGTGTCCGGCGCTTCACTCTCAACTTCAGATACAGCCACTGGCTCGGCGGACAATTCCGGCGTTACCATTGCATGCGGGTCTGTTTCCGCAGTGCGTTCCCGCACAGCAGGATTTTGAGCCTCAACCGCAGGCGTATCACTCACAACTTTTTCGGTAACAACATCGGGTACTGGTATTGCTATCCCAACGGTTTTTCCGGCCAAGCCAGCACTTGTCTTCGTATCCATAACACCGACAACATCGGTATTCTCGCGCTCACTGATCGGCCACAAAAAATAAACCAGGCCCACAATAACCACACCCGCAAGCCCGGCCTTTCCCCAATGATTCCCCGATGATTTATCTCTCAGGGAAAACTGACTGGATATTTCATTGGTCATCTTGCTGTAAGTTTCGTTATTCACCGCCGATGCCGGATCAATGACCTGATCATGCACCGACGCCAACTCAGTAAAATCAGCAAGCACTTCTTCTTCGGGTAATTCCATCAAACGTGCATACGCGCGCAAATAACCCGCTGCAAACACCGGGGCGGGAAAATCTGCAATATCCCCCTGCTCCAGCGCCCTGATTTTTCTCACATCAAGTTTTAAACGCGCCGCCACATCGTCAATGGATAAATCACGAGATTCACGCGCAATACGCAATCTGTCGCCAGCTTGCAGGGACAGTGCATCCTGTTCAGGGTTCCGCTGCTTTTTATTGCGTTTACTCACTTTTTAATTCTCGCGACTCATATCTTCATTATTGCCCGCCGGCTCCATCTCTTTCCCGGGCTTCTGCTTCCAATAACATGCGCATTTCGTTGGAATCCGAATAATTCTGGCGCAACAGTGTTTTATATTTTCTCACCGCTGTCATATCTCCCAGTTCTGTCTCCACCTGAATACCCAGCCACAGACCATCCGGGCCCAACGTAGCCACTTCCTGATAACGCTGCAAATAGGCCCGGGCCGACATCGCACGCTTTTTCTCAACGCTGACCCGGGCCATTTGCAACAGGGCTCCCGGCAATCGTGGATCTATTTGCAAGGCTTTGCGCAAGTAGGTTTCCGCCTTTTCCAGGTCAGGCACCTGCAACATACATACGCCCAGGTTTTCAAGCGCCTCTGCGGGGGTGCGATATCTTCGATTGTTGATTGCCGTTAAAAAATGTTGTTCCGCTTCAGCGTACTTGCCTTGCCCGCATAAAAACACGGCATAGTTATTCTGGATTGATCCATCATCCGGCTTAAGTTCCACCGCTTGCTGATAATGCGCTTCTGCTTTCTCCGGCTTGCCCATACGGATGTACGCCAGGGCAATACTGCTATGCGCCTCGGCATATTCCGGCATCGTATCCACTGCTTTTTTCAATTTTTGCAAAGCCGCTTCATCACGCCCCTGCTGTAAATAACCCAGCCCCAGGCGAAGGTTGGTATCTGCGATACGAAATTTGGTTTTGTCTTTACGCTCCTGTTCCTGCACGGTTGCACAGGAAAACAACATAAAACTCAATGCGATCACGGAGGCCATGCGTAAAGTCAGTGAGCGCAGCACTTTCATATCTGTTTTCACCCGGTCACCCGTTTATTTTGCTGTCGCTGGGTTTTATCCTGCACCTGCCCCACCAATTGACCACAGGCAGCGTCAATATCATCACCCCGGGTACGACGGGTCAACGTGATCAAACCATTTTTGATCAACACTTCACGGAAGCGCACAATCGCCGCATCACTTGAGCGTCGATATTGCGTATCCGGGAAAGGATTAAATGGAATCAGGTTGATTTTGGACGGCACACCTTTAAGTACCTTCGCCAACTGACGCGCATGAGCGACACTGTCATTCACACCATCCAGCATAACGTATTCAATCGTCACCTTGCGTCGGGTATCACCACTAATGTAATGCGTACAGGCATCCAGCACCTCACGCAGAGGATATTTTTTATTCAGTGGTACCAGTACATCGCGCAGCTCATCCGTGGGTGCATGCAGAGATAAGGCCAGTGCCACATCACTCACCTCTTTCAACCGCGCCAGCGCAGGCACCACACCGGAGGTGCTCACCGTCACCCGTCGCTTCGACAAACCATAGGCAAAATCATCCACCAGCAAATCAATGGTTTTGACGGTGTTGTCAAAATTCAACAACGGTTCGCCCATGCCCATGAAAACCACATTGGAAATAATGCGCTCATTTTTGCCATTGGCCAGCGGATCCCAGCCCAATGCCTTGTTGGCCACCCACACCTGACCAATAATTTCGGCCACGCTCAGGTTGCGATTAAAGCCCTGTTGTCCCGTGGAACAAAAAGAGCATTCCAGCGCACAACCCACCTGAGAGGAAATACACAATGTGCCGCGATTTTTTTCCGGGATAAAAACCGTTTCGACAGAATTGCCATTATCCAGTTTCAGCAGCCACTTGTGCGTGCCATCCACAGAGGCCTGATCAATCAACACTTCAGGCGTACGAATTTCAGCCACTTTTTCAAGTTTGGCACGCAAAGCCTTGCTCAGGTTGGTCATTTCATCAAACTGATCAACACCATACTGATGCAGCCACTGAATGACCTGTTTGGCACGGAAAGGCTTCTCCCCCATGTCGGCGAAGAATATCTCCATGTCTGCGCGTGAAAAATCCAACAGGTTGATTTTTGTTGGCATCAGTGTCGGTATTGGTGTCGGTATCAACATCAGACTCGCTCGCTACGTCTCAGGCCATGCACACTTAACGTGTGCGCGGGCAAATCTCATCGTCCGAAAAGAAATAGGCAATTTCTTCAGCAGCCGTTTCCGGCGCATCAGAACCATGCACCGCATTTTCATCAATGGAATCGGCAAAGTCAGCACGAATAGTTCCTGCATCAGCTTCTTTGGGATTGGTTGCCCCCATCACTTCACGGTTTTTCAAAATAGCACCTTCGCCTTCCAGCACCTGCACCATCACCGGGCCGGAAATCATAAACGACACCAGATCGTTAAAAAATGGACGCTCTTTATGCACTGCGTAAAATCCCTCGGCCTGTTCGCGGCCCAGGTGCAGCATTTTCGAAGCAATAATTTTCAGCCCGGCTTTTTCAAACCGTGCATAAATATCGCCAATATGATTTTTGGCAACTGCGTCAGGTTTGACGATGGAAAAGGTTCTTTCTATGGACATGCTTGATTTACTCCACTATTTCTCAAAAATTAAGGCCCCGGACAGAGCCGGAGCGCGCAAGCCGCTGATTATACGCGAAATGCGCACGGAAACCCTACATTCACGCGATGCTGAACAAAAATTAAGTTAATTTAAACCTAAACCAGGGTTTCTCGACTACTCTCCGGATACCACTATTTACAGGGAGATAATAATGAATATCGATTACCGCTTTTTCCTCAAAGGAATCACCCAGGGGTTAAGCTTGTTAGCATTGGGTATACTGGCCGTACAAACCGCTCAGGCCAACCCCGCCTTCGCCCGTCAATACAGCATGAGCTGCATTGCCTGTCACTCAGCCTTTCCGAAACTCAACAGCTTTGGCGAACAATTTCTGGCAGACAACATCCGCCTGCCCAACTGGCGCGAGCAAATCGGCATAGATACCGGCGATGAACGATTGGTACTACCCAAATTCCCACAATTGGCGTTTCGCGCCCAGGCCTACGTGCAAGTCCGCGAATCTGAAGCACAAGACTCCAGCGGAGCCACTACTGCCGACCCTGCCTCCGATTTTCAAGCACCGTACCTTATCAAACTACTGGCAGGCTCACCTTTATCGGAGCACATCAGCTACTATTTCTACGCAATCTTCGCCGAAAAAGGGGGTAATGGCGAAACTATTGTAGAAGATGCCTGGATTACCCATGACAATTTATTCGGTAGTGGCATAGGTATGATGCTGGGACAGTTCCAAGTCTCCGACCTGATGTTCCCGCGTGAAATACGGCTCACCGTGCAGGATTACATCCCCTACCGCATGGCAGGCATCACCTACGAACGTGGCATCAGCTTTGACACCGATGTCGGCCCCTTGTCACTGGCACTGGGTATCGTCAACGGCAATGGCATCGAAGCCAATGCCAAAATCAACAGCCCCGGATTTGGTCGCCCGGATCGAGCCTTCGACAATGACAGCGCAAAAAGTGTGTTTGGCCGCATTGGCGGCGATCTGGGCCCGGTGAGCATGGGCCTGTTTGGCCTTGACGGTGAGCAACGGGACGTAACCGATACACGCGACACCAACAAACAAATTCTCGGTGTGGATTTTTCCGGCAATCACAACGAGCAGATTTTCTGGTTTGTACAACTGCTGCAAAACCGCTGGGATGATTTTCTGGTACAGGGACAAACCGCAGAATGGAACGGCGGTTTCGCAGGCGTAGACTACATTCATAACGACCGCTGGGCCTACTCCCTGTTATACAGCTATGCTGATGCCAACGACTTGGCCAATAGTGGCACCGTTTACGAAGGCATTGACCTCAATACCTTTACTGCCACCGCATCGTACTATTTCATGCGCAATGTCAAAGGTGTAATCGAAGTTAATATAGATCTGCAAGACAAAGACAATAACCCCAACGACGGTATCGGCCACGACACCAAAGAGGGATATTTCTTACTGGGGTTTGATACGGCATTTTGAAAACGGGCTGAAATTCCCCCGTGATTCCAGGTGTTAGAATGACAGGGGTGGTTTTGTCTGCTCAGAAAGGGGGAATTGACCACCGTGCGCTGTATGAAACCACCAAAGTTAAACGGTGAAAACCTTTTCCTCTGGGAGCAACAACCCAACTAGAGACCACCGAAACAGCCTAGCAATAAGGCATAATCAACAAAAAAATGTTGTAAATAGCTTAATGCCAAGTATTATAAACAGTATTATGCTCCATTATTTCAAATTCAAAAACTTTTTTTCCATTGCGGAAGAGGCTGAAGTCTCATTCCGTGTTGGCCAGAAAACCCCCCAAACAGATTTAATCTGTTCGGGCGCTGAGGGCGCACACCTGTCCAAACTCATAGCTATCATTGGCGCAAACGGCTCAGGTAAAACCAATGTGCTAAAGCCTTTGGCCTTTTTGCGCTGGTTTATCTGTGACTCATTTAGCAGCAAAAAACCTGACGATGACATTCCCGTTGAGCCTCATTTTTTCCTGGATGAAAACAACAGCGAATTTGAAATGGTTTTTGAAATTGAAGGCCAACTATATCGGTACAACCTGATAGTAAACCGGCGCAAAGTAGTCCATGAGGCGCTGTTCCTAAAAACAAGCAAGTTTTTTAGTTACTTGTTTCGTCGGGATTGGGATGAAACAAAAGATAAATATCTCATTCGCCAGCAGAAGTTTGGTTTTGCTGTCAAGGAGGCGGAAAAAGTAAGGCCTAACGCCTCTCTGATTTCTACTGCGGCGCAGTACAATGTTTCTTGCGTTTTGAGCTTGGTTAAGTTTTTTAATCGCTTCCACAGCAATGTTGATTATGGCGGCAGAGATCATTTTGAAGTGGAAGACCTGCTGAAGGCAACCGAATTTTTCCATGAATGGCCGGACATCAAACAACGAATGGCAAACATTATGTGTCGTTTGGATCTAGGCTTGTCTGACGTGGCCATCGAAAAACACGAAATTACCGATAAAACAGGTGATACCAGAGAGCTACCCATTCCTTATGGCATACATCGCAAAGCTGACAAAGAGGTGAGACTTCCTCTCTGGCAGGAATCAAACGGCACACAACGGGCATATGTGCTACTGCTGAAGATGTTGCCAGCACTTGCGGACGGAGGTGTCGTGATTATTGATGAAATGGAAGCAGACATGCATCCAGAAATGCTCACAACACTGCTGGAAATGTTTATGGATCCAGATATAAATCCGCATAACGCGCAGATCATCTTTACGTGTCATGTCCATGAAGTATTGAATATTCTGGATAAAACACAAATTTTACTCGTCGAGAAAAATAAAGACGGCATAAGTGACGTGTGGCGTTTAGATGAAATACAAGGCGTTCGTCGTGACGATAATCTTTATGCCAAATACCGTGCTGGTGCCTACGGCGCAGTACCAAATTTTTAGCCTCTGCGGCATCAGCATATGAGCCGCAGAGTTTGAAAGCCAATGCTCACTACCATATTGCTGGTGGGAGAAGGTAAAACAGAGGTGGCATTTCTCTCGCATTTGAAGTCGCTTTACATTCAGCGGAACTGTGGAATCAAACTGACGATTAAAAATGCTCGCGGCAAGGGGCCGGAGTACATCGTCGATTTTTCCGTTCGACAGCGTCATAACGCAGCTTATGATCGTGTGGCAGTATTGCTGGATACCGATCTCGCGTGGCCTGATGCCACCAGAAAAAAAGCCAGGAAAAACAAGCTGACTTTACTGGGCTCAACGCCTTGTATAGAGGGTTTTCTGTTAGACATATTGGCGCAATATGTACCGCCAGAAACCCCAGCATGTAAGCAGCGCTGTACCGGTGTTATTACCGGGTCACTACTGGAACCGGAAAGTTTTCAAGCGCAATTTACGCAAGAGTTGCTAGAGGCTCGACGTGATGGCATGGCGATACTTGATGAACTTCTGAAGTGTTTCGAGAAATAGCAAATAACCTGAATGAAGCACAGGGAAGTTCCAAGTGAACACGCAATCATGTGGCATAGCCATCAGGCTAAGCAAGCTTATTAATTATTTATAATAAAGTTCATGGTGGAACCGCTGCGCTTGTTCCACCCTACGATTTTACTCTGTGCCTCCTGTATTGAGTCATGCGGAACAAAAAAATCTACCTAATTACTACCATTCCTAAGTTAGCCTTAGCAGTTTTTCCGGCATTGGTGGCGTACGAAGTGAACCGTGACGAACGTTACATCAGAATCGGACTATTACTCAATAGCTTGCTCGAACTTTGGGCTGAGTAGTTACTGCGGATAAATATTTTTTGACAGGTGCTGGCGCAGAGCTGATTCCTGTGCGTGAAGTGGATAGCCGCTCGATGCGATATTGTCCCGGGCCGGTGTTCCCTCGGGTGACAGAGACATTTACAGACGTGATTTATGAAGAAACCGGCAAAAGGTAAAACTTTCTGATTGGCATAACAGTGATATGAGGGTATATATAATGTAAGTAGAGCCAAGTAACTACACAGGAAAGATAAAGTTTGAATTGTTACAGGCTTACTGAGGATCCGCATTGAATTTACACAAAAAAGGGGAAAATAGTCATGAAAAAGACATTATTTCTGCCAGTGGGTATTGCACTGATAATGGCATTTCCACTGCCTGCGTTTTCTAATGATGTGACCTCAGGAAAAACGAAAGCGCAAGGCTGTGTGGGTTGTCATAATGCAGCTATTAATAGTCTTGGTGGTAAGGGTGAAGCGTATCTTGTTACGCAAATGAAAGCGATCCGTGCGGGTGAAAGAGCGCATCCGCCTGTTATGTCTGGTTTAAGTGATAAAGATATCGATGCGATTGCAAATTACCTGAATGGTGTGCAATAACCGGGTAAGGATGCTAAGTTTCTTTTGTTGCTACACTTTGTTATGCATGCATAATTGGTAGATTTTCACGGTGCGAATCGTAATAAAAAAAGGCTTGGATGTTTCTCTTTCGGGAGAACCGGAACAGTCAATTTATCCTGCTCAGAATGTTACGGCGGTAGCGTTGTTGGGTGCGGACTTTGTTGGGCTTAAACCCAAAATATTGGTGAGTCCGGGGGCTTGCGTAAGCCTCGGGCAGCCCCTGTTCCACGATAAACAAGATCCACTTGTTCAATATACGACACCCGGCAGCGGCACAGTTGTCGCCGTTAATCGTGGCGCGCGCCGGGTTTTACAGTCAGTCGTTATTGCGTTAGATGAAGATGCAGGGTCAGTAAAGCGTTTTCCGACATTCCATGGCGAGGAGCTGATTGGGCTAAGCGAGAGTACGATAAGGGAGGTGTTGCTAGCCTCCGGTTTATGGACAGCCTTACGAGCACGGCCCTATAACCGGGTTCCACATTCAAGTTCACAGCCACATGCGCTCTTTGTTACGGCCATTGACACGCAGCCTCTTGCAGCAAATCCCCAAGTTATTATTGACTGTTACCGTAAGGAATTTCGTTATGGACTTCGTATTCTCGCCCGGTTAACAACGGGGCCGGTATATCTTTGCACAGGGGTGGATGGGCAAATGAGTGATCTCATGATTGACCATTTGCAACCAGTAGTGTTTTCAGGGCCGCATCCAGCGGGATTACCGGGTACGCACATTAACCATTTGTTTCCCGTAAGTGCAGAGCGATCCGTATGGCATATTGGCTATCAGGATGTAATCGCCATCGGGAAGTTGTTTACGAATGGGCAAATTTGGACTGAGCGCGTTGTCGCAGTGGGTGGTGCTTCGGTGACCCGGCCCCGGTTATTGAAAACACGTTTGGGTGCGAGTATTGATGATTTGGTACGTGGCGAGATTGCCGGGCATATTCCCAGCCGAATCATTTCCGGTTCGGTGCTTGATGGGCACACTGCCGCAGGGGCTCAGGCATATCTTGGGCGTTATCATCAGCAGGTATCAGTGCTCCGCGAAAACGAGAAAAAACGTCGGTTGTTTGGTTGGTTGCGAATGCCGGGTGGGAAGGAATTTTTTACGACCGCGTTGCATGGTAGGCCGACAGCAATGGTGCCTGTGGGTGATTTTGAACGTGTAATGCCGCTGGATATTCTGCCAGCACCCCTGCTGCGCGCATTGCTGGTGAGAGACACGGATATGGCGCAGGCTCTGGGTTGCTTGGGTCTGGCTGAGGAGGATCTGGCTCTGTGCTCGTACGTCTGTCCGGCCAAATATGATTATGGCTCAGTGTTACGCATCAATCTTGATCAAATTGAGAGAGAAGGATAATGGGGCCGCAGCAGAGGTTTGACAGGTTGAGAGAAAAGTTTACCGCGCGCGGCGAGCATTCAATCAGTCGCGCGCTATTCACACTCTTTGACCGGTTTATCTATTCAACAACAGCGAGTACCCACACAGGGCCTCACATACGAGATTCGGCCAATATACAGCGGCTGATGAACTATTTTGTCCTCGCTACCCTGCCGTGCTGGATTATCGGCATGTGGAATCTGGGGCATCAGACTAATCTTGCCATGGCGCAATTGGAATTGAATGTCGCCAGCGGGTGGCGTGGTTGGTTGCTCGATTACTTGGGTATTGGGTTTGATGCACAAAATATACTGGCGTGTTTTTGGCACGGGTTACTTTATTTTTTACCGATCTTTTTCGTCGCACTATTCGTTGCGGCGGTGTGGGAAGCTGTCTTTGCCACTTTACGCCGCAAACCTGTCGATGAAGGTCTATTGGCCATCGTTTGGTTGTATGTATTACTGCTTCCCGCTACTACACCCCTCTATCAGGTTGTGCTGGGAATAACCTTCGGTTTGGTGGTGGGCAAGGCGATTTATGGTGGCACGGGGCGTTATCTGGTGAATCCCGCCCTGCTGGCGCTGGCGTTTCATATGTTTGCTTACCCCGCGCTGGTTTTTGGTGAAGGCGCGTGGGTACCCGTGCCGGGCTATGACCTGCCGACTGCCCTTGAATTGGCTATCAAGCAAGGAGGGGTCGTTGCTCTGGAGTCTGCCAATTATAGTTGGGAGCAGTTATTTTTTGGTAGTCAACCGGGGCCCATGGGTGTCACTTCTGTTTTCGGTGTGTTGATCGGCGCTTTAATCTTGCTGGTTTTGGGTGTGGCCTCTTGGCGTATCATGCTGGGTGGCGTGATAGGCATGGTCGCTGCCGTGTTAATCTTCAATGGCCTGGGGTCTGCAGGAAATCCCATTAATGCCATCCCTTGGTACTGGCATATGGTATTGGGTGGGTTTGTATTTGGTCTTGTTTTTCTTGCCACAGATCCTGTGCCAGCTGCGACAACCAATGTCGGACGCTGGATTTTTGGTATTACTGTGGGTTTGTTAACCGTGGTGATGCGCGTCACCAATCCCTCGCATTTTGAAGGAGTGGTATTTGCGATTCTGCTTGCCAGCATGTTTGCACCACTGATGGACTTTGTGGTGATTGAATTGCACATTCGCAAACGACGCAAGCGTCAACGTCGCCTGGCTGGGAATAGCCGATGAGCAATGATAGTCCTCTAAAAGCGATTCTTGTGGTATTCATCGTCGCCCTGGTCTGTTCAATCATGGTTTCGGTTGCAGCAGTCAGTCTTAGACCGTATCAGCTCGCGCATCAGATTTTTAACCGGGCTGAGCATATCGTGAAACTCGCAGACCTCATGCCCGCAAATACAGATACGCTATCCAAAAAAGACCTGATGGATATTTTTCTGCAATTGGACGCGCGCGTTATTGATATTGATACAGGAAGGTTCGAAAAAAACCTGAACCCGTTGACCTTTGATCAGCGTAAAGCCGCCGCTAGCCTCGGGCATTATGTCACCATTCCGGCTGAATACGATGTGGCGCACCTGGGGCGTCGTTCACAGTTCGCTACCATCTATTTGGTATGGGATGGAGAGCAGATCAAACGCATTATTTTTCCGATACACGGGCAGGGTATGTGGTCAACTATCTATGGTTATATTGCATTGCAAGCGGATCTGAATACGATAGCGGCTGTAACATTTTACGAGCAGGGCGAGACCCCAGGCCTTGGTACCCAAATCCAGCTTCCCGGCTGGCAATCGAAGTGGCAGGGGCGGCAGCTGTGGGATGGAACAGGTGAATTACGCTTTCGCATCGCAACAGAACGTGTG
This sequence comes from Gammaproteobacteria bacterium, assembly GCA_021648485.1. GTDB lineage: Bacteria > Pseudomonadota > Gammaproteobacteria > SZUA-152 > SZUA-152 > SZUA-152. The sequence goes on from JAKISS010000012.1 coordinate 18,919, forward strand.
GTACCAGAGTCCATGGCCGCACGTTATGAAGTCGATGGACTTTCCGGTGCGACGGTGACCGCCAGTGGCGTAACCAACCTCATGCATTATTGGTTTGGAGAACATGGCTTTCAACCTTTTCTCAGGTACCTGAGTGAGACACCACCCATAAGAGCCAACAACTGAAGGCAAAAGACCATGACAATGCGTGACGTACTGTTTGACCCATTGGTGAACAAGAATCCCATAACATTCCAGGTGCTGGGAATATGTTCGGCTCTGGCTATTACCAATTCGTTACTATCTGCACTCGTCATGGGGCTTTCGGTTACGGCGGTGCTGGCCTTTTCAAATATGTCAATCAGCCTGATTCGCCACCATCTTCCCAGCAGCGTGCGGCTTATCGTACAGATTACTATTATCGCCTCAGCCGTTATTATTGTTGACGAACTGCTCAAGGCATTTTTACCGGAAACGGCACGTATTCTTTCTGTTTATGTTGGACTGATCGTGACTAACTGTATCGTGCTTGGGCGTGCGGAAACATTCGCTATGCAAAACCCGGTGGGGGTCAGTGTGTTGGATGGCATTGGTAACGGACTGGGTTTCAGCATGATTTTAATCATTGTTGCGACAATTCGGGAATTGTTTGGCAGTGGTTCGTTAATGGGTGTTTCCATTTTGCCGTTGGTGGCAGATAACGGATGGTATGTCCCCAATGAAATGCTGCTACTTCCCCCCAGCGCATTCTTTATCATCGGTTTTCTGATCTGGATTATTCGCAGCTGGAAAACGGAACAGATCGAACAGATAGATTCTTTACCTATTCCTAACCGCACAACTGAGGCGGAGTAAAATAATGGACAACCTTCTCGGTATTTTTCTACGATCAATCTTTGTCGAGAACCTTGCGCTGGCATTTTTTCTTGGTATGTGCACTTTTCTTGCTGTATCCAAACAGATCAAAACCAGCCTGAGTCTGGGAGTAGCCGTTATTGTCGTACTGGGCATCAGTGTCCCGATCAACAATCTTCTCTATAACACCTTCTTGCGTGAGGGGGCACTGGGCTGGGTAAACCTGGGTGCTTTTGATTTCAGTTATCTCAGCCTCATCAGTTTCATCGCGGTTATTGCCGCGATGGTGCAAATTCTTGAAATGATACTGAGTCGATATTTCCCACTGCTTCACAGTAATCTGGGCATTTTTTTACCTTTGCTTACGGTGAATTGTGCAATTCTTGGTGCCTCTTTGTTCATGGTGCAACGTGATTATAATTTCGTTGAAAGCAGCGTTTATGGGCTAGGTGCGGGGGTGGGTTGGGCATTGGCCATTGCCTCCCTGGCTGGTCTGCGTGAGAAAATGAGATATTGCGATGTCCCTTCGGGTTTACAAGGGTTGGGTATTACTTTTATTACTGCTGGCCTGATATCGCTGGCCTTTATGGCTATGGCGGGTATTGATCTTTAACCCTCACAAGACCGACAAAACCATGCAAGAAATTATTTACAGTGTGTTGTTGTTTGCAGGTATATTGTTGCTGCTTGTGCTCATTATTTTGATAGCACGCTTACAACTGGTGCCGCGTGGTAATATCACACTGATCGTTAACGGGGAACGCAAACTCAGTGTACCGACAGGTGGAAATCTCCTCTGTGCGCTGGCTGACAATGAGATATACGTACCTGCCGCCTGTGGGGGGCGTGGCACATGCGGGCAATGCCGTGTCAATATTCTGCAAGGAGGTAGCCCACTGTTGCCAACGGAGGCCTCGCACATCAATAAACGCGAAGCGGCCAGAGGGGTTCGCCTTGCTTGCCAAGTGGCGATATTGCAGGATCTGAAAATACAGGTTACAGAGGCGGTATTTGGTGTCAAACGTTGGGAGTGTATTGTGCGCTCCAATAACAATGTCGCCACCTTTATCAAAGAACTCGTGCTTGAACTCCCCCCCGGTGAAACTATGGATTTTCGTGCGGGGGGTTATATCTTGATCGAATGCCCCCCTCACCATGTGCGCTATGCAGATTTTGATATTCCCGAGATCTATCGCAAGGATTGGGAACGGTTTGGCTTTCTTAAATTGGAATCCATCGTCACGAAACCGTTGACGCGGGCTTATTCAATGGCCAACTATCCCGAGGAAAAAGACATTATTATGCTTAACGTGCGCTGTGCGACACCACCGCCCAAAATGCCAGTCGATACGCCTCCCGGAGCCATGTCCTCCTATATTTTTAGTCTGAAACCTAGTGACGAAGTCACTGTTTCCGGGCCTTTTGGCGAATTTTTCGCCAGAGATACCGATGCTGAAATGATTTTTATTGGTGCCGGTGCGGGTATGGCACCCATGCGGTCACATATTCTCGACCAGCTCAAACGCCTGAAAAGCAGACGAAAAATAAGTTTTTGGTACGGTGCCCGCAGTTTGCGTGAAGCGTTTTATATCGAAGAATTTTCACAGCTGGCGGAAGAATACGAAAACTTTATATGGTTCATGGCGCTGTCGCGTCCGTTGCCTGAAGACAATTGGGCAGGGCCGACAGGATACATCCACGATGTACTTTACGAATCCTATCTCAAAAAACATTCTGCGCCGGAGGATTGTGAGTATTATTTATGTGGTCCCCCCATGATGACGGCTTCGGTTATACAAATGCTTGATAGCTTGGGTGTGGATAAAGAAAGCATCTTATTCGATAATTTTAGTGGCTAGAAAATGGAAATTTTTATTGGCAGTTTCATTGTTTTCATCATGAGTAGTTTGGCGCTCGCACTGGGTTTTCTATTGCGAGGTAAACCATTGCAGCATGGTTGTGGTCAGGAGAAAAATATTTGTCAAACTACGTGTAGTAAACATCGTTGCCCGAATAAATCAGACCACTCAATCGCACCACCGGAGGCATAAGTATGTTCCACTCAATTTGTGTGCGTGATTACATGACGACATCCTTGTTTACTCTGCAAGAAAGCACAGAGATCTTACGTGCCGTGCATGTCTTGGTTGAAAAAGATATTTCCGGGGCTCCGGTAATCGATGAGAATGGAAAACTTGTTGGCATACTTACCGAGCGCGATTGTATGCGCATTGATCTGGAGGCAAGCTATTACGAGGGATATGGTGGTCGAGTCGAGAATTATATGAGCAAAAAGGTTGTCTCCATTGAACCAGATGTGAGTATTCTGGAACTTGCAAAGCGTTTTATCGATGCGCCCTATCGTCGTTATCCGGTACTGGAAAATGGCCGCCTCATTGGGCTGATAAGCCGCCGTGATGTTATGCGTGCCCTGGATGAATTGTGGTGACGCTACAAAGAAAACATCATATATACCCGTAGCGTTGAGATTTAGGTGTTCAGTGTGCGTCATATTCATTTCATGGCAAGGCGAAATGACGAGTAATAGCCAGTCTATTGTGAGGAGTTTCAACGCAGCCATGGAATGAAGAAGGCGTGCAATGAGTGCCTAAATTTCAATCGCTGCGGGTATATACCCGTAGCGTTTGAGATTTAGGTGTAATCGGTTTCAAATCTGCCGCTCATTAGAGAAGTGATTTCATCAGCATATGAATCAATCTTCTTGAAAAAATCACTATGAATTTTTTGTCCCGTAAAAATCCACTTTTTGACAAAATCGCTGACGGTTCTATGATTAATACTATCCATCGCTTTCATCGCAATATACCCGCCTGATTTTTTTGTTTTCACAGGCAATCAAGACCGGCGTTTTTCCCGCTGCTCTTCGCCCACGTTTGCCGGACCATTTTTCACCGATCAACGCATCATCAACCTCAATAACACCCTTGAGAAGATACACGCTATCTTTGTGCCCCATGGCTTCACGAAGTTTCTTAAGCGTCAATCAAGCGGTTCGCCAATTCACCTCAATTAACTGACTCAAGCGCATAGCTGAAATACCCCCTTTGCCAGAGCCTATGAAATAAATGGCCCAAAACCACTTTTGTAAAGAAAGATGACTACGGTGAAAAAGTGTGCCCGCTTTGACGGATGTCCGGTGTTGACAGAAGGTGCATTGGTAAAGGTCTTGTGTTTGAATAAAATACGCCTGAGCATGGCCACATTGAGGGCAAATAAACCCTTTTGGCCACTTCAGTTTTTGGAGATAATGTAAACAGCCATGTTCGCTCTGGCAACGTGATTGCCATTCGAAAAAGCCTATTTTCACCATTCTCATGAGAAACCTCCGCAGAATGTTGTTTATACCAATATTCCAGTAAAAACCTGAGTCAAGTGCCGAGGCATGTTATCTGATGCGCTGAGGGATTGTTTGTCGAGAGGTATTTGCATGACGACGAACGTTACATCAGAATCGGACTATTATTCAACAGCTTGCTCGAACTTTGAGCCAGGTTACTTGTTATCAAAGACTTCCCATATCAGAGTTCGTTAAAAATTATGTATTTTCCCTGAGTTCACGTTGCACAAAATATCGTATATTTGTTGACATACAATCATTTGACAACGGTAACGTCATTTCCAACAGATACAGAAGAAAAATGGGACAACAAAGTCCATTATGGTGGTTTATTCATATTTATATGGCAGCATTCTTGAATTGCACTATTCCTGGTCTATAGTTCGTTTTTCGGTATGCTCCCAAAAGAGTCCACGCCCTGATGCAGAACAAAAATCAACCATTCCGCATACGAAACAATGACGTATTTTTATATATAAAATCATATCAATGCATAGTGTATGTATCATATTACCTGTCTGATTAACATACAAAATATCATACCAAAAACAGGAAAACTCACGGATGAAAAATATAATACTAATAGGATTTATCATTTTTATGAGTGGATGTGTAAGCATTCCCACCATGCCCACCAGCAACAATATTACATGGCTGGAACAAGGCTGGACGGAACAGGAAAGACAAAAATTCCACCACACCAGTCAGGGAACCATGACTTTACCGATCCCCTACGAATGGTTTGCAGCACTTGAACAGCCCGGTTTCAAATTATTTGGCACCAAAGGACTGATTATTGAAAATGGGTATCTCGCCCGCCTGGGGTTTATTACGGGTGAAGTGACACCTTATAATCAGGCTGGTTTACCTGTTGGCTTTTCTGTTGACTATAACGTAACCAATCCAGCCATTTCAAAAACCACCTTTAATGCCATTGGTTTAACTTGCGCAGCCTGTCATACCGGCCAGATGAGAATCAATGACACATCAGTGCGTTATGACGGCGGACCCGCCATGACCAATCTGACTGAATTCATCAGTGTTCTAGCCGTTGCGTTAATCGAAACCTATGTGGATGAGGCTAAATTTTCACGCTTTTCCCAGCGCATTCTTGGCGTTACAAACACCAAAAATAATCGCAAAAACCTTAGAAAATCATTGAAACATACACTTAAAAACCAGTTACAGAGCATTGTCAAGCCGGCGGAATTACAGCTGGCCGGTTTACGTGATAAAGCCCGGAAAGATATTAAAGAACATCCTTTTAGAAACCGTATAAAAATAATCCGAGACATCATTAAAGATAGAAAAAAATCCACCGCAGAAGGCTTTACCCGGCTGGATGCACTAAACCGGATTGGTAATGCCGTATTTGGTACAGACACAGGTAATGTGAAAAATATTGTCAAAACTGATGCGCCCGTTAACTATCCCCATCTCTGGAACACATCGTGGTTCCTCTGGGTTCAGTACGATGCTTCCATTATGGGCCCGATGATCCGTAATGCAGGTGAGGCACTGGGTGTGGCAGCCTATGTAACACTCGACCAGAACTCCCCTAATAATTTTGACTCATCAGTGAAACTGGATAACTTATTCTGGATGGAGTCGTTATTGGGTGGCACTACGCCACCAACAAAAAACAAGAAATTTTATGGCTTGCAGCCTCCTCAATGGCGCGAAGATATTTTTGGTAAAATAAACCGGGAAAAACATGCTCAGGGTGCCAAACTATATGCCAAACTTTGTCAGGGATGTCATTTACCTCCCATGGACAGCGAAAAATTCTGGTCTGATACTTATTGGACAAAACCGGATAAAAGAAACCTGAGCTATCTTGACCTTCCCATTATCGATATTAATTACATTGGCACTGACCCACAGGAAGCGCTGGTATTAATAAAGCGAAAAGTTGATACAACCAATATCGGATTAAACACTCGCGTTTACCTGGAAGATAAAGAATGGTTCACGAAAAACAACCCTGTTTATTTCGGCTCAAAAAGTACTGACTGCAAGCCTGTGACTGTCACTGATGAAAAATCTCAATTTTTCTCACTTGCATTGGGAGCCACAGTACAAAGCGTCAATAATTACTGGTACAAAACCCACAATACGCCAATACTACAGCAGGAAAAGATGAATGGTTATCGGAAAAACTGTCTGCGAGCACCCTTTGCCTATAAAGCCAGGCCGTTAAATGGCATATGGGCAACAGCACCTTTTTTGCACAATGGGTCAGTGCCCAATATTTACACTTTATTGTCCCCTGTAAAGGAAAGACCCAAAAAGTTTTACCTTGGCAGTCTTGATTACGACACTAAAAAAATGGGCTATAAAATGATCAAGGCAAAAGGGTTTTTTGAGCTTGATACCACGATCATTGGTAATTCAAATAAAGGGCATGAGTTCTCAAACACACCCGGAAGAGGTGTGATTGGAAGAGGCTTATCAAAAAAAGAGCGTTACCAACTTATTGAATATCTGAAAGATATTCGGGTTGTGGATAATAACGGATAAATATGCGCATGTAACACAAAACCTGAAAAGATGCAGAGGTCGCAAAGTTTATATTTTCCTGCGACTTCTGCGTCTACAACACAGTTTGTCAGTGCTACGGAAATTGCCTAAAAAAACCTTACGAAGCAGCAAAAAGGTGTTGTCTAGCTCGTATTGCAAATCGGCCATCACCAAGAAGAACATGCACGATTGAAGCCAACACTAAAAATACTGGATACTCCCAACCGCCACCCTCATTGGTAAACAGCCAACCGTTCGGAAAATGTGTCCATGCGGCAACAAGCATCACTGGTATCAAAACAGCCGAGACATATCGTCCATACAAACCGATTAAAATCATTACACCGCCAACAAGCTCAAGTAAAAACACAGGATATGCCATAAAACCCGGTAGCCCTTGACTTTCCAGCCAGGCTGAAAAGCCTGGAATCGTAAATACAAACCATTTCAGCAGCGCATGCGAAATCCACATTACCCCTAACCCCAGGCGTAAAAGTAACGCGGCATCAGCTGAATATTTATTATCAATAGAAGTCATTACTCTTCTCACTCTATTGAGTCCACAGGGAAACCCGCTTCGAGCCAATGGTTTTTTCCTTCCACATACTCATAAGCATTGCTATATCCCATCTGTTGTAATGTATTCATTGCTATTTTTGAGTTTTGACATTCAGCACTGGCGCAGTACACAACAATAAATGCATTCGTGTCTTCCAGCATTTCCGGGGCTTTTTGTCGCATTTCGTCATGTGGAATATTTAACGCGCCGGGCAAATGCCCTGACTCAAAGTATTTTTTGGGAAGCGCTTCAATAATTGTCATTATGACATTACTGTCGATATTTTTTTTAATGTGCTCACGAGTGATTGTAGGGGTCATATTCATTCTCCAGTCGATCAGCCAAGTGGTTGCAATTGCAACCAAATAAAGACTAGCCCAATATAGTTGCGACTGCAACTATATTGGGCTAAACTTTGACCATGAATAAAAACCTGAGTGAAGAGGCAACACAGGCCTGGATACAACTGCACCATGCACACCGACACTTATTGGAAAAAGTGGAAAAAGCACTTAAGGATGCCGTGCTCCCTCCTCTTGGCTGGTATGACGTGCTTTTAGAACTTTACAGGGAAAAACCTGCCGGACTGCGCCAATATGAAATTAGCGAAAAGATATTGCTAAGCAAACACAACCTTTCACGATTGATAGACCGATTAGCAAAAAACAAACTCGTTACACGCCATACCTGCGAAGAAGATGGCCGTGGCACTAAAATAAGGATCACTGACGAGGGCGTGAAAATAATGAAAAAAATCTGGCCGGTATATAGTCGATCGATACAGGAAAACTTCGAGACTAAACTGACTCCTTCTGAATTTGTGACATTACAACAGATGTTAAAAAAAGTGCTTGTTTAGAAATGGAACACATTGCTAATCAGTAACAACCTGAACAGTCCGCAAACCATCATAGTTCCCGTCCAGCCCAAGCGTGTAACCGCTAATTCCCTTGCGTGAAATAAACACATGATCCTCATACCACAGAGGCACATAAGGTAAGGTTTCCAATAGCCGCTGCTGCAATTCACCATAGGCAGTGCCTTGCGATTCCAGGGTCACCGCCTTGCCAGCCACCGCAATTAGACGGTCCACAGTCTTATCCTGAAAGCGCCCCCGGTTTGCACCATTGGGCGGTATTGAGTCGCTGTGAAAAATATACCGAAAAACATCCGGCGTCTTTATGCCTACCCACGATAAACTAAACATCTGGAAATTACCGGCTTTGATGTCGCCGTAAAATGTCCCCCAGTCATAACTGCGTAAATCCACGTTAATACCCACAGCCTTGAGCTGACTTTGTAACACCGTGGCTAAACGCACACGAAAGGCATCGGTAGAGGTTTTGTAGGTAATGTTTAACGGATGCTCCAGACTGTAGCCATGCTTGGCCAACAAAAGTCGCGCCGCACCGGGATCATATTTGATATCAAGCAAAGAAGAATTTCCTGCCCAGTGATCAGGTGGCAGCAGCGCACTGGCCGGACGTGCGGCCCCTCCCATGACGTAGCGAATAATTTTTTTCCGGTCAATGGCCAAAGCAATGGCCCGACGCACATCCTGTTGGCCGGTAATATCATCATCCAGATTAAATCCCAGGTAGGTGAAATTGGAGCCGCGTGCGCGAGCAACATTAATATCGGGTTTGTTTTGCAAAAAAGTCACCAATTCCGGCGATAAGTCATTTTGCAACATATCCAGTTCACCGCGCAGTAATTTGAGTACACGCACAGTGGCATCGCTGACCCGGATAAAACTAATATTTTGTTGGTCACGTTGCCGTTGTAATTGCAGTCGCCCTGTTTCCGGCCAGGCCACAAAGCGAAACGGGCCACTACCAACAGGCTGTTGGTTAAAAGGATGTTGTGCAGCAATTTTTGATGCGGGCAGAATGCCGATAACCAAATAACCCGGAAACAACAAATCAGGTTTGCTCAGATAAAAATCAATAATATCATCGCCCAATGTATCAACACGCTTAATCATGGACAGCGTGGCACGGTGTGGTGATGCGTTGTCCGGGTTTAGTATAGCCTCGTAGGTTACCTTTACATCTTGTGCGGTCAGACGGCTGCCATCGGGAAAAATACGGCCAATATCGGTCTTATGCAGAATGAAGCGATAATGTGTGGGGTTGATTATTTCCCAACGGGCAATACCCGGCACAGGCAGTTGCTGTTCATCAAATTCCACCAAGCGTGCGTATAATAGACGATTAACACGACTGGATGTGGCATCGGTGGCAAAACGCGGATCCAGGGTGACCGGCGCACTGGCAAGACCGATACGCAGTGTATTATCAGGTACTGGCGCACAAGCCGACAGCATGAAAATACTCAGCACTGAGATAAAACGCAAAGCCGGAAACAGGTTCAGGGATTTACCAGTTTTTGTAAGGGTGTCGAACCAGGCAGACATTGTAATAACGGGCATCTGCCGAGACCTCCTCACCCAACCATGCAGGCCGGGCAAAGATTTCATCTTCGCTTGCCAATTCGATTTCGGCCACCACCAGCCCCTGATTATCGCCCTCAAAGACATCGATTTCCCACATATGTGCATCATGTTGCACATGATACCGCTTTTTCTCAATAAGCGGACCATCGGCCAGGGAATCAAGTAATTCATGAGCGTCACACAACGGAATAGGATATTCATATTCCTGACGGGTAATACTCAGCGTGGCACCTTTGATATTGAGACTGGCCTGCTCACCCGCAATACGCACGCGAACAGAGGATTTTTGCTCGGCATTGGACGAAACACTGCTCAGATAACCCTGGCGCATAACTACACCACTATCAGCCTGCGCACGCCAGTCATCATTAATCAACAGGAATTTACGTTCAATTTCAATTGACATTGGTAATTTTCCAAACAAGCAATATCGGTCAGCGGCTGAACATACATTGTAGCGAAAAAATCCAGTTAAGTCCGACTTTGATTATTTGATAGGAATAATTGTATGGAATCAATAAAAAACTAAACTCTGACGTATATATCCAGCAGACATTTTATACCAAAAAAAACAGCGAGTTAGTTACAAAAAAGGTCTCCTCCCTCAACTGATGTGTAAGCTGCTGAAAAAGATCAAACGCGAAAAGAATAACACAGGGTGAAACACCGCAATAAAAAGTGGCTAAATAAATAAAAAACCATATTGACATAATAAAAAAATTCTTTAGAAGACATTTAAATCACCTCAATCAAAGTAATCCAAAAACTTACAATATTTTCAATAAACTATATCCTGGAAACTCATATAGCCATAAAAATATGAAGGATTTTATGAATGAATATTTATTGTTATGGACTGATACCGGTAATCCAATTAGAAATTTATTCTCTGTTTATTCCTAATCCCCTATAGCAATACCGTATTTACAGATAGGAATACCCAAAATAATACTAATATTACTGATGAATATCAGCAAATCACCACCCATCTATCATCCATAAACCTGCGCCAAATACACCCCTTATCCTTGACGACAAAATAGTGGCATGGCATAAATCCATACAACTTCCATCGCCTATTTATGCAATGTGAATTTCATGATTAACACTACAAATAAAAGGAATACCGACATGACCACAACCAAAAAATTTATTATTTTAATCTCAATGATATTTATCATGCTTTCCAGCTTCACTGTAATAGCGAAAGAATACACTGCGAAAGGTACTGTAAATGCAATCAAGTCTGAGTCAAAAAAGCTCAATATATCGCATGGCCCTGTAAAGGGACTAATGGGTGCAATGAAAATGGATTTTAAAGTTTCTGACCCTGCAATGCTAAGTGATGTCAGCATTGGAAATACAATAAAATTCACTATTGATGAAGACAAAAAGGGAAACCTTACGATAATAGATCTCGAAGTAATCGAACACTAAGAAAAACCCAGCATTGATTAAATTTTAAATCTATCTGTAACGTTAACATTTAGGAATTAAGTATTTTCCACATTAATTCCAATGAAGTATATATAGATATATTTATAAAAATATTTATATAGCAACAAAACACACGGAATGTGCAATTAACATATAAAAAACAACTATAAAACATATACAAAACAGTCGCTATTTTAGACTTAGGCGGAAGTATGTATGTGCGCATACATATTTGACACGCTTGAAATTACAAATCGTGATTTAAGTACTTGTAAAAAAATTATACTCTTTCAGGCAGGAGAATCAGGATATGTTTTTAATCAACAAATTTTCTTATAACGTTTTTATTTTAATTTTGCTCTTTATCTCAGGGGCATCATTTGCAGAAAAAATGGACCATAGCCAGCATGGAGATGATCATGACATGTCGAAACATGGAGGACACGACACTGCAACATCTTCAATGCACATCCATCATGAACATGGTTCTGGTGGATTCATGTTTGAATACAAATTTATGCGCATGAATATGAAAGGTTTATTAGATGGAACAAATAGCACCAACAGCAATAGTATTTCAGCTGCACGTACCGGGTCAATGACTCCAGCTCCCGGGTTTGATTACAGAATGTCACCAACAAAAATGACTATGGATATGCACATGTTCATGGCAATGTACGGAATCAACGACAAAACCAGTATCATGGGTATGCTGCATTACCTGAATAATGAAATGGATATGGTAATGCATATGCAAATGGATAATGGCATGCCAATGGGAAATATGTTTGGCTCAATGGATACCAGCGGAATAGGTGATACCCGATTTGATGTAATGTATCAAGCAAATCATCAGTTAACTACAAGTCTTGGATTAAGCCTTCCAACGGGTAGTATTAACGAAAAAATTACAACAATAATGGATGGTACAAATTTTTCAACCGGTGCCCCCATGCCAACTGTCGTCAACGGGCCAATGCAAGCACCCTATTCGATGCAATTAGGCTCTGGTACATATGACCTGATTCCAGCGATAACCTATAATAAAAACCTGGGCCTATGGAACGTTGGGGGACAGGCAACTTACACACTGCGCATGGGAGAAAATGATAATAAATATACATTGGGGGATCAATTGGAAATAACTGCCTGGGGGACATACTCTGTTAATCCGAACTTTACACTATCCAGCCGAATAAATATTTTTGACTGGGGGAAAATTGATGGCCAGAGCCCTGACATAAACCCTATGCTATCTCCAGCAGCAGATCCTGATGCAACCGGCGGGACAAGAGTCGATTTATTATTTGGGGTGAGCGGTCATATCAATAAATATCACATGCTGAGCCTGGAGGTTGGGGCTCCCATTCATCAAGACCTGAATGGGCCACAATTAAAGATGGATACTGTGTACGCAGTTAGCTATCAATATATTTATGGTGAATAATATAACCTGATAAATTTTCAAGAAGAATGGCTGAATCGTTAATATTTAGGTAAAAACACTTGTAAATATGAGTTTTCAACCTATCAAAATAAAGAAACATTAAAATAAACAACCCCGCAGCGGAATATTAAACTGACAGCTCAAACGTTTACGCAGTAAGCTGACGGGGTATTAACGTTGCACCGGAAAAAGCCGGTGTCCAGGGGGGCAACCTCTGAAGTCTAGCCTGCGCCAGAATGACGGTATTCGCAGCAAGCTGTGAGGAATTAAACCCAAAGAGATTAAATATCTATAAAATATAGAAATATATTCCACCCCATTAATGCACATACAACTATGGACCCAAAAATAAAATCGTAAACATTAATATATATTGATTTGTTTAACGAAAAGGCTATAAACATGGACCATAAAAAAATAAAGTATAATTTATGGCTTCTCAGCTGTAGTTATCGTTACCGGTTTAAACCAGTAATAAATAACCTTATATCAATATTACAAAAACAAGTATTTCTTGCTATTATCATTTTTTTTTCGATAATCACCTTTCGATATTATATATTAGATACAAATACTGAAATAAATGCAATCGCATCATTTTCCGAAAACGATGGCATATCAACACCTTCCTTGGTTAACAACTCTTCCAAAGAAAATGCTTTGGAACATGCAAAAAAACACACCGATCCAACCTATATATGCCCAATGCATTCTGATGTATTAAGCAATGACCCTGGTTCGACATGTCCAATTTGCGGCATGGACTTAGTCATTATTGATAACATTGATGGTGAAGAAGGTATTGTATCCATATCCCCTCGAATTATTAATCTGCTTGGAGTTAAAACAAAAAAAGTTAAAAAAACAACTTTATATCGCCGCATAAACAGTGTCGGAAATATAAAGTATGACGAGAATAGAATTCGTCACATCCATTTACGAACAGATGGATGGGTTGAGCATTTAGCAGTTAAAACATTAGGAGAAAGAATAAAAAAAGGCGATTTATTATTTAAAGTATATTCTCCAAAACTTGTCAATGCACAAGAAGAATTATTACAGTCTTTAAGCATGAAAAACATGTCTTTATTATCCGCATCACGCGACAGACTAGCTTCATTGGGAATGTCAAATCAGCAAATTCGGAATATTGAAAAATCTAAAAAATCTATTCCTCTAGTAAGCTATTATGCGCCACAAAATGGTGTGGTCGCCGAATTGAATATTCGGGAAGGCATGTATGTAAAACCCTCTAAATCAATTATCAGCCTTGCTGACATGATGACAGTATGGTTGGTAGCCAATATTTTTGAAAGCCAATCTGATTGGGTAAAGATAGGTGATCGTGCCGAAGTAGAATTATCTTTTATGCCAGGAAAAATATGGGAAGGAACTGTTGAGTATATCTATCCGGTTTTAGACGCCAAGACACGCAGCCTGGAAGTCCGCTTACGGTTTAACAACCCAAATGAAATGCTTAAGGCTAACATGTATGCTGATGTAAATATTTTTGTTAATCCTAAACGTAATGCACTCACTATACCGCAAGAATCATTAATCCGTACTGGCGAAGGTGATCGCGTTGTTATTGCACTAGGTGATGGAAAATTCAAGCCTGTTTCAGTAAAAATAGGTATAGAATCTAACAATAAAATTGAAATACTGAATGGCCTTCAAGAAGGTGATGAAGTTGTTGTATCCAGTCAATTTTTAATTGATTCGGAAAGCAGTTTAAGAGCAAGCTTATCACGCCTGACTGGAAGCTAGTTTTTCATGTACTAGCACTAGCCATTTAGCCTATTTTTTAAGGAATAATTATTCAGAGGCACGAAGAAATTGCCAAAACCAGGGTTTTTTACCTATTTTAATAAAATATTACATCAATTAAAACAATAACTTACCATAATTTTTCTGTCTGAGCAGTTACAATGATGATAACCAACGCAATGACACCTTTGAGGTAAAACTAACAAAATCAGTCAAATACTGACATTGTCATAATACCTTACAATAGGATAAAAAAAGCACCAGGGAAAACCAGTCTTCGTCAACGAGCCGCGTTACTGAATTACCCGGGTTGTTTTAAGGGAACCCAAAAGAATAGGATTATCATCAGTGATGAGGCCGCCCAGGATTGAAGGCCCATCTGCCTATAGCACCGGACGCTTGACAGGAGAAGTCAACATGCATCACTACATCCGCTGGTTTAACGAAATCAGCATCGATGATATCCCTCTGGTGGGTGGCAAAAATGCTTCCCTCGGTGAAATGTATCAGGAACTCGGGCCACAAGGCATTAAAGTCCCCAACGGTTTTGCCATAACCGCCGAAGCTTATCGCAACGGACTTACCCAGGCCGATAGCTGGGATGCATTGAAAGCGACACTGGAGGGACTGGACCCCGACGACATGGATGATCTTGCCCGTTGCGGCATCAAAGCTCGCGCAATTATTTACGACACACCACTGGCAAACATGTTGCAGCAGCAGATTCTGGATGCCTACAAACTGTTACAGGAAGAATATGGTGACAGCCTGAGTCTGGCGGTGCGTTCCTCAGCCACGGCGGAAGATTTACCCATGGCCAGTTTCGCAGGCCAACAGGAAACTTATCTCAATATCCGTGGCAACGACCAACTGCTGGATACCTGTCGCCACTGCTTTGCATCATTGTTTACCGACCGCGCCATTCACTATCGTATTAACCACGGTTTCGATCATTTCGAGGTCGCCCTGTCCATTGGTATCATGAAAATGGTGCGTTCGGATCTTGATGCCAGCGGTGTCATGTTTTCACTGGACACCGAAACTGGTTTTCGTGATGTGGTCTTCATCACCGCTGCCTACGGCCTGGGAGAAACGGTGGTGCAGGGTATCGTGGAACCCGATGAATTTTATGTACATAAACCCACTTTCATGGCAGGTCATCGTACCGTCTTGCGTCGCCATCTCGGCAGCAAACAAATCAAAATGGTCTACGCTGCGGATGATTCGCAGGAAGTCACCCGTACCGTGCCGGTACCTGAAGCTGGCCGCCAGCGCTACTGCCTCAGCGATAAAGATGTACTCACCTTGGCAGATTACGCCATTAAAGTGGAAAAACACTACAGTGAAAAAGCAGGCGAAACCCGCCCTATGGATATGGAGTGGGCCAGAGATGGCATCGACGGTGAACTGTATATGGTGCAGGCGCGACCGGAAACCGTGGAATCACAAAAACAGGGCAATATGCTGCGTCAGTATCACCTAAGACAACAAGGCGAAATTCTCGCGTGTGGTTACGCCGTGGGCACCAAAATTGCCACAGGTCATGCACGTTATATTGCAGATGTTACCCACCTGAATGAGTTCAACCCCGGCGATGTGTTGGTGGCCGACACCACCACACCCGACTGGGAACCGATAATGAAAATCGCCGCCGCCATTGTCACCAATCGCGGGGGGCGCACCTGTCATGCTGCCATCATTGCCCGCGAGCTGGGCGTCCCTGCTGTGGTTGGCTGCGACAATGCAACACAAAACATTGAAGAAGGAACAATGATCACTGTCTCTTGTGCGGATGGCAGCGAAGGTCGGATCTTCCGTGGTGAACTTGATTACGGCATCACAGAAACCGACCTCTCCGACCTGCCTCGCCCCAAAACAAAAATCATGATCAATCTGGGCAATCCGGATCTGGCATTTTCCACTTCTTTTCTTCCTAACGATGGTGTTGGCCTGGCACGCCTGGAATTCATTATTAATGAATACATCAAAGCCCACCCCATGGCCCTGCTGCATCCTGAACGCGTTACCAAACGCAGCACCCGTGATGCACTGGCAACACTGGTAAGGGGTTATACCGATGGTGCTGATTATTTTGTGCAGCGACTCTCCGAAGGTGTAGGCACCATTGCCGCTGCTTTCTGGCCTAAACCGGTGGTGGTGCGTTTATCGGATTTCAAGAGCAACGAATACGCTACCCTGCCCGGTGGTGTCGATTTTGAGCCCCATGAAGATAACCCCATGCTCGGCTTTCGTGGTGCCGCCCGTTACACCCATCCTGCCTACGCCGAAGCGTTTGCACTGGAATGTGCAGCCATGAAGCGAGTACGTGATGACATGGGACTGACTAACGTGAAATTGATGATCCCGTTTTGTCGCCGCATTGAAGAAGGTAAAAAAGTGTTGCAAGCCATGGCCAAACACGGCCTGCAACGCGGCAAGAATGAACTGGAAATCTATGTCATGTGTGAAATACCTAACAACGTCATTCTTATCGATGAGTTCGCTAAACTGTTCGATGGCTTTTCTATCGGCTCCAATGATTTGACCCAATTGACGCTAGGTGCAGATCGCGATTCCGGGATTATTTCTTTCGACTTTGATGAACGTGACCCCGGCGTAAAACAAATGATTAAACTCGCCGTGGAAGGCGCGCAACGTAACCATTGTTATTCCGGACTGTGCGGACAGGCACCCTCTGATTATCCTGAAATGGCAGAATTTCTGGTGGAGATTGGCATTGATAGCATGAGCCTCAATCCGGATACCGTGCTGACGACAACACGGCATGTACTGGAAGTGGAAAAAAAACTTGCCAAAAAAACATCGTAACCACTCAATTTATCTTTTCCCGATGATTGAGGATTTTCTTTAAATGTACATTGTGGGCAGGCTTTTTTGCCCACGGCGGAATACAGTGAATATGAAATCAACCCGTGGGCACAAACTACGTGCCCACCCTACGGCTGTGCGTTTTTTTCATCCCCGCAGGCAGGCGCAATGACAGCAGGCCCGCCACAAATACAAAAGCTGCTGACCACCACAAACATCCCACCAGCCCCTGGGTTTGGTATATCCATCCAGACAATACAGTGCCGGTCAATCGCCCACCGGCATTGGCCATGTAATAAAAACCGACATTCATTGAAACCTTGTCGTACCCGGACCAGGCAACAATCAAATAGGAATGCACTGCCGAGTTGATGGCGAATACAACACCGAAAACAAACAGGCCAATGATAATCACCCGGTTCGGTTCCAACTCCTGTTGCAAAGCCAGCGCGATGGCGGCAGGAACCAGCACCAGGGCAAAGGCCCACCAGCGTGCTGTTTTTCCATCAGGATGATGCCCGCGCAATATCATCGGAGCGCAAGACTGAACAATGCCGTAAACAATCACCCACAGCGCCAAAAAAGCCCCGATTTCACTGAAGCGCCAACCCAGCACTGAAAAAAGAAATACCGGCAGACCTACCACAAACCAGACATCACGCGCACCAAACAGGAAAAATCGCGCGGCAGAAAGCCCATTAATCGCTGATGTATTGGAAAAAATCTGAGTGAATGTCGGTTTGTTTTTCGTTTTACCTAATCCATGCGGCAACATAATTGCCGTTAGCAACAATACGAACAACAAACCACTTGCCAGAATCAACAAGGCATTCCGAAAACCTGCAAACTCAAGCAACAACGCTCCGAGAAAAAATCCCACACCTTTCAAGGCATTTTTGGAACCCGTCAGCATCGCCACCCATTTGAACAAGCGTGAATCACTGTGTATGTCACTATCTTGTGGCACCAGTGTTTTAACACCTGCCTTGGCCGACATTTTATTCAGATCCTTCGCAATACCCGACAAAGCCTGGGCAACCATCACATAAGCCACACTGAGCCAGGCCTCCGGCACGGTAAGCATCAATAGCGCCAGCACCTGTAAACCCATGCCCATATGCATAATACGATTGAGGCCGATACATGCACCCAGCCATCCGCCCACCAGGTTGGTGACAATGCCAAAAAACTCATAAAACAAAAACAGCATCGCAACTTCAAATGGCGAATAACCCAGCAGATGAAAATAAAGCACCACCAGCATACGAATGGCACCATCGGTGAGAGTAAACGCCCAATAGCCGCCGGTAATCAGCAGATAGTTGCGTAAGTTATGGGAGCTGCTCTCCACGATTACAGGCTCTGCGCAATCTTCACAGCCAGCTCCATCATGCGATTGACGTAACCCCACTCGTTGTCATACCAGGCAAGCACTTTTACCTGCGTGTCATCAATCACCAAGGTGGACGGCGCATCAATAATGGATGAACGCGGATCGTCCCTGTAATCAACAGAAACCAGCGGACGGGTTTCAAAGCCCAGCACACCGGCCAGCGGGCCATTTGCGGCATTCTGAAATAAGGCATTCACTTCCTCGACCGACGTTGCACGTTCCGCCTCAAAAACAAAATCAGTGAGCGAGGCATTCAGTAGTGGTACCCGCACTGCCAAACCATTCAGCTTGCCTTTTAATGCCGGGAAGATTTGCGTAATTGCTTTAGCCGATCCCGTTGTTGTGGGAATCAGCGATTGCCCACAGGCTCGTGCCCGACGCAGGTCCTTGTGTGCCTTGTCAACGATGGTCTGGGTATTAGTGATGTCATGAATCGTGGTCATGCAACCGTGGCGGATACCGATACCTTCGTGCATCACCTTAACCACCGGTGCAAGGCAGTTAGTGGTACAGGAAGCCGCCGTGACAATATGATGCCGAGCGGGATCGTAAAGATTATCGTTAATGCCCATAACAATATTCAGAGCCGGATCAGGTACCGGGGCAGATACCAGCAGTTTCTTCACACCCTGATCAAAATAAGTCTGCAACGCCGCTTCGGTTTTGAATCGACCTGAGCATTCCAATACCAGGTCAACCCCCCTGGCTACCCAGTTCACGTCAACCGGATCAGCGTGCTGACTGTAAGTCACCTCACTATCATCGATAGTGATGGAATCTGCTGTCGCCGTAATCTCATGCGGCCAACGACCATGTACCGAATCGAATTCCAGCAAATGCGCCTGACAAGCGGCATCACCTGCGATGTCATTAATGTGTACAAACTCCAGCTCCGCACAACCCCATCCGGCCCTTAACACCAGCTTTCCCATACGTCCAAAACCATTAATACCGACTCGAATTGCCATACTGATTCCTTATTTTTGTTCTCGTTATTGCATACTTATTATTGTACATCCGTATAAACAGATGTATTGAGATTAAAAAAAAGACCGGAACACACCAGCCTGCTTCCTGCAATCTGTTCGCTGCTCCCGAAAATCCTCCAAGACCGATAGGCTCCTAGCGTAGTGTCCTATATAAAACGTGTATTTAGAAAGCCCGCCAAAACGTGAGTGCAAAGCGCAGGTTGCAGGGAATGGCCACTCCCTTTTCCAAAACCTGCAACGCGGCAATCGCGCCTTGACGGGCTTCCCGGAGGGCGAGACAAGGCTTTTGGATACTACTTCAAGTTTGCCGAGTCTAAATATGCGTTTCATATAGGACACTACACTAGTATTAATTTAGGTTTCACGACATTGGTGCGATTGACTGACAGCCTTTAACCGCACAAGATCAGCCTGCATTTCTTTATTTAAAATACCGCATTGACGAATATGTGCAAACAGCGGGTCGCAGCAATCCTGCACAATGCAATAATGAATCCACACCCCCTCCCGCCGGGTAGACACCAAGCCATTATTACGTAAATAGGCAAGATGGCGAGATACCACACTCTGCGACAGGCCCAATGTGTCCACCAAGTCACAAACACATAGCTCAACCGACTCCAGCAACAGATAAATAATTCTCAGGCGTACCGGCTCAGAAAGGGTTTTAAACAGGGCAGCAAGGGATTCGGTTTTCATGAAGGCATTATATCCGCCTATCCACATATATCAACCGGTAACTTCACCGCATTACCAGTTCGTGAATGAGTTCTCACCAAAAACGACCTCATCCCTCAATTTTCTTCAAAATTCCCATATGCCATCAAGCGTTCATAGCGACTATCCAGCAGTTCATCCTCTGACATGGTTTCCAGCACGTCCAGATTCTCACACAAGGCATTTTTAAGGTTCAACGCAACGGTATTCATATCCCGATGCGCCCCACCAAGCGGTTCGGCAACAATCTGGTCAACCAACCCCAGTTCTTTGAGTCTGCCAGACGTAATACCCATGGCCACGGCCGCATCAGCCGCCTTTTCGGCACTCTTCCACAAAATAGTGGAACAACCTTCAGGAGAAATCACCGAATAGGTACCATATTGCAGCATGAGTATACGGTCACCCACACCGATGGCCAGCGCACCACCGGAGCCGCCTTCACCAATAACGGTGCAGATGATCGGGGTTTTGAGTTGTGACATGACAAACAGGTTGCGTGCGATAGCTTCACTCTGGCCGCGCTCTTCGGCGTCGATACCGGGATAAGCACCCGGGGTGTCAATGAAAGTAAGAATGGGCATTTTGAATCGCTCAGCCATTTCCATCAGACGCAGCGCTTTGCGATATCCTTCAGGGCGTGGCATGGCAAAATTGCGTTTGAGCTTTTCGGTGGTATCACGGCCTTTTTGCTGACCGATCACCATCACCGGTTTGCCATCCAGTCGTGCGACCCCCCCCACGATGGCCCGGTCATCTGCAAAGGCACGATCACCGTGTAATTCCTGAAAATCAGTGAAGATGCGCTCGATGTAGTCCAGCGTATAGGGGCGTTGCGGATGGCGCGACATCTGCGACACCTGCCAGGGGTTCAGACTGGAAAAGATACTCTCGGTCAGCTCGCGGCTTTTGTCCTGCAAACGACTGATTTCTTCCGTGATGTTGATTTCGGCATCGGAGCCTACGTAGCGCAGCTCTTCGATCTTGGCTTCCAGTTCAGCGATGGGTTGTTCAAATTCTAAAAAGTTCAGGTTCATAAGAATCCAAAATAAAGAAATAAGGGAAAAGATAAAAGTGGCTCGTATACTACTCTTTTCTCTTTTCTCTTTCCTCTTTTCTCTGCCGTTTTAATATTCCACTTTCACCTGCTCCCGCCCCACCAGGTCGTCCAGTCGCCGCATCAGTTCATCGGTAGGCCGTACGCGCCAGTTTGCACCCAGTTGAATCTGTGCAGAAGCACCCGCCTGCTGGTAGTCCACTCGTATCGGGCAGTGACCTTGCCGAAAAGGATCAAGCACTTCGGTCAATCCGCGAATGAAACCGTTGCCTGCTTTTTGCTGATCCACTGTCAGCACCAGCTGACGTGCAAAAGCCTCACGGGCGTGGTCAATGTCGTAGATTTTGTTGGCGCTCATTTTCAGGCCGCCAGTGTAGTCGTCCAGGCTCACTTCACCTTCCACTACCAGTAGACGATCTTTGGCAATGAGATCACGGTGACGATTGTAGGCTTCAGAGAATACCGCCAGTTCCAGACGACCCGTGCGATCATCCAGAGTGATAAAGGCAATTCGATCACCCCGTTTGGTGTTCATGGTACGCATGGCCACTACCAGCCCGGCGACGGTGATATTTTGATCACTTTTTGGATTAAGCTCGGCGATGCGCCGGGAGACAATCTGCTTGATTTCATCTTCGTAACGATCGATGGGATGGCCGGTGAGGTATAAACCCAAAGTTTCTTTTTCACCCGTAAGCCGGATTTCATCATCCCAGTCTTTGGCAACAACAAACTGCCCGGCCTCCTCTTCTGCCTGTGGCTCAGCGACACCAAACATGTCGTTCTGTCCACTGGCGATATTTTTGTGGTGCTGATCGGCGCGCTGCACAGCGGATTCCAATGTAGCCATCAGCGTGGCTCGATTAGGACCGAGATCATCCATGGCTCCGGCGCGAATCAGTCCTTCCAGGGTACGTTTGTTGGCCTTTTTCAGATCAATGCGCTGGCAAAAGTCGAACAGGTCACGAAACGGGCCATCCTGCTGGCGGCTGTTGATAATGCCTTCGATAGCCCCCTCACCTACGCCCTTAATAGCCCCGAGGCCGTAAAAAATACCCTGATCGTCCTTCACCGTAAATTTATACTGGCAGGCGTTGACGTTGGGAGAAACGACGTCCAGTTTCATCTCCCGTGCGTCTTCGATGAGGGTAACCACTTTGTCGGTGTTGTCCATGTCGGCAGACATTACCGCCGCCATAAATGCGGCTGGAAAATGGGTTTTGAGCCACGCAGTCTGGTACGACACCAGCGCATAAGCAGCCGAATGCGATTTGTTGAAACCGTAACCGGCAAATTTTTCCATCAAATCGAAAATATAAGTGGCGGTCTTTTCTTCCACGCCACGATCCAGCGCGCCTTTGGTAAATAATTCGCGCTGTTTGGCCATCTCCTCCGGTTTTTTCTTGCCCATGGCACGACGTAGCATGTCAGCACCACCGAGAGTGTAACCCGCCAGTACCTGAGCAATTTGCATCACCTGTTCCTGATACAGGATGACACCGTAGGTCGGTTCAAGAATGGATTTGATGTCCGGATGCGGATACTGCGCCGCCTTTTTGCCATGCTTGACGTTAATGAAGTCGTCCACCATGCCTGACCCCAGCGGGCCGGGCCGAAACAGTGCCACCAGTGCGACGATTTCCTCAAAGGCATCCGGTTGCAGGCGTTTGATGAGATCCTTCATACCCCGCGATTCCAGCTGGAACACAGCGGTAGTATTACAAGCCTTGAGCAACGTGTAAGTGGGCGCATCATCCAACGGGATGGATTCAATATCCGGGCGCGCATCTTTGCCCTTTTGCTCTTCGATATTGTCCAGCGCCCAGTCAATGATGGTCAGGGTACGCAGCCCCAGAAAATCAAACTTGACCAGTCCTACCGCCTCAACGTCATCTTTATCAAACTGACTGACAACATTCTCTCCGCCTTCTTCGCAATACAGCGGGCAGAAGTCAGTCAGTTTGGTGGGGGCAATGACCACACCCCCCGCATGTTTACCGGCATTACGTTTGAGGCCTTCCAGTGACTTCGCCATATCGATAAGCGTGGTCACGTCTTCGTCCTGCTCGTAGAGTTCGCGCAGGGGCTCTTCCTGCTCCATGGCCTGTTCGAGAGTAATACCCACCTCGAAAGGGATCATTTTGGAAATGCGATCCACAAAGCCATAAGGATGACCGAACACACGCCCCACATCACGCACCACAGCCTTGGCGGCCATGGAACCGTAAGTAATAATCTGCGAGACTTTTTCGCGGCCATAGTGCTGAGCCACGTAGTCAATAACTCGATCCCGGCCTTCCATACAAAAATCCACGTCAAAATCAGGCATGGACACACGTTCAGGATTCAAAAACCGCTCGAACAGCAAATCGTATTCCAGGGGATCAAGATCGGTGATGGTCAGCACATAAGCCACCAGCGAACCTGCACCGGACCCACGCCCCGGCCCCACCGGAATGCTGTTATTCTTGGCCCATCGAATAAAATCAGCAACGATCAAAAAATAACCGGGAAAGCCCATTTCGATGATGACGCCCAGCTCAATCTCCAGCCGTTCATCATAAGGTTTGCGAATCTCCGCAAAATCCGCAGCGTTTCGGTCAAACAGCTTGTCGAGCCGTGCTTCCAGCCCCTTTTTCGATTCCTGGCGAAAATACTCGGCCTCGGTAAGGCCATCAGGAATGGGAAAATCCGGCAGAAAGTTTTCACCCAGCGTCAGCTCAACATTGCAGCGCTTGGCGATTTCAACCGTGTTTTCCAACGCTTCAGGAATATCGCTGAACAACTCGGCCATTTCTTCAGGCGAACGCAGGTATTGTTGCTCGGAGTAGTTTTTAGGGCGGCGCGGGTCATCCAGCGTGCGACCGTCATGAATACAGACCCGTGCCTCGTGGGCCTCGAAATCCCCGGTTTGCAAAAAGCGCACGTCGTTGGTGGCCACCACGGGTAAATCCGCCGAATACGCCAAAGCCACCGCCGCATGCAGATAATAATCTTCCTCGGGTCGCCCGGTGCGTTGCAGTTCCAGATAATAACGATCAGGGAACAGTTGCTGCCAACGGCTGAGGCAGACCTGCACACGCGCCGTGTCCCCCGCCAGCAAAGCCCGGCCCACATCGCCCTCACGACCACCCGACAATGCAATCAAACCATCACAGTGGCCCTCCAGCCATTCCGGCTGCAAAACAGGAATACCCCGGTGCTGACCTTCAGTATAGGTGCGGGATACCAGCTCGGTGAGATTACGATAACCAGCGTTGTTCTGGCACAAGAGGGTCAGGCGATGAGGCTGGGTGGGCTCATCGTCGTTAGCCAGCCAGATATCCACGCCAATAATGGGCTTGATGCCCTGCGCCATGGCAGCACGGTAGAATTTGACCATGGCAAACAGATTGCTCTGGTCGGTAACCGCCACAGCGGGCATGCCTTTATCAGCCACAGCTTTGGCCAAAGGCTTGATGCGTAC
Source organism: Gammaproteobacteria bacterium (assembly GCA_021648485.1). GTDB lineage: Bacteria > Pseudomonadota > Gammaproteobacteria > SZUA-152 > SZUA-152 > SZUA-152. Next base: position 43,747 of record JAKISS010000012.1, read on the forward strand.
CAAACCGTCTACCAGTGAATATTCTGTGTGTAAGCGCAGATGAACGAAAGCAAAACTCATCGGGCAATTCTCCGGTGTCAGCGCCCAACATTCAAGACTTGACAAGGACAACTGAGCAGAAAAAATTTCAGCCGAACCATAGAAATTGCACAGTCGATAACGCAGAAAACATCCTGCGCGCCCTCATCCGGGTGCTACGTCGCGCACGGTTACCAGATTCAGTGGCCAATAGTATGGCAATGAACCCACCTGCATCATGGCCTGGGCAGCACACTCAACATCATCAACAACAAAATCAAGTACAAGGCCGAAGTCATCAAGGAATACGGAGGACTGCCCGAAGTGGAATGTCTTGCCTCCCAAATCAACCAGGTCTTCATGAATCTGCTGATCAACGCCACCCACACCACTGAAGACTGTGGGCTGATTACCCTTCGCAGTCGCCAGAGCAATGATGCGGCATGGATCAGCATCACGGATGCCGGCACGGGCATTGATCCTGAAAACATGAAAAAGTCTTCGACCTCTTCTTTACCACCAACGCGGTAGGCACCGGCCTGGGTCTGTCCCTGTCTTCCGGCATTGTGCATAAACACGGCGGAGAGATTGAAGTAAACAGCAAAGTGGCAAAGGCACCACGTTTACTATTATCGTTCTTTCCGCGTGAGTCCGGGATAAACTTTCAGGCCAAACCGAAGTGTTAATCCGGGGATGATGCTGGCCAGTGTACGACATCACACTGGCTGTAATAGAGTGACAGATCACTGTTGGCGGTGAGGACGTTCATTTCATTTTGAGAAGAGACGACAATACGAGAACTGACCCCTTACCCCACCGAGAACTGACCCCTTACCCCACAACTGATGAAAGCGAATAAAACGCGCCACCCAGTCGCAATAAGTGCGTTCAGTATGGATGGAATAATGCAAACGCCGCATCAAATTGCGTATTTCTGTCAATAAATCTTTTCCAGAATTCTGAGTTGACATAGTGGTTTCCGGGGAATAAAGTTTGAGAAAAATAGCCGGTAAATATGTATGCCTAAATATCACCCTAATATCAATTATCAGGGAAAATTGACCGATTTTCAGTGATTAGCAGGCAAATGTGCCTGATTCTTCGTGCAATACTGCGGGATAATCGGGCAAACGTGCCTAATACTAATAAGTTAGGTATAAACTAAGGAGAGAAAATGGTAACGTTTAAAAAATTATGGGAAAACCACCCAACTATTACTGGTAATGATAATCCATGCACGACAAATGGAAAATCAAATTTTTCCAATCAATGTGCTATTCGTTTAGGTGTTTCATTAGCCCGCTGCGGAGTAGTTACATCCCGAATTCCCGGAGCTGTACATTGCTGGCATGGTCATGATAAATCACAAGGCCATATCATACGTGCAGAAGAACTAGCAAATGGCCTAAATAAATATCCAATTCCGGGATTACAAAAAGTCATAAAAGTTAGCCCTGATAATTTCGCAAAGGAATTATCGGGAAAGAGGGGAATAATATTCTTCAAAGACTATTGGCAAAGGACTATTAACGGAAAAAAAGAAAATCATCGAAACAGAAGTGGTGATCATATTGATTTATGGAATGGACATAGAATAACCTCTCTATCGTCTTGGGCTAGGATTCATCTCCGCATTGGAAGCTTTGGCCTTCATTCAGTCTCAGACCAGTGGTCAGACTTTGAAGATTCAAAATCTATATGGTTTTGGAAGGTGAACTAATGAAATATATAACATCAGTAGTAGTTGGGTTACTTTTTACCATAACACTTACTTTTGCGTTAACACCGTTTGTTAATGATGCTTATGTATCTATAACAAATCTTGCGCCTGGACCGGATGGTGAATCAAAGCTTCTTGATCTTCTGGTTTTTGTACAGTGGCCTATATATTTTGTAGTAGGTAATATTACTGGCTGGTTTCTCCACAACAAATACCTAATCGGGTAGCCAAGGGTCTCTAACCCTCGGCCCCCACAACACCTTTCTATTACCCATAAGTTATATACTTTGCGCAAGAATCCAGCCTCGCGAAATATCATTTAGTCGCTTCCAGCCCCGCCACAATGTTGTTATTCCTGGGTCTCCATCACCCGCCCTTCCTAAAAACCCTCCAAGTGAGGAAGGGGGTCAGTTCTCTCATTGCAACATAGACAGCAATCTAACTGGACACCCTTCTCTCACCCTGACATGACTGGATTATTGAAAATCAAAATCCAACAGGGGTTTTATTTTTTCAGATGACACTAAATAGGCATCATGAATAATTCTCTGACCAACAATGGTCTTTTTTAACCTGTTTGCCGAACTGAATGTTACAGCCTCACCAAGCAGCACAGGATAAAAACCATTCCTGGCTTTACTGCCCACATGCGCACGATAGATGCTGCCTCGATTATTGATGGCTTGCGCATGTTTCAAAGCACTGCTCTTGTCTTTGAATGAACCGGCAACCACATAGTACGACTTAATTTCTTTGCCATAACCAAAAAACATTTTTATCCCGCTGACACCCGCGCCCCACCAATTCATTGCGGTACGTTTCATCGGGTCAACAACCTTTAGCTCATCATCTTCACTGTTTTCACTTTGTTCACCCGCATGCGCTGATGAAATAAAACTGAAACCTGCCACTGAAACAGTATCGCTGGTTTTAATCCCACCCGACCACGTTGTAATCATTGCCGGAGCAGCGATAGCGATAGCCAGTAATTTGATGCGACTCGGTTCATCCGAAACCCACGCCAAAACCGCACCCAGGAATATCAGGATCGGCGTCAAAATAAAATAACCGACTTTAAAAGCAAACCACTGATCAGCACTCAGATTCGCTCCCTGTTCAACAAGCAGTGCGTAATCCTGACCAAGAAATTTGACACACACCGCAGACAAACCGCCCAGTGCGCCGATGATAACCTTCTCCCAAACCGTAAGCTGAGGTAGCTTTGCCATATTTATTATCCTTTTTTTCTTTTTGTATTGTCCCTGCAACCGTTAAACCAGCCCCATTAACGTCAATCTTGCTTTACTGCGGAAAGTCCATTCCAATCAACTTTTACCGTGTGTTAACGCCTTACGCACCGGCGCAAAAGAACGGCGATGGATAGGGGTTACGCCCAAACTCTGTAACGCCGCCATATGCACTTTGGTGGGATAGCCTTTATGTCCCGCCAAACCATAACCGGGGTACTCGGCATCCAGTAACACCATTTCACGGTCGCGCGTCACCTTGGCAATAATGGATGCCGCGCTGATGGCCGGTATTTTACCATCTCCTTTGATAATAGCTTCGGCAGTACAAGGCAATTCCGGGCAACGATTGCCGTCCACCAGAACATGCCCGGGTTGCAATGCCAGTCCGGCGACAGCGCGTTGCATGGCCAGCATGGTCGCTTGCAAGATGTTAATTTTATCAATTTCTGCCACTTCGGCACGACCGATGGCCCAGGCTTTGGCCTTTATTTGAATTTCATCAAACAAAATCTCGCGCTTTTTTTCACTAAGCACTTTGGAATCTGCCAAACCAGAAATAGGTTGCTCCGGGTCAAGTATCACAGCAGCCGTTACTACAGGGCCAGCCAGCGGCCCCCGCCCAACTTCATCAACCCCTGCCACCCACAATATAGCATCGGAAAAATCATGTGTTGATTGAGTGCCCATATCCCGTTATGCCTTTGTCTCTTGTGCGACTTGTTGCAAAATGGCGTCCGCTGCCTGTTGGCTCGCGTCTTGCCGCAATGTGTGATGGATGTCTGTAAAGCGCTGATTCAGGTTATTCATTATCGTGGGATTTTCAAAATAGGCCAACACCTTCTGCCCGAGGTTTTCCGGTGTTGCCTCATGCTGAATCAGTTCCGGCACCAGAGTTTCATTGGCCAATAAATTGGGCAATGAAACATTCTCTACTTTCACCAGGCGCTTGGCCAGCCAGTAGGTCAGTGGTGCCAGCTTGTACGCCACTACCATGGGCCGCTTTAGCAACATGGCCTCCAATGCGGCAGTGCCCGAAGCCAGCAATACTACATCGGCGGCGGCCATCACTTCACGCGACTGGCCATCAATCAGGGTCAGCCGGGGCAACGCCCTGCCCTGTGCCTTGATTTCTGTCATGGCCTGCTCAAACTGAGTGCGTCGCTCATTGTTCACCAACGGCACAACAAATTCCAAGCCTGGGCGTCGCGCCTGCAACCAGCAAGCCGTTTCGATAAACGGCTGCGCAAGGTAATGCAACTCATTGGAACGACTGCCCGGTAACAAGGCCAGGATATCAGTATCGGTTGGCAGATTCAGTTGCTGTCGCGCCACCTGCTTGTCCACTGTGAGCGGAATCGTATCGGCCAGCGGATGCCCCACAAAGCGCACCGGCACCTGATATTTTTGGTAAAAGCTCGCTTCAAACGGAAACAGGGTCAACATCAAACCGGTGGATGCGGCGATCTTTTTCACCCGCCGTTGCCGCCAGGCCCAGACGGAGGGACTGACATAATGTACGGTTTTAATGCCCGCGACACGCAATTGTTTTTCCAGACCCAGCGTGAAATCCGGCGCATCAATGCCAATAAAAACATCCGGCGGATTTTGTTTGAAATGCGTGGCCAGCTGGCGGCGTATACCCAACAGTTCACGATAACGCCCCAGCACTTCCACAATACCCATCACCGACAAACGATCCATGGGAAACAGGCTGCTGGCCCCTGCGGCGATCATTTGCGGGCCTGCGATGCCTTCAAAAACAGCACCTGGATAGTGTTGTTTGATGGCGGCAATCAATCCGGCACCCAGTAAATCACCGGAAGCCTCACCTGCAACGATACCAAATCGCAACGGCGACTTTGCCACTTATCGCACAATCCCGCGCGTACTGCTTTTGATAAACATCAGCAATTGCGCAATTTCATCGCAATTTTCTGCCATGGGCTCAAGTTGGGTAACAGCCTGCGTCAATGTATTACCCGAGCGGTAAATAATTTTATAGGCTTTGCGTAATTGACTCAGCGCATCACTGGAAAAACCACGACGTTTGAGACCTTCAGTATTCAAACCATGTGGTTTGGCCATATGCCCGGAGACCATCAGAAACGGTAATACATCTTTGGAAATCACACTGTTCATGCCCGTAAAACAATGTGTACCTACTTTGCAAAACTGGTGTACCAGAGTAAACCCGCCAAGAATGACGTAATCTTCGATGATCACATGACCTGCCAGTGTGGTGCTGTTGGCAAAGATGGTGTGATTGCCAATCTGGCAATCATGGGCAATATGCACGGTCGCCATAATCCAGTTGTCATTACCGATACGGGTAATACCTACATCCTGCGTAGTGCCACGGCTGATGGTGCAATATTCACGAATAACATTGCGGTCACCTATTTCCAGTTCGGTGGCCTCACCGGCATATTTTTTGTCCTGGGGATCACCACCAATGGCGGCAAAAGAATAGATTTTATTGTCACGGCCAATGCGCGTGGGGCCGTTAATCACAACGTGCGAATCAATGACCGTGCCTTCACCGATTTCCACACCGGCACCGATGACAGAAAAAGGACCAACACTGACATCTTTGGCAAGATGGGCGTCAGGATCAACAATGGCCTGGGAGTGAATCAAGAACCTTCTGCCTCAATCAGTCTGTACGCCCCGTTCGGCACACATCAGTTCTGCGGAACACACGACTTTGCCGTCCACTTTTGCAATACCGTTGAATTTCCAGACACCACGCTTGGTTTTGATAATATCGACTTCCAGCATCAGCTGGTCACCGGGAATAACCGGCTGCTTGAAACGCGCGTTATCAATACCGACAAGATAATACAGTGAGTCTTTATCCGGTACCTTGCCACTGGTGCGAAAGGCAAGAATACCGGTTGCCTGAGCCAATGCTTCCAGGATCAGCACACCGGGCATGACGGCACGATCAGGAAAATGTCCGGTAAAGCAGGGTTCGTTATAGGTGACATTTTTATAGCCCACCAGCCGTTCACCGACTTTGCATTCGGTCACCCGGTCAATCAACAAAAACGGGTAGCGATGCGGGAGATGCTCCAGAATTGCGTAAATATCCAGCGTGGTTAGCGATGTATCCAGTGACTCACTCATTATTTTTTTGTCTCATCAAGATGCTCAGAAGCAGCTAATCGCTTTTCCAGTTTTTTTAACCGGCGCGCCATATCGTCCAGCTGTTTTAAACGAATAAAATTCCGATGCCATGCCGCATTTTCTTCCAGCGGCGTACCGGAAGAATAAACCCCCGGCTTTCTTATCGCTCGCGAAACATGCGACATACCCGTGATAGTAACATTATCTGCGATCTCAAGGTGGCCGACAATGCCCACACAGCCACCAATCGCACAATGTTTGCCAATGATCGCGCTACCGGCCACGGCAGTACAGGCAGCAATGGCCGTATGTGCGCCAATGCGCACGTTATGACCAATTTGAATCAGATTATCAAGCTTGACGCCATTCCCAATAACAGTATCACCAATCGCACCACGGTCAATGGTACTATTAGCACCGACTTCAACATCATCACCCAGAACAACTCTGCCAACCTGTGGCACTTTCAGCCATTCTCCCTTGTTATTGGCCAGACCAAAACCATCCGCACCAATCACCACTCCGGGGTGCAAGAGATTGCGGCGACCAATTTGTGTGCCGTGGCACAGTGTCACATTAGCAACCAAACGTGTATCTTCACCAAGAGTGGTATTTTTACCCATCACACAACCGGGACCGATGCGACACCCTGCGGCGATAACGACACCGGCTTCGATAACACAATTGGCACCAACCAAAGCTCCGGCATGCACCTTGCTAGTCGGGTCTACCGTGGCTGTGGGATGAATGCCAGGCAAAAAATCATTATCAGAATACAACCAGGCTGCCACATAAGCATAAGCAACATGCGGGTTCTCCACCACAACAGCATTAGTGGGAACGGCATCCGCATCTTCTGCTATAACAATAACAGCAGCAGCATTTGTGCTACACAGGTCTTTTTTAAAACGTGAATTAATCAGAAAAGTAATATCACCCTCACCGGCCTCGGTTAATGAGGCCACCCGCCTGATTTCATCATCGGCATTCCCGGAAAGCTGTGCCGACAGGCCTTGAGTATTCAGTCGCTCAACAATGACTTTCAAAGTAAGCGCGGGCATCAGGGCGACTATTTAGTGTTTAAATCGACTATTTTTTTGTGCTTGCAGCAAATTCTTTTTTCAACTGCTCAACCACTTTGCCGGTCATATCAATACGATCATCAGCATAAACCACGCCATCACTAATAACGAGATCGTACTTCTCAGCTTTTGCAATATCATTGATCACTTCAAACACCCGGCGACGCAGGGTATCGAAAGCTTCGTTGCGACGGATATTCAAATCTTCCCGGAATTCTTCCTGACCGCGCTTGAGTTCACGTTGCTGGGAAAGGATATCCCGCTCCAGTTTACGTCGCTCGGTTTCACTCATGATGGCTCCATCACGGGTGAGCTTTTCTTCAAGTTTGCGCACCTTTTTTTGTGCATCCACCAGCTCTTTATCGCGAGGTGAGAATTCCTTTTCAAGACGTACGCGCGCCGCATCGGCCTGAGGAGCCTCCTCCAATACGCGAGCCGCATTGACAAACCCGATTTTCATCTCGGCGGCAACAGCAACCGATCCAATCATGCTTAACCACGCTACGAGGCAAACACACAGCAATACCCGGGAATAGTGAAAAGCACGCTTACTGATTGTTTTTTTTGACATAATCTCCACTCATAGACAATTGATAACGAGCAACCCCGCTCCTGACATCCCCCTATGATGCCATGAAATACCACCGAACCCAATGCCTGAATAATTTTGTAATTTTACGCTGTTTTCGCACCAAACCAGAGGATTTACCCTCCGGTATATCTCTCGAATTGCGAGCCCTAAAACGGAGAACCAATGGAAAACTGGAATGTCTCCGTATCATCTTCCGGTTTGGCATTGATGGCCCAACCCCAGTTAAAGGTTAGTGCGCCAACAGGGGTCAGCCAGATAGCAGAAAAACCGTATGAAGACCGTAATCTCTCTTTCTGAATCTCTGATTCTGACGCAAAAACGTTACCCGCATCAATAAAGGTACTCAAACGGAAACTTCGTTCCGTTTCCGCAAAGGGTGATGGAAAAAACAATTCCAGATGCGTCACGATTTTAATCGGCCCGCCCAACGGCCTGTCCGAAACAGGATCACGCGGCCCCAGGGTATTTCCCCGGTATCCACGCACCGAACGACCACCACCCGCATAATAATTTTTATAAAACGGTAATGCAGTGGTGTCGCCATAACCTGCGCCATAACCCAGGTCGGCCCCCAAAAACAGGCTGGTGCCTTTGGCCAGCGGAATATAGTACCTTTGCCGAACATTCAATTTGTAATATTCAAGATCACCACCCGGCAACGCAATATCGGCCGATAACAAACTGTAATAACCGCTATCCGGGAAAATAGCCCGGTTGCGGGTATCGTGCGACCAACTCACTGTCGTGGTGATGGAATTATAGTCATCACCATTCTTGTTCACCCAATCTTGATACGACTGGGGTGCTGTGTCTTCATTAATATCCAGGCGTGTATTCTCAAAGCCCAGACTCCAGGATGCCCGATTGTATTCACTGATCGGGAACCCGAAATTCATACTCGCGCCATAGGTATCTGTTGAAAAATTCACCAGATTCGCATTTCGGGCATTGGTTGACCGTGAGTACGCACTAAATCCGCGACTGATCCCATCAACGGTGTAATACGGGTTGGTATAGTTCACCCGGTATACCGTATTTACCCTGCTGTTATTAATTTCAGTACTGACACGTTTCCCGGTGCCCAGAAAATTATTCAGCGTCACACTCAGATTAAACAGCAACCCCTGCGTATCACCATAACCCAAACCTGCCGTGAAATTTCCAGTCGAGCCTTCGGTAACATCAAAGTTGAGATCGACCTGATCCCGGGTGCCGGGTACCGCAGGCGTTTCCACATTCACCGAATCAAAAAAGCCCAGTTTCTGCAAACGAATCTTCGAGCGCTCGACCAACGGTGATGACAACCAGCCACCTTCCATCTGACGCACTTCGCGCCGCACCACACCATCGCGTGTTTTTGTATTGCCGGTAATATTAATCCGTCGCACATAAACCCGGTGCCCCGGATCTATAAAGAAGTTTAAGGCGATAGTCCGGTCTTTTTCATTAATATCCGGTATCGAGTTCACATTAGCAAAAGCATACCCATCGATCCCCAAACGTTGGCTAAGCCGGTTGCCGGACTCTGCAATCGCACGTCGGGAAAAAATTTCACCGGCCTGCACAGTGAGCAACTTACGCAGCTCTTCTTCCGGCACCACCATGTCACCGCTGAGCGTCACTTCGCTGACAGTATATTGCTCACCTTCGGTGACATTAATGCTGATGTAAACATCGCGTTTATCCGGCGTAATGGAAACCTGCGTGGAATCAATGGAAAAATGCAGGTAGCCGCGATCAAGGTAATAAGAGCGCAGTTTTTCCAGATCGCCCAACAACTCCTGTTTAGAGTATTTTCCGCTGCCGGAAATACCGGACCACATGGTCGGCGTAGAAAGTTCAAATTTATCCAGCAGCTTCATTTCATCAAACTTGTGTGAGCCAATAATATTGATCTGCTTTATTTTTGCAGCATCACCTTCATCAATATCAATGGTAATCTCAACACGGTTTCGCGCCAGTTTTTCCAGCTTGGTTTCAATTTTCACGCCGTACTTACCCAGGCTGAAATATTGTTGATGCAGTTCCTGCTCGATTTGATCCAATAGTGAACGATTAAAAATACGCCCTTCCGTCAGGCCAATAGTTTTCAGCGCAGTATTAAGATCTTCTGTATCGAGGTCTTCGTTACCAAAAACCTCGATCTTGGCAATTGAAGGACGTTCTTCAACATGAATAATCAGCACATCACTTTCACGCGCCAACTGAATATCTTCAAAAAAACCGGTTTTGTATAAAGCCTGAATAACCGCGCTTGCCCCGGCATCATCCAGCGACTCTCCCACTTTGATGGGCAAATAATTGAACGTAGTGCCCAGAGAGATGCGCTGCAAACCCACCACCTGAATATCCTGAACCACAAACCGCTCAAACGCCCACACCGATCCACTCAGCATGGCGAACAGTATCGCGCCCACTAAACACGGCCATTTTTTATGTAAAACAATGCTTAACTTAATGCCCAACTTAATGCTCAATTTTCTACCTCAGAACAAATCAATCCGTAAACAAACGCATAACATCGTTATACAGCGCCAGACTCATCAGCATGAATAAAAAGGCAATGCCGACATGTTGCAGCTTGAGTTGCACTGCATCAGACAAAGGTTTTCCTTTCACCATTTCCACCAGGTAATACATCAGATGGCCACCATCCAGCAGTGGTATGGGCAGTAAATTAAGCACGCCCAGACTGATACTGACCACTGCAAGAAAATATAAAAAAGCCGTTACACCGGCACTCGCGGTATAACCTGCATAAGTGGCAATGGTAATCGGGCCGCTAAGATTTTTAACAGACACCTCACCCACAATCATTTTTCCGATCATGCGCAGTGTCAATGCTGACAACTGCCAGGTCTTTGCTATTGCAACGCCCATGCCTTCAAACAGGGAATATTCTTCACGCGCCATCAACTCCGGCGGTAGCGGCCCGGGTAGTGCCGGTGCTGCACCAATGCGACCAATGGTCTCTGTATCTGTTTTATGGCTGGCCGTTTTTACCACGAGCGACTGCACAACACCATTGCGTTCAAATTCGACATCCAATGCCTGCTCAGGATGCGCACGCACTACATCCACTAAAGCCATCCAGTCTGTTACGGGCTCGCCATTGACACGCAAAACATGATCACCCGCTTTCAGGCCTGACAGAACAGCTGGCCCATCCGGTGACAATTCACCGAGCGTCGCGGGCAATGCAGGACGAACAGGTAAAACGCCTAAATATCCCAACAGGTTTTTTTGTTTGACTTCACTCGGCACGCCGAGTAATGACAACTGCAATCGCTGTGTATTGCCATCCGCGTCTTCGACACGCACAGCAATGTCATCGTCACCCAGTGCCGCATCCAGCATGTTAATGCGCACCACTGCCCAGGTGGGTGTTTGTGTGCCATTTACTTCAGTAATGCGGTCCCCCACATGAAAGCCTGCCACCGCAGCCGCGCTGTCCGGTTTTACTTCGCCAACAATGGGCGCAATACCCGGCACGCCAATCAGATACATTACCCAAAAAGCCACTATCGCAAAAATAAAATTGAAAATCGGCCCTGCCGCCACAATGGCAAAACGACGCCACACTGATTGTCGGTTAAAGGCGCGATGCACTTCTTCTTCGGGCACTTCACTTTCGCGCTCATCGAGCATTTTTACAAAACCACCCAGAGGGATGGCGGCAATCACAAACTCGGTTTGATCAGGTCCGTAACGTCGCAACCATAACGGTTTGCCAAAACCAATTGAAAAACGCAATACCTTCACACCCAGTTTGCGCGCTGTCCAGAAGTGGCCAAACTCATGGAAAGCAATCAATATGCCCAGCGTCACGATCAGCGCCAGCGCTGAAGTAATAAATGCATTCATTTTGGTTCACCTGATGTCAGCGCCGATACGAATGCCATTGCTGTTTTACGTGCAGCATCATCAGCGGTCAATACCGCTTCCAGAGTTTCACCATTTTCAATCGTGCTTTGCTCCATTGTCCGGGAAATAATGTTGGGGATATCCGTAAAACGTATTTTTTTATCCAGAAAGCTTTGCACCGCAATTTCATTCGCCGCATTCAAAATTGCAGGCCCGGTACCCCCTGTTTCACCGGCCGTGTACGCCAACTGCAAACAGGGAAAACGTTTCATATCCGGCCGTTCAAAATCCAGTTGTGCCACCTCAAACAAATCCAGTGCAGCAACACCGGATACCATACGCTCCGGCCAGGCCATGGCGTGGGCGATAGGGGTACGCATGTCTGGATTACCCATCTGCGCCAAAACCGAACCATCGTTATAACTCACCATGGAATGCACAATACTTTGTGGATGGATCATTACCTGGATTTGCTCCGGTTTGGTATTAAATAACCAGCATGCCTCAATCACTTCCAGCCCTTTATTCATCATCGTGGCCGAATCCACAGAAATCTTTTGGCCCATGCTCCAGTTGGGATGCGCACAAGCCTGCTCCGGGGTAACGGATTCCAGCTGAGCTTTATCCATAGTACGAAATGGCCCACCCGATGCCGTCAATAATATCTTTTGCACGCCCAGTGTCTGCAATTCACGCGGCGCTTGCGCACAGGAATACCCGCCGGGCAGGCTTTGGAAAATGGCATTATGTTCGCTGTCGATAGGTAGCAGCTCAGCATCGTTTTCCCGCACGGCATTCATTAAAATTTTCCCCGACATCACCAACGCTTCTTTATTTGCCAGCAAAATACGTTTTCCGGCATACGCGGCAGCCAATGTCGGGCGCAATCCGGCCGCACCCACAATAGCCGCCATCACCTGTCGGGTTTGTTCCAGCGCCGCAACCATCTCCAGGCCATCTATCCCACTTAACACCGTGGTTTCCAGGCCAGCTGCTCGCAATCGCTGTTGCAACTGCTCTGCAGCATTGGCATCAGCCAGCACGGCATACTCCGGCGCAAAGGCTCGACATTGTTCAAACAGTCGATCAACCTGTGTATTTGCGGTTAATGCCACCACGCGATAACGCTCAGGGTGCCGGGCAATCACATCCAGTGTACTGACGCCGATGGAACCCGTAGCGCCTAAAACGGTGACGCCAATCGGGCCTGTGGGAATAACGGCCATCACGTTACACTGGTTCCGGTTAACCCTGTCAACCAAAGTCCCACCACAAAAATGGGGGCAGCTGCGGTAACGCTATCAATGCGATCCAGTACACCGCCATGTCCGGGTAGCAGGGTACCACTGTCTTTAATCCCGGCATGGCGTTTAAACATGCTTTCGGTGAGATCCCCCAACACGGAAAAAATAACCGTCACCAGCGACAAGACAACGAATACCGGCCACAGGTTCCCGGGCAACCCCAAAACCTGAGCCGCCACAATGGCATAAAGCGTACTGATGGCCACTGCGCTGCCCACACCCTCCCAGGTTTTCCCCGGGCTCACTGCCGGTGCCAGTTTGCGTTTACCCCACGCCCGACCACCAAAATAAGCACCAGAGTCTGCCACCCAGATAAGACTCAACAGATACATCACCAACAACGGCCCCTGCTCACCACTGGCGTGCAAACCGACTACCGCCAACCAGGTGGGCAACAATACCAACAGACCAATCAGCACCAGTACTGCTCGTGACGACCAACGCTGCACCGTACGCGGATAATTCAAGACCCACACTGTTGCCAACAACCACCAAAACAGACTCAGTATGGGTAAAGCCAACCAGTCGGTATTAGCGCCTGCCAGAAAAGAGTCTTGTTGGAAAAACCAGATGCAGGCCAGACCCAGCACCACGACCGCAACATAGAGAATACGCTGCCAAACCACCTTCAGTTGCATAAAGCCTGTCCATTCCCAGGCACCCTGTACGATAAACAGGGCAAGCACCAGGGCAAGATAAGGTGTCGGCAGGCTCAAGATGCCCCATATCACCAGGGGTACCAGAACGGCGGCCGTCATCAGGCGCTGTTTCAGCATTCCGTTTCGCAGACCTTGTTATTCTGTTCAACCTGCTGGCCGGTACGACCAAAACGACGCTGTCGAGTGGCAAACGACGCAATGGCATCGTTCAACGCATCAAGATTAAAATCCGGCCATAAAATATTGCTGAAATAAAATTCGGTATAAGCCAGCTGCCATAACAGAAAATTACTGATGCGGCTTTCACCACCAGTACGAATAAACAAATCCGGCTCTGGCAAGTCTGCCAGACACATACCATCAGCCATGCGTTCCGGCGTAATGTCATCTACATTCAATTGACCGGCTTGCACTTGAGTGGCGAGTGATTTTGCCGCCTGGGTAATATCCCATCGTCCCCCATAGTTGGCCGCTACGACAACCGTCAGCCCGGTGTTGCTCTGCGTGAGTACCTGTGCTTCGGCAATACGTTTTTGCAGCGCTTTGCTGAATCCCTTGATATCGCCAATCACCCGCAATCGCACATTATTTTTGTGCAGACGCTTCACTTCCCGTCCCAGTGCTGTCATGAATAACTCCATGAGCAGACCCACTTCCTGTTTTGGGCGACGCCAATTTTCACTGCTGAAGGCAAATAGCGTCAATACGTCAACGCCTCCTTTTGCGCAGCCCTCCACCACACCACGCACTGCTTCCACACCGGCACGATGCCCCATAATACGAGGCTGATTCCGTTTTTCTGCCCAACGCCCGTTGCCATCCATGATAATGGCAACATGTCGGGGGATGTTTTGCTTTCCGGCAGAAAGCGCGGAAGAAGATGTGTCAGAGGGGGTGTCGTTTACCATCACAAACCTACATTACGAATACGCCGCCATTGAGCGGCAAAGGGTACAAAGAGGGGATGGCGTGATGACACGAGAGGCTCACTAATCGAATATAGGGTCAGTAATAATAAAGGAAATAGAAAATTATAATTCCATCAAATCTTTTTCTTTGGCCTCCAGCAACACATCCACTTCAGCGATGCGTTTATCTGTCAGTTTTTGAATAGCCGCTTCAGCCTGACGTTCTTCGTCTTCGGTAATCTCTTTTTCTTTTAGCAGTTCTTTGAAATCACTATTGGCATCACGGCGAATATTACGAATCGCTACCTTGGCATGCTCACCTTCGGCACGCACCACTTTGGTCATATCACGACGACGCTCTTCAGTCAATGCAGGCAACGGTACACGAATCACCGTACCTGAAGTGGCCGGGTTCAGGCCCAGATCGGAGGTTATAATGGCCTTTTCCACGGCCTGCACCATGTTTTTTTCCCAGGGAGTCACTGTCAACATACGCGCATCGGCAACACTCACTGTTGCCACTTGATTCAGTGCTGTTTCCGTACCGTAATAAT
>JAKISS010000090.1 GCA_021648485.1 Gammaproteobacteria bacterium
GTATTTCAAACTCGGTGCCGTAGATACTACGTTCCCGTTCATTCTTTGGGATAAGAAATTCTCGACGTTCTTTCTTGACCTTATCGGTAACTTCTTCTGGCACGAACGTAGGGGATGTGAATATAAATTCCAGTGATTCAATGCTTTCAAGCTCTCTCTTCAAGGCTTCGTAGGCATAGATCGAAAAACAGGATGCAGCAATTTTCAGCCGAGCACCCGGTTTGATAGTCTGCTTCAGGTTGTCGCCTAAGAGCTGGTTTATATTATCAATAAAATCCATAGCTGATTCTCTTTTAGCCGAATGTTAGCCATCATACCCCGGTGCCAATATCAGGTTTTCCACCCCATACAATGCAGCTCTATTGCGTAACCACAATTGATACTCTGCACCTTTCAGACAGTGGTCTTCTGTACAATCCACATTCCATCTTCTGAGCACATAACCAGCCACTGCGGCGCGTACGTTAATCTTAAGTGCGCCCACCCTCATTCCGTAGTCAGCTTCAATAGTTTCCGGATACGGTAATTCAGGGTGTGGTACGATTTCCATTTCCACTATGCGATTCCATTGAATATCTGCCTCCCGGGTTTCATGTTCTTGCAATTCACCCTTAATCAGTTTCGGTTCACTGATGCGGGTAATCACAAAATCGGTAAATGCCTGACGTTTGCGACAGTAGGCTCTTACGTGCCAGCGTAAACCATTGTCCACCAGAACGAATGGAACAATCTCGCATTGACCTGGGCCGGATTCAATCGAGCGGTAGTGAATACGCACGGCTTTACCCTGATGTATTGCTCTGGTCAATACGGCAAGTACCGATAACTTGGGGTGGTTGAGGTTGGCGGGCATTTCACAGGGGACAACAGTTTTATGAATACCCACAAAATCCTTGCCAAACCCATACGACAATGCAGCCAGCACTTGTGGTGGCGAATATTCAAACATTGACGTAAAGCCTGGTTTAATGACATAGGCTTTAGATTTGGTATCGTATTCAAGGTTTCCGGGGGCCAATTCCCTGTAAAAAGCGATATCACGGGTAGCCGAAGCCTCTTTGATACCAAAACGGCTTACAAGGTCAATTCTACCCACGATTCCGAAAAAAAATGCTTTGAAATCAATATGTGACAAGCGCTCTTGTCGAGCTTGACTGATATCTGTCAGTTTCAATGGAACCGTCCCTTTGATTCAATCTCCCTATTCTGCACCAAATAGATGTCCATTGATAATACAATATCCATATCAGATATATTATACATCATGACATGATCATTTTGATGGCCACCAAGCATGTATGGCCGTTAAACGAATAAAATTTACTCCCCCTGCACCGTAACAATCATTTTCCGCTCGTGCCCCATAGTGCGATGCTCCCACAAAAATATCCCTTGCCAGGTACCCAGGGCACAACGACCTTCCGTCACCGGCAAGGTCAAATCGCTGTGTGTCAAAATGGTACGTACATGGGCTGCCATGTCATCCGGGCCTTCATCCCGATGCAGGAACATGGCATCTCCATCGGGCACCAGTTTCGCCATAAAGGTTTCCATATCCTGCCGCACATCGGGGTCTGCATTTTCACATAACATCAGCGATGCACTGGTGTGTACAACAAACACATGACACAACCCGATTTTGATACCTGTTGTTGCTACGAGTTGTTGCACATCTTTGGTGACGTTATAGCTGCCTCGCCCTCGTGTTGTAACAGACAATGTTTCCTGTGCGAACATCATGTTCTCCTGATGATAAATTAATCCGGTTTTTGGAAAATACACATAAAAAAACAGGTTCCCTTATTATCACGGGAACCTGCTTCAAAGCATAACAATAACGCCAGCGTGGCGTGTGTATTTGACTATTCGAGTACCACCGTTGCCAATCCCGCAGTGATCGTGGCACGGGCATCGTTATACGGCCCGCTTGCTGAAACATGCTTCACCAGTGCGCCATCCCGCAGACGAGTTTCAAGTTCAGCCGTAAACCTTGCAAATTCGGTGTGCACGCTAACAACACCCGATTGCACAAGCCTGTACATGCCTTCACCGTTTTTGCGAGGCACAATGCGGGGTGCTGTATCTGCCATAGTAAGATCAATGGCCACTCTGGCGCGGGCAACATGATGAAACCTGCCCACACCCTCCAGACTGAGCGTCAAACTGTCCGCAGAGCTACCGGCAATGGCTGTTGATGAAGCCGGAACCCAGCCAATGGTCATCACCGCTTTCAGTGCCGTTACGTCCACAATCGTGTGTGCTGCAAAATCACTGGGAGCAGCTGTGCTCACCTGTCCAAAAGATCGCACAAAACCACGCACTTTTACGGGAGTGTCGCTGATCAACCCACTCATATCCAGTGTTGCCACATCAATTTCGTAAAAGGCAGGATCAGCGTCATTGGCTGGTTCATCCCCCGTACCGCTAAAATCAAATAAACCAATGTGGCGACCATCAATGGCCTGTAAGTCGAGCACAAATGGTAACGGCTGTTCGGGAATGCCCACCACATCCAGCACCGTGCCACGTAATGTGGTCAAACGCATTTTCACCCGGCCCCGATTGTTGACACCGGCATCCATTTCCAGCCGGGTGGTCATGTCGTTTGTCAGCACACCAAACACTCGTACTCGTTGTCCCACAGAAACATCATCGATGTCGTAATCCGTACCCATGGAGAGCTGACGCTTCACTTGAGTCAGATCACCCATATTCACGATAACTTCATCATTAAAAATCACACTGCCGCCAGCACGTATCAGGGTAACACCTTTCACGGTAAGCGAATCACCATTGCGTGCAATCACATTACCTGTTACTACATCCAGTTCACCACCCGGCACACTGGAACCGGCATAGACCTCCCGCGCTTCAAAACGGCGAGGGTTAAGCTTTAAATCACCGATAACAATGATTGCGGTGAATCGTGGTTGCTCGTCCAGTGCAACCAGTCCTGCACGTCCCTGATAATCATCGCCATTGATGTCAAACAACGTCGCATTATTGGTAACTACTTCCAGTTGTCCAAAACGGCGGTGGCGATCTGTCGTCAAACGATGATGAAAAGGACGTAAAATAACATCAAAATGGCTATTTTCTACATCAACGCTGGCCAATGGCCCGCGCAAGCGATGTATTTTGGGCCGTTCCAGCGCCACATCCGCTAATAAAAAAGGCTCGACAACTTGCGTTGGTACACCGGCACCATCAAAACGCACCTTGTTGGATGCCTTCAGGTCAAAATCCAACGTGAGATGACTGGGAATACCTGGTGCGATCACCAGTCTGGTACGACCTTCAAGATTCACCGCCACATCCAGTTGTCTCAGTGGCATGCCATCGGTATCTACGATGTCGTTGACCTTCACCGCGTCACCCGCCGCATTTTCCACCCAGATATCGGCATCACTGTAATCCAGTACCATGCTGGCTTTGACGTAAACACCATTGGGTACCGTGGCTGCCGTCAAAAACTCCGTCATTTCGGTGTATTGCGCAAAGTCCACGCGGGTCGATAAGGGTAATGTTTCCACCACTGCGCCATTGGCTTTGGTGAGTGTCAGCGACAACACATCCACGGTATAACTGGCAAAATCACCTTCCGCATCGGTGAGGCCAATCACAATTTCACCATCACCTTCTGCCTCTGCCGTGCTGTCACTGGACGCACCACAGCCCACCAGCGATATGCTGATAAACAATAAAAACAGGCTGAGTAAAAAATGGCTCCGCATCGCGGCTGCCGTATTCCGGCATTGCCGATAAAATATTTTCATGATGATCTCCTGATCAGTGTGTACGTTTGTGTTCGGATAAAATCAGATGTTCATCCCGTACAACGCAGGGCCGGTCAATGGGTTGACACAGAAAATACTTTTATTCAGAAGAAAGAAACGGCGGTGTTTTACCAGCTATAGGCCAATCCTGCACCGGCAAAACCTACCGGATCTTTACCCTTTTCCAGGGTTTGATTGCCTGCCCGCAAACGCAAACGCCATTGCTCGCCAAGGTCAGTGGAAAACCCCAGCATATAGATAAAACCGGCTTCACCCGTAACCTTGGAAATACTTTTAAGCCATGAAAAACGCCACAAGGTATCACCGCTGAAATAGAAAACCGCAACACTGTGGCGGCGATCTTCCAAGCCGGTAGAAAGATTCAATGCAGCTGCCGAAAACTGGCGTTGCCAACGCGGGTACGACGCCAGCAGCTCCACTTTTTTATCATATTGATGGCGGGCAAAACCCAGCGAAAATGACCACGGGCCATCGGTGTAATAACTCACATTAAACGCCGCGCCTGTGCTCTTCGCCTCCTGACAGCCTGGTCGGACACAGTCTCTGTCAAAGGTCAGCGTACGCCATTGCGGTCGCAGGGAAAATTGCCAATGTTGAAGATTGATATCCATGACGACCCGAAGAGTGTCTGTTTCCAGAGACCCTTTTTTACCCCAGGTTTCCAGATCCATACCAACACTCAGAGGTTCCAGCGGGTCCGAACGAAATCCCAGTGAAACGCTGCGGGTGGTGATGGGATTATTCTGGCTGTCGGAACGATTGCGCGCCACCGAGGCCAACAAGCGCAAGTCATCGACGAAAGCATAATCCAGATCGAAATAATAATCGCGACTACCCTGAAAATCACCGCCCCCCTCAAAAGAAAGCGTCGATGGCAAACCATCGGCTTGCACTGTTATGGATGCCCCTGCCAGAACCGCGCCCAAAAGGTGCGGCAAAATGAAATGCCACCGCTGCAAAATATAACCTGTCCCTAAGTACCCGCCAGTCGGCAGGTAAAAAAACACAGATTATACGCACATTAACGACTATTCGCGGGCCTGTGAGCGGTGTATTCAATGACGCCGCTGACGATGCATTTCCCGGCGCATTTCCTGTCGTTGCTGGCGATTGATTTGTCGGCGCATTTGTCGGCGCTCCACCACAGCACGTCGTTGCGCTGGCGACATTTTTTGCCAGCGTTCACGCAGAGCTGCACGTCGTGCAGGGGGTAAATTGCGGAAACCACGAAACCGTGCGCGCAACCGCTTGCGCTCGGCGGGTGGCAATGACATGAAATGTTCGAAACGATTCCGCACCCGCTGGCGTTTTTCCGGTGGTAATTGTTGCCAGCGGGCAAAACGTTTTTGAGCCCGGGTTCGTTGCTCCGGCGTCAGTTGTGCCCAGCGCTTAATGCCCTTGCGCAAGCGTTGCTGACGACCTGCCGGCAAGCCTTCCCAGTTTTTTGCAAAGGGTGCCAACAGAGCTTGTTCTTCAACACTCAATGAACGCCAGGCAATACCCTTGCCATTACCTTTAGTAACAGCAGTCTGCTCTGGGTTTATTAATGATTCAGCATTACTGGCTTGTGACAGCAGCGGACTGCACACTAACAATAAATATAAAATCAACCAGCCACTGTATGTCAATTTTTTACTGTGCATCTTGTGCTTCCTCAACTTTCGCGGTGCGGGTTTCCGCATCCAACGCATCCAGCTCCTGCATAAAATCCAACGGGTCTTGCCATTCATTTTCACCGATTTCCCAGTCGCCGAGAAACTCCAGTAATTCAAGGCTGGGAGCTTCCTCAGCAACCACAAAGCATGGTATACACAGCACACATAGTATGAGCACGCGACTCACATGCTCACCCTGCTTCTTTTTCATCGTCTAACCATAAGTAAAAGTCCAAATCTTCATAAAACTCCAGGGACTCGGCATCTCCCAGTAAAACCAGATCTTCCAGTGGCAGAAATTGTGTGGCCGGGTCATTCTCTGGCGGTGTCAACCACAGCGATACCGTTAATACCGCCACGGTGGCTGCGGTAGCCAATCCACCAACGGGCAACAACCAGGCCCGACGTTTTTCACTGGCTGATGGTTTGCCTGCCAAAAGGGCTTCGCGACGCACTTGGCGCAAATCCCGCAGCGTGGCGTCGTCCAACGCGTCCACCGCCTGATCCAGTGTAGCTTTCGACATTTTCAGTAAACGGTCTGTGTCTTTTGGTTCATTCACGTTTCATACTCCTGCCAATGATCCTGCAATTGTGTACGCAGCGCTTTCAACGCGCGCGAAAAATGCGTTTTTACACTGCCTTCACCACAGCCCATGGCCTGCGCCGTGTCACGTACACTGAGACCTTCCCACTGGCGCAACAAAAACACCTGCTGTTGACGCAGAGGTAAACAGTGCAATGCGGCATCCAATTGCCTGATGGCCTGCTGTTGCTGCAACTGCGCATCGGGCTCCGGTTCAGCTGTCGCGAAATGAGCTTCGATGGGGTCTTCTTCCGTCGCCGTTTCACACCCCTGATCCCGTTGATTTTTTTGGCCTAAAAAAAACCGGAACCGATTGCGTACCGCAGCACGCCGATACCAATCGCGAATCACGCTTTGCACAATGCGGTGAAATAACGGCCCCCATTGCTCGGCATCTCGGTCGGCATAACGTTTGGCCAGACGCAACATGGAATCCTGCACGATATCCAGTGCATCTTCACGGTTGCTGGTCGCGATTATCGCCATACGATATGCCCGCTGCTCCACGCTTGCGAGGAATTGATCCAATGCTGCCGAGTTGTCCAGCGCCTCTCTCCTGCATCGTCTATGTCCTGTGGTTTTGATTCTGGCCAGCCATGAGTCACTTTGTCCAGTGTTCCACGGTGGAAAATTCCACAACAATCATTCTCTGTATCTGCAAACGCAGCGCCGGCAAATCGGTTGACATAAAATAACAAAAATTTACCTTACATCTACAGGGAAGTAACAGTTTGCAGTTTCTGCGGACAAAAAAAACCGCACTGGCAACAAGGAATCAGTGCGGTTGGGTTCAAACAAAATAGGGGGTTTGTTTGGAAGTGCCCTAATTTAGCAAACCCCACTTTTCACCGGAAGTGATAATTATTTATATTAAAATCTTATTTTAAGATAAGTTATTTTCCCTGCCACACACACACTTTGTGCAAAATCATCCGTTCAATCTGCTGCGAATGCGACGCAAGGCTATGAAAACCGAAGTCGAGTGTTAACCCTAAATTAATCAGTTAAACCTACTGCGAACGCCTAAGGCACAGAATCTAAAGTGTTTTTCAGAACATGTTGAACTCACTGTATGGGTGATACGCTTTCGTCCAAAATAACCTGAAAAATGCTTTATCTTCCGCACCTTAGTCGCTCTCGCTACGGTTTAACTGATTAATTTAGGTTAACACCTCCTAAAAAAACCCAGACAAAAAAAACCGCTACCAGAGGGAGGGAAAGGTAGCGGCCAGGGATTCTCAAAACGCTCAAACAACCTGGGGGGAGGTAACTTGTCTGAACTACTTAAGAAGTGAGCAGACTTTACTCCAAACAACTTATCGCTGGAACTTATTTGTTTCTATTTGTTAATCTAAAAACAAGATAACAATGCGCGAGAGAGATATAGAATCTCAATTGCTACGGCTCACTGCATGAAATACCCCATGACTTTTTAAAAGTAGCGTGCTTTTAGCACTGCATCCAAAGCCAGCCCTGAGAATCTTTATTAAATCTGATTACCTGACCCTACGGCTAAAATACTACCCTCCCGCACCCAATCGCAGCTACAATGCTCAGGAGCCTGTCCGAGAATGAAAAATCGACTGCGAAAAAGCCATTTTGGCCCATTTTCCTGATCATTTTCGGTAAATATACGCAATATTCGCCTCAAATGATCAAAAAAATGGACTCAAAATGACTTTCCCTCGCGACGGTTTTCATTCTCAGACAGACTCCTAGTCTTTCAACCACATCAGAATCCAAAAAAACATGAGCTACCAAGTCCTCGCACGTAAATGGCGTCCCCGCACTTTCACTGAACTGGTGGGCCAGGAGCATGTGCTCAAGGCACTGGTAAATGCACTGGACAACGACCGCCTGCATCATGCTTTCCTGTTTACCGGTACCCGTGGCGTGGGCAAAACCACGATTGCGCGTATTCTCGCCAAATCCCTGAACTGCGAAAAAGGTGTCAGCTCTACGCCGTGTGGCGAATGCTCAGCCTGCACCGAAATCAACGAAGGCCGTTTCGTGGATTTGATTGAAGTGGATGCCGCCTCGCGCACCAAGGTAGACGAAACCCGCGAGTTGCTGGAAAACGTGCAATACGCGCCCACCCGAGGCCGCTACAAGGTCTACCTCATCGATGAGGTTCACATGTTCTCCAACCACAGCTTTAATGCGTTATTGAAAACCCTGGAAGAACCACCACCTCACGTCAAATTCCTGCTGGCCACCACTGATCCGCAAAAATTACCGGTCACCATTCTTTCCCGTTGCTTGCAGTTCAATCTCAAACGCCTGCCGATAGAACAGATTCGCGGCCATCTGGAACAGGTGCTAGGTAATGAAAAAATCGATTTTGAAACTGCCGCACTGGTGCTGATTTCCCACGCTGCTGACGGTTCCATGCGTGATGCACTCAGCCTGCTGGATCAGGCCATTGCCTACGGCAGTGGTAAAGTCAGCGAACCGGACGTGCGTGCCATGCTGGGCACTATTGAACAGGATCACGTCATTGACCTGCTAAACCTGTTGGCAGCCAACGATGCGCCCAGTCTGCTGGCACGTATCGCTGAACTGGCACAACACAGCCCGGATTTTGCCGGTGTATTGGCGGAGCTGATTACCACCTTGCACCGCATTGCCCTCGCACAAAGCGCCCCGGGTGCTATTGATGACGGACTCGGTGACCGGGAAGCCATCGTCGCACTGGCGCAAAAAATGACGCCTGAAGATGTGCAACTCTATTACCAGATCGGCCTCATCGGTCGTCGTGATCTGCCGCTGGCTCCGGACTCTCGTGGTGGTTTCGAGATGGTATTGCTGCGCATGCTGGCATTCCGCCCGGCCAACGCACAACCCGCGCCAACGCCAGTCGCAGCCGCTCCCGTACAACAACAAACCACATCCCCTCCCAGCCCGGCCCCTGGCGGACTCAGTGTGGCAGAGCCCGTGCCAACAACAAACCCGGCCGCACCCGTTATATCTGCTATTCCAGCAATACCGCCCACATCCTCCGCGCCTGATGACTGGGAAAACATGGTCGCCGCCATGAATCTTTCCGGCATGTTGCAACAACTGGCCACCAACTGTGTTTTGAGTCAGCGGGATGACAACAACTTCCAGTTCAGCATGTCACCTAACCATAAATATCTGTTGAGCAAAAGCCGTGAAGAGGGTTTGGCAAAAGCACTGGGGCAACACCTGGGGAAAAACGTGACACTCAACATCGTACTGGAAGGTGCCAACACTGCAACCCCGGCGGAACGCCAGCAGAAACGGGTCGATGCCCGCCAGAGTCAGGCAGAATCCACCATCAATAATGATGCAACGGTACAAGCCATCATCGAAGCCTTCGATGGGCAGGTGAAACCCGGATCAGTGCAGCCACTGAATTAAGCAAGGCGACAACTACTGGCTTTTTCCTCAGTCTTATATGAATCTTTCAGCTGAACTTGATCGTTGCGTGATGTGTGGCATGTGCTCCCAGCACTGCCCCACTTATCAACTCACCGCCGACGAAAACGAAACACCACGCGGGCGCATTGCACTCATAGCCGCCCTCAGCACTGGCCAATTCACTGCCGATGCCACCGTGCAAACCCACCTTGAACATTGCACTGGCTGCCGCGCCTGTGAAGCTTATTGTCCGTCCGGCGTGCATTTCGGCAACATAATGAATGAAGCTAAGACATTGCTGCCAAAACAATCAGCACTCCCAACACTTTCATCACAAACAATCCGCTGGTTACGTATCTATCAACGTTCGGGATTGCAAAAAATCACCCGCGCCAGTGGTCTGCTAAAACCATTGGGACTGGCACAAAAAGAAAACCTGCTGCCACCTGTTCCTGACACGCCCGACTGGCAAGACTATTATCCGGTCAGCTCCGAAACCAACCACTGCGGTGATGTTGCCCTGTTCACTGGCTGCATCGCCAACGTCTTTGACCGCGAGGCACTGGATGCCAGCCGCCGTCTGCTCAATGCGCTGGGCTACGGCGTGCAAGTACCCCCTGCACAAGGTTGTTGTGGTGCCATGGCTCTGCACAATGGTCAAACAGATGAAGCCGCCGCCCTCGCACAACAAAATCTTCAAGCTTTTACCAAACTGGATGTACATGCCATCGTGCATACCACCAGTGGTTGCACAGCCCGGCTCAGTGAATATTCACAACAACTCCCGGACGGGAAAAGCTTTGTGGGCAAAATCAAAGATATCAGTCAATTTCTCGCCGGAATAGAATGGCCGACAGACCTGCCTATCGCACCACTGCACAAAACCGTCGCCCTGCACACCCCGTGCAGCCTGCAAAACGTACTGCACCAGGCTGATGCGCCTCATCGCCTACTGCAACGCATTCCTGAACTAAAAGTAGTCCCCCTGCCACAAAACATACGGTGCTGCGGTGGTGCCGGTCAGTACATGCTGGCGCAGGCCGATTTTGCCCGGCAACTGCGTACACACACACTGGATGCTCTTGATAACATTTCCCCCGCTGAAAAAAGCCAACAAAAACCAGATACTCTGGTGACCAGCAACCTCGGCTGCGCGCTACACCTTGCTGCCGGACTGCGCGAGCGCGGACAGACTATTACCGTCACCCATCCGGTGGTATTAATAGCCAGGCAATTAAAACTGATTGAATGAGAAGCATCCCGGGTCAACAAAGCATGCTTATACAAAATGGGTCAGGCTTTCCGCATAAACCAACACACTGCATTTCTAACAATGGTGCAATAATTTTGGTACGTACCTTTAATGCCTGCCGATCAATTGCTCTGCACATGATTTGCACCCACACATGAAAGTTTTTCCATCAAATTCCAAATACGCAGCATCTCCCGCACGTATTTCCCCATGAGCACGAGGCATTTTTTCGTAAACACCTCCCTTTTACAAAACAGGGAAGATACGAATACTCATTATGCATTTCAAGTGTGGTAATTATCATGTCAGATAACCAAGTGGCTGAACCAGCCTCAGAAGCCTGTTTATATAAAATTTCAGGATGACGGTATATATCGCATTTTGAAACTGCATAATGACAGTGCAATTGACTAATCACCCAAATCCCGACAAAACGCGCTAAACTCCCCCTATGACGATGAACACATCAAACCGCCAATACTCCCCGTTGGATCACTTGCTCATGGGTGTCGATGTCGGCATACGCACCCTGTTCGGTCAGCCAAAAACCACCGAGCGCGCAAACCCCGCCCAGAACAAACCTGAAGCCGAACTCAGCGAAACTGAACGCCAGCTGGCCGGTCGGCTAATGCGCATCAATCACGCTGGAGAAGTCGCCGCACAAGGCTTGTATCAAGGACAGGCGCTCACCGCCCGATTACCACATGTTCGCCAGCAAATGGAACGTGCCGCACTGGAAGAAAACGACCATCTCGACTGGTGTGAAAAACGCGCCAAAGAATTGGGTACCCACGTCAGTGTACTTAATCCCGCCTGGTATACAGGCTCCGCTGCCATCGGCGCGCTAGCGGGTCTGGCGGGCGACAAATGGAGCCTGGGTTTCGTTGCAGAAACTGAAAAGCAGGTGGTAAAACACCTTGAAGAACATCTTGCGCAATTGCCTGGGCATGATGACAAAAGCCGCGCCATTCTCGAACAGATGAAAGAGGATGAGAGCCACCACGCCACAGTGGCACTGGAAGCCGGTGGCGCAGAATTACCCGAACCTGTAAAAAAACTCATGGGGTTCACGTCAAAAGTCATGACACGTACCGCATTCTGGCTGTAAATGGAAAGCTGCCCGAAATCACTCCCCCTTTGCTTTTTCTATTTGACCTGTTGTGGCGGATGAAAAATCATCTGCACAGTGTTGCCATCGGGATCAAGACAATAAAAACTGCGCGCGCCATCACGGTGAGTGCGTGGTTCCGTTTTCATTTTGATATCGTGGCCCCGTAAAAAATCAA
>JAKISS010000091.1 GCA_021648485.1 Gammaproteobacteria bacterium
AGGGTTGTTGTTACCGTATAAATGTCATCGAAAGATTATATATTGGACGGGTTTGTCAGGGAGTACCTGCGGATAAACGGATTCTTATCAGGGATGTCAACGTATCCAGAGATCATGCAATTATTACTTGTGCAGGAAATGCGCTGACGATCAAGGACTCCAGCCGGAACGGGACGTGGGTGAATAATGTCCGCATTACCTCGGGTGGAGAACAAAAACTGAGTTCAGGTGACGTTGTGCATATTGGCTCAACAAAGTTGCATGTCGTTTTTTCTGAGCAATCGGATCACCATCATTCGGGTGGTGTCAATCAGGTTGAAACCACCCGGGTTTTATCCAGAGAGGAAACGGTGACCCATCTTGTTGCCGATATCAGAGGTTTTTCCACCCTTGTGCAACAAACAGAGTCTTCTTTATTGTTTGAGGTCTTGTCACAGCTCTATGAATCGTTGACGAACATCGTTCATGAAAACCGTGGCACAGTGAAAGACTTTGCAGGCGATGCCATTTTTGCTTTTTGGGAGCATAACGACAAGAACGATTTAACGGTCGTACAGAGTGCCTGTCATGCGGCCCTGCTTCAGAAGCAGGCAGCTATCGCGCTATTTTCCAATTTACCCGAGAAGTTTTCAACATTACGCCATTTGAAACTGGGCTGGGGGATTGCTACCGGCCCGGTCACGGTGTCTCACTATGGTGTGCGCTCCGAAAATCTTGCATTGGTAGGAGATAGCACTAATCTTGCATTTCGGCTGTCTGGATTGGCCAATAAAGAATTGTCATCCACTATTGTTATTTGTCAAAAAACAGCAAAAATGGTTGAGCAGCTCATGCGTGTTACTCCGCTGGGTGAGATAGGCACAAAGGGGCGCACAGGAAAAGAAGCCGTTTTTTCCATTACCTGAATTCTGCGGGTATATATCCCCCACAATCACCTTTTCTTCATGTCGTACAAATATCGCAATGGACCGGACTTAAAGAAACGTTCACCGGGCCGGAGAGGCCGGGTTCAAACCATAGGGCTTGCGTGGCTGCCAAAAAAAGAACGCAGTCGCTGGAACAGCGAAGCACCAAGCTTGCGTCCTTCCTCATCCTGGATTTCAGCGACCTGATGCCGTACCGCCAATTCCGGTTGCAGTAAAAGTTTCTTTTGATAACGCAGCGCTGACAACAGGTAAATTTTCAATAAGCCCAGATTGACGGGATTAATGAGGTAACGATAAATCTGTCCTTCATTGATCAAGCTGATCACACGGTGTGAGTCTGCCTCTTCCGTAATCACCACTGAAAGAATTTGCGGATAATTGGCTTTGGTTACCTTGACGAAAGCCAGATCCTCCTTGAGGTTGTCGCTCGAATTTGTGATCAGGATATTGACATCGTGAGTGGCAATATAGTCCATGGCATCGGTGGGTGATGTCACTGAAGCAATCTGCGCTTTTCTGCCTATGATACCTTCCAGGGTGGGCTTCAGGCTGGTACTGGAATCCAGAGTCAGGATGGTCGAGGTTGTTTCGTTATCGCCACTGATTTCCGGCTTATTCTCTGGTACAACCTTGATGTCAAACAGCTTGAGTGAAATATCTGCCGCCTGCCTGACAACACTGAACAGTTCATCATTATTCCAGGGTTTGGTAATATAACGAAAAATTTCACCTTCGTTGACCGAGTTCACTACCGCCGACAAATCCGAATAACCGGTGAGAAGAACACGCGTGGTATTGGGCGACAACTGCTTCACTTTGGAAAGGAGTTCAACGCCTGTCATTTCAGGCATACGTTGATCCGAGATAATGACATGAATGCGGTTATTGCGCAGGATATCCAGTGCCTCTTCACCACTGTTGGCAAGAAAGGTCTGATAATGAGGACGCATTAAGCGACCCAGAGTACGAATAATTCTTGACTCATCATCAACAATCAGAATGTTTGTTTGTATTCCCATAACCATCTTCACCGGTTTTCGTTGACTTTACGGTTATTTATTCTTGCGGTTTTTTCTTCACTGGCAGCACAAAGACAAAGTTGGTGCCTTTGCCGGGAATGGATTTCAGCAGCACTTTACCACCATGTTTGGTCACAATACGGCGCACAATAGCCAAACCCAGGCCGGTTCCTTTACCGACATCCTTGGTGGTAAAGAATGGCTCGAAAATTTTCAGGCGGGTTTCTTCATCAATTCCTTCGCCGTTATCCATGATGCTGACCATGACCTGCTCCTTTTCAAGAGAGGTACGAATCTTGATCAGGCCATCGGTACGACCGGTTGATTCAATCGCATGGGCTGCATTATTGATAAGATTAATCAACACCTGATTCATTTCTGCGGGAGACCCAAAAATCTCTGGCACATCCTTGAGGTCCAATTGTACTTTTGTTCCCGAGGTAATTTCCTTTTTCGCCATTTTGAGAGCGCTTTCTACACATTGCTTGATATCAAACCAGTCTTCATCTGAGCGATCCTTGCGGCTGAAATCACCCAGATCCTTGATCACATGCTGAATCTGCTCAATGCCACCCTCCATGTCATCGACAATTTCGGGTAGTTCATCCAGCATTGCTTCATCCTGAGTGTTCTGAACAAGTATCGAAAAGTTGTCGATACGCGCACTGATTTGATCACTGTTTTCCATGCGGCTCAGGTCATTTTTCAGCGTGGAAAATTCATTCATCAACGTCTGCATTTTTTCCATACCATTATGGAGAACCTGCAAATTACTTCCCAGGTATCCCAGTGGAGTATTGATTTCATGGGTAACGGTAGCCACCATACGTCCCATTCCCTCCATGCTTTGGCCCAGGTTTTTGTCCACCATTGAACCACTGGCTTCGCCAGCAGCATGCTCATAGGCTTCTGTCTTTTCGGCAATACCTTGTTCAAGTTTTTCAGCAAACTCCTGGCTCTGGCGGAACAACATGACTGCACCTGTTATAGCGGCAATCGCCAGCAAAAGTGCTGCAATGAGACTAAAGATAAAGTGAATAAATTTTTCATCGTACTGCGTTGCCAGGGCATCAGAATAATAAGCCTTGTACTGTGCGATCAGTTCATCACCAATCTTGTTTGTTTTCAGGTTGACTACCCGTTCAATACTGGAGTCCAGTTGAATCTTACGCTCCACCAGCACCCGGGCATGTGAAATAAAGTTACCCAGCGGATTGGCAACACTTTCCGGAAACTCCATTAGGATTTCATCTTTCTTGTTCAGGTCCATCAACAAACTTTCCCGGGTTCCTTCATCGGGTCTCTGCAAAAAGGCATTGGTCCGTTCATATAGATCATTGATGCTCTCGGCATGTTTTTTATCATTCATCTTACGCAGCCTCGTGTTCAAGGTGCGTGATGCCAGGGGTAAAAATTTCAGTGAATTGCGCATCACCGCAAAGTTGGATTTGAAATGCTCAATGGACTCCTCTTTGCTTTCGATAATCAGCAGGAAACGCATCAGTTTATTTTTGAGTGCGTCCGGCACATCGCCTGTTGCCAGATCACTGATGCTCAGTGTTTTTCGCAATTCTCGAACACGAGGCAGGTATGCCGCCACGTCATCAAAATCTGAATTTGGTGTGGAATATGTATACAGGGCAGTCAGTGACCAGGCAGCATCCAGTGTCTGAAGTTTTTTAATATTTTCTATATTGTCCGCAAAGGCGATGTCCTGTTTAGCAGGCATGGTTTTGACAAGATAAAACCCAAGCGCACCACTAAAGACGACTGCTCCTATAAGAAGAAAAATACTGGATACTTTCTTCATTTTTTCATCTCCGGGTGTTCACCTGCCAAGGTTTTAAGAAATTCGACTATGGCCTCTTTATCCTTTTTCGGGGCTTTGCGGCCAAGCTGAAATTTGAACATGACATCTTCTACATCAAGCATTGTCTTTGCTGTACCGTCATGCAGATAAGGTGGGGTAAGGGCAACCATGCGCAGGCTGGGAACCTTGAAAACATGTTTGTCTTCCGGGTTGCCTGTAACATTGAAGCGCCCCATATCTGCTTCGGTAATGTTCCCGCGCACCTTGAAATAGGAATTTATTGCACCGAAAACCTGGAACATATTGCCACCCACGGCGACTCCCTGATGACAGGAAATACAGCCATAACGCTTAAATAACATGTAGCCGCGCTTTTCCTTGGCAGTGATGGCATTTTCATCGCCACGCAGATATTGGTCGAAACGGGAGTTGGGTGTAATCAGGCTGCGCTCAAACTCGGCAATGGCATTTTTGACGTTTTCACGGGTAATGCCGTCATCATAGATAGCCTTGAACATACCCGGATATTTGTCATCATCGTAGAGTTTGGCCAGCACATCGGGCCATTGGCTGCCCATTTCAATCGGGTTTTGCACCGGCGAATCGACCTGCTCTTCCAGTGTCTCTGCACGACCGTCCCAAAACTGCCGAAACAGCAGACCGGAGTTATAAACAGTCGGCGTATTAATGATGCCCTTTCTACCTTTTATACCAACAGAAAACCTGGTACGGTCAACACCACCTGTTTTCAGATCGTGGCACGTTGCACAGGACACCGTATTGTCTCCGGACAACCGGGGTTCATGAAAAAGGAGGCGCCCCAGCGCCACTTTTTTCGGGTCCACATCGACTGTCAGAGGGATTGGCTTGATGGGCTCATCCAGCAATGGCTCGCCTGCCAAAATTTGCGGAGAACATATCACTGCCATACCAAAAAGGCATAGCTTGAAATGACGCGCAAACTGCCAGGAAAAATGCTGACCATTTTTCAGAACTTGTTTTGTTGTTAGCATCATCTGGGTAGCTTCACTTAGTTGACTAAAAAGGTGCATTTTGGAGTGCCAAAATTTTTTTGTATTCGCATCTGTCTCATCTCAGACTATATTACGGTCTTGCATTTCAATCCTTTAGCTGTGTAATGCAAGTATTCAATATTCACTGTTCCCCTTTGTCAGGGTAATTGCCGCCTTAGTTGAAATCATAAGGAGCAGTTTTCCGAGGCCTTGCGCTGTAAGCAGGATCACAG
The DNA here is from genome assembly GCA_021648485.1 of Gammaproteobacteria bacterium. Classification (GTDB taxonomy): domain Bacteria; phylum Pseudomonadota; class Gammaproteobacteria; order SZUA-152; family SZUA-152; genus SZUA-152. The sequence continues at coordinate 5,002 of JAKISS010000091.1, forward strand.
GCAAGTGAAGAAAGACAAAAACGTAGATTTGGAAGCACTATGGGTATATATGGAAGATGTGATGCGGGTAAAAAACAAGTTGCGGTTAACGTGGTTGCTGACTTGTAATGGCAGGGCTGCCAAAATGATTGTGTTCTATTCCTGAGTTTTCAAAAGCTGTTTATTACGTAGAATTTTTATCATTGGCTGTGCTGGCGCTATAAAATAACCGGAAGTTTATCACTGAAGTGAAGCGTGTCTCCAGCGCGGAAACTCCCGCTAACAATCATTGTCTCCTGTTCAGATAAGAGTGCTGATTGTTAACGGGAAGTGCTGTCAGGTATTGTTGTCCTCATCCGCAAACCATTCTGCCAGTGACTCCGCGCCACCCACATAATCACCATTGATGAACACCTGCGGCACACTGTCGATACCGGCTACAGCGCGCAGGGTGCGACTGGTGTAATCACGGTTCAGTACCAATTCTTCGTAGGTGATGCCGTGTTGCTGCAATAAATTTTTGGCCTGGGCGCAATATTCACAACCGGGACGGGTGAAAATGCTCACGTCCAGTGGTCGTTTGGCATCGGGGGCGATGTAGTCGAGCATGGTGTCGGCATCGGATACGCCGTAGGGATCACCGGGCACGTTAGGTTCGATGAACTGCTTTTCGATCACACCATCTTTCACCAGCATGGCATAACGCCAGGAGCGTTTGCCGAAGCCAAGGTCTTCTTTATTTACCAACAAACCCATGCCGCTGGTGAAATCACCGTTGCCATCCGGTAGAAAGGTGATGTTTTCTGCTTTTTGGTCAGCCGCCCATTCGTTCATTACAAAGGCATCGTTAACAGACATGCAAATGATTTCATCCACGCCATGGTTTTTGAAAATAGGAGCCAGCTGGTTGAACCGCGGCACATGTGACGATGAGCAGGTGGGTGTGAAAGCTCCCGGTAATGAAAATACGATGACTGTTTTGCCTGAGAAAATACCCTCACTAGTGAGATCCACCCAGCTGTGATCACGGCGGGTATGCAGCGTAACGTTGGGCACACGCTGGCCTTCTTTGTTGGGGAATGTTTTTTTGCTCATATTACTGTCCTCTGGTTGCAGAAATTAAACGGATGATTTGTTTTTAAAACGGGTTTTGGTGAAACATGCAAGCAGTATAGTGATGGCTTATTTATTGGTAAAATAGAATGTTTAGATATTATCAATCTAAATTATGGGATGTGGCATGTGGATTTACTGAAAAAAGATAATCCATCTGAGGTCGTATGACTATCAGGGCTAAGGTGATGCTTGGCCCACCGTGCGATATCTCTGCGACAAAACCCATCAACAACATTGCTGGCGGTGTAGTGCTAGTACAGATTGGCTTGCGTTAATGGGTAATCAGGTTTTTGTGTGTAGAATAAAACGGTTAATTGGTGCTTTGTATTCAATGTTGCACTGTGATCCTGCCCTAAATAATTGCGTAATGATGCCGATAGGCTCGATGGATGCGCAGGCAAAACCCTTTTTATGGATAAGGTCGATGATCCTGAAAGCTGCTCAGAACCTGCTTGAATTCAATAGATGACTAGTACACACTCTGTTTCTGCTGACTATTGCTCAATGGCTGATAATGCTAGGGTGTATCCAGCAAAATAACAGGGATATATGTAAAAACACCGGGTGATAATAATGGGTAGATTCCAAAAAATACTGATAATGCTGTTTTTGGTTGTGATGAGTTTTGGGCTCGCAGGCTGTAGCGGTAGCGACGACGCCTTTTCTGGCGATGACAACGGAAGCACCGGGGGTAGTGGGGGCACTGGGGGTAGTGACGGCGGCAGTACTGCTTCCCTGGCAATCAGTTTGGCCCTGTTCGATCAGGCGAACAACACAATCACTTCGGTATCTGCGGCGTCCCCCGGCGAAATCAGAGCGACAGTAACTCTTAACGGTGCGACTGTAGCCTCTCAGGTTGTTTCATTTGCTACTACCATCGGAACTTTAACGCCGGGTTCGGGACTCACCGATACAGCAGGCCTTGCGACAGTCGTGCTGTCAGATGGGGGTACATCCGGCGCGGGCACAATTACCGCAGATGTCACTGTGAGTGGCATAACTGCGACAGCAACCCTGAATTTTCAAATAACAAGCTCAGCAACGACTACCACGGTTGATATGGGCAACGGCGTAGGCACAGGTTCATTTACGCCGGATATCATTGACCTTGGGGGCATTACATCTTTGGCAGCAGGTGGAACATTGACGGCAACGGTGAGTATCGTTGAAACATCAAATGGCGATGTAGCTTTCACAACACCCGTTACCGTCAATTTCACATCGGCTTGTGTCGTGGCAGGTACAGCAACGATGGATGCTGCCGTCCTGACAACAGCAGGTATCGCATCCAGCACCTATTTGGCGCAGGGTTGTACCGGAAGCGATATGATTACGGCTACAGCCGATGTAGGTACGACGCTCACTGCGACAGGAAGCTTTACAGTGCAGGCCGCCAGTGTAGGAAGCCTGGAGTTTGTATCTGCGACACCTGAAAATATCAGCTTGCAAGGTACTGGCGGTAGTGGTGGTACGGAAACTTCAGCAGTGATTTTTCGTGTAGTGGATGCGCAAGGTAATCCAGTAGCAAACCAATTGGTGAGTTTTTCACTGGATACCGTTGTGGGTGGTATGTCCTTAAGTCCAGCCAGTGCAACCTCAGATCAAAACGGTCTTGTGCAAACAGTCGTGCAATCGGGCACGGTATCGACTTCAGTGGGTGTCACGGCGACAACTTCCTCGAACGCAAATACTTATCAGACACAGTCAAGTCAGCTGGTAGTGACAACCGGTATTCCTGACCAGGACAGCTTTTCATTGAGTGCCTCTGTGCTGGCACCAGAAGCATGGAATCATGATGGTGTGGTATCGGTAATCACAGCACGTCTCGCGGACCGGTTTAACAATCCGGTGCCAGACGGTACGGCAGTGACTTTTACTACAGAAGGAGGGTCTATCGAGGGTTCATGCACCACCACTAATGGAGCATGCAGCGTTAATTGGACGAGTCAGGCGCCACGGCCTTGCGGACAGACTATGAACTCTGCTGATGTCATACTTGATCCATCGCTGGGGCCTAATCAGTGTATAACCACAGGAGGGGGCTCTAATCCAATCGAACCCGTTATTGGTTTCGCACCTTTGGGTCAGCCTTATGCTGGACGTGCCACGATAGTTGCTACAGTCGTTGGTGAAGAAAGTTTTATCGATATTAATGGCAATGGTGTGTTCGATGATGGTGATACCATGGCGGACTTGCCAGAAGCTTGGATCGATGGAGATGAGAATGGAATGCGGGGAGGCTCTGAGCCTTTTTTCGACTTTAATGCCAACGGTAGTTATGATGCGGCCGACGGAGCTTTTAACGGAGTCTTGTGTAATCGTACTGTAAGCCCATTCTGCAGCACCAGCGAGAGCTTGCACGTTCAGGAAACCCTGGTTTTGGTGATGTCTGGCAGTGGGGCTTACATAGATGTTGTTGATGAGTCTCAGGTGCAATTCAATGCCGGCAATCCCATTGATTTGTCATGTGATGGCGCAGTAGCGTTCACTGTTATTTATTCTGACCTTCATCAACAGCCTATGCCGGCAGGGACCAAGGTGACGGTAACATCAAGTCACGGGTCTATCGTCTTTGGTGGCTCATATACCCAGGCCGACACTACTTATAATGGTGCTGTTGCCTTTGCTGGAAATATTGAAGGAACGGGTGCGGCTGATAAGACTAATACTGGTTCATTGATTGTGAAAGTTGAAACCCCTAGGGGGCTCATTTCGCAAGAAAGTTATCCGGTAACGGAGACTTGCCCGCCATAAGTTGAGGTGATGGGAGAGTCACATAAAAAGGGCGGGTCGTATGACCCGCCCTTTTTATGTTCTTTTAAATCCCCAGCTTTTTCTCAAGGTAGTGAATGTTCGTACCACCAGCAGCAAATGCAGCATCGTTAAAAATGTCCTGCTGCAACGGGATGTTGGTTTTGATGCCTTCGATAACACATTCACTCAAGGCTGTGCGCATGCGTGCCATGGCGATTTCGCGGGTATCCCCATGTACGATGAGTTTGCCGATCATGGAGTCGTAATAGGGTGGTACGCAGTAGCCATTGTAAATGTGTGAATCAACACGTACGCCCAGTCCGCCCGGGGCGTGAAACTGACTGATGGTGCCCGGTGAAGGCATGAAGTTTTCCGGGTCTTCGGCGTTAATACGACATTCAAAGGCATGGCCGCGCATCTTGATGTCATCCTGCTGATAACTCAGCGGCAGGTTGGCAGCGATACGAATTTGTTCCTTGATTAAATCCACACCGGTGATCATTTCGGTGACGGGATGCTCTACCTGGATGCGGGTATTCATTTCGATGAAATAAAATTCACCGTTTTCGTACAAAAACTCAAAGGTGCCTGCACCACGATAACCGATTTTGCGAGCGGCTTCGGCGCAACGGCCGCCGATTTTGGCACGCAGCTCAGGGCTGATGCCAGGGGCGGGGGCTTCTTCGCACACTTTTTGATGTCGGCGTTGCATGGAACAGTCGCGCTCGCCCAGGTGAATGGCGTTGCCGTGTTGGTCTGAGAGTATCTGAATTTCCACATGGCGCGGGTTTTCCAGGTACTTTTCCATATACACCACGCCACTGCCAAAGGCCGCCTGGGCCTCGGCGGTGGTGAGTGAAATAGCATTGGCCAGATTGGCTTCGGAATGTACCACGCGCATACCCCGACCACCGCCACCTGCTGCGGCCTTGATAATAATGGGGTAGCCAATGTCATTGGCAATGCGTTTGTTGGTGTCTTCGTCATTTCCCAAAGGGCCGTCGGAACCGGGTACACAAGGTACACCGGATTTACGCATGGCTTTGATGGCGGACACTTTGTCACCCATCAGGCGGATTGTTTCCGGTTTGGGACCGATGAACGTGAAACCACTTTGCTCGATACGTTCGGCAAAGTCGGCATTTTCCGCGAGAAAGCCGTAACCGGGATGAATGGCTACGGCATCGGTGACTTCTGCTGCACTGATTAATGCCGGGATGTTTAAATAACTACCAGCCGAAGCAGCAGGGCCGATACAGACAGTTTCATCGGCGAGGCGGACGTGTTTTAAATCCTGGTCAGCTTCGGAATGTACCGCAACCGTCTGGATACCCATCTCTTTGCAGGTGCGTAAAATACGCAGGGCAATTTCCCCGCGGTTGGCGATAACGATTTTTTCAAACATGTTTTTTGCCTACTTTCGGGTCTACGTCAGAGTCTGTTGTAAATGTGGTTGTTCGGGTTGTTGGCAATACGCTTACTCAATAATAAACAGTGTTTGTCCGTACTCTACCGGCTCGCCGTTTTCTACGAGGATGGCCTTGATGGTGCCGGCCTTGTCGGCTTCGATTTGGTTCAGTAGTTTCATTGCTTCGATGATGCACAGAGTGTCCCCTGCTTTGACGCTTTGGCCTTTCTCCACAAAGGGGGCAGCACCGGGTGAAGGGGCACGATAAAAACTGCCCACCATGGGGGAGGTTACTTTGTGGCCACTGATCTCTACCTCTTTGCTGGCAGTTTCATCGGGAGCTGCTGCTGGTAGCGCAACGGGTGCAGTGGCCAGTATCGGCGCAGGTGCAGCGGCAGCACCGGAACCATAACGACTGATGCGAACAGATTCTTCGCCTTCATGAATCTCCAGTTCGGCAATATTGGATTCTTCCAGCAGTTCAATGAGTTTTTTAACTTTGCGAATGTCCATTGTTGGTGCCTGTGATTTTTGTTAACGGTGAATAGGTTGTTTTGAATATTATTTTTAGCGGTATGGTTAGCTCAGTCGGGTTATTGCCGCCGCTAACGCCAGTTCGTAGGCCTGGGCACCCAGTCCACTGATGATGCCCACAGCGATATCAGAAAAATAGGAGTGCTGGCGAAAGGCTTCGCGGGCATGAATATTTGATAAATGTACTTCAATGAACGGGATAGCCACACCGGTCAGCGCATCGCGTAGCGCCACACTGGTGTGTGTGAATGCAGCAGGGTTGATGATGATGAATTCGACCTTGTCCGCCACGGCTTGATGTACACGATCCACCAGCTCATGCTCAGCGTTGCTTTGGTAATGATTCAGTGCGTGTCCAGCGCTCTTGGCAATGTTGACCAGATGTTCGGTAATTTCCGGGAGTGTGGATTTGCCGTAGTGGTCGGGCTCACGGCTGCCCAGCAGGTTGAGGTTAGGACCATTGAGAACGAGAATGTTTGCCATGGTGTGATTGCTTTCTATTTTCTATCTATAAGTCCAGCGGGTCAGTTGGGCTTTATACCTGATTTTTACGGCAGAATTTTCGGTTTGGCACATACCTGTGTCCAGCTTTGCCAATTATGGTGCCAACTGGCAGGAAAAAAGACATAAATGCGCTGAACATGTGGTTTTCCGCATAAGGCCACACGCAGTATGCCCCGATAGGATTTTAATGTCTACGCTTTTGAAAATTTGCCGGATTTCGCCGACGTTACCGGAGTGATCGTGGCAGAATGACAGAAATTGTAGGTTATAGCAGCTGACTGATGGTGTTTTCTATCATTTCCCGGGTCATTTCGCCGCGATGCACAAACTGAATGTTTCCGTTGCGGCTGATAATA
>JAKISS010000092.1 GCA_021648485.1 Gammaproteobacteria bacterium
GGGAAAAACTGCTGGATATTGCACAGGAAAAACGTGAGCAAGTGGCACAAAGTCGTGCCGAACAGACGCAAAGAAAACAAGAGCTTGCAGAAAGGCGCGAAGCCTATCAAAAACGACGTAATGCCCGACTTGAAGAATTAAAATTAACGGACCCGGAACGATATGAACTCCGAATGAAGCGGCGGATGGAAAGGCAGCAGGGGGGTAATCGCGAGTAGAAGTATTACTTGCATTTTCGCTGTCATGAAGCAAACAGGGCGTGCAATTAGGCTTGAATTTCAATCGCCAAGAGTATATACCGCCACGTCACAATGAGGCGGCTTAGGTGGTTGTACAAAATTGTTTGGTGACTTGATGCGGCTAATAAGGCAAATTACCCGCTTTGAGGGTATTGTCCGGACAACGTGAGGTGCTTAATACCGTTGTACTTGGAAGATTATCTCCGGTTTTCCCTAAAATTAGCGACGAAGGAAACACAAAATGCTAAAAAATGATCGTCCGCCCTGTATGCCAGATGTAGGCATCACGGCTGTTGTGCCTGATGAGTGGGGTGGCCCCTGGGAGTCTCGTCATCAGGTTTTAACCCGGCTGGCAAAGTATTTTAATGTTGTATGGATTAACCCCGTGGGATGGTGGAATGAATCATGGTTTGGGGCTCGCAGTGACCGGTTTTTGTCTTCGCGAATCCAGGATTTGCCGCATGGGTTTTCAGTTTTTGACAGAAGTTATTTTTTCCCCGGTTTTGGGAAACCATGGATTGACTATGCCAGTGAATATAGTCGTCTTGCCATCGCGAGGAATACATTGCGAAAGCGAGGTAGCAAGGCGCATGTACTTTACCTTTGGCGAGATTCATTTTTCTCCGCGATGGATCGGGGACGCTATGATGCAAGCTGTTATCATATTGATGACGAGTATACTTTTTCGGATGTTGATATTCCTAATTCCCCCAGAGAGGAAAACCTGATTAAAAGAGTTGATCAGGTTTTTATTTCTTCTCCTGCCCTGATGGCCAAAAAAGGGCATTTAAATTCACAGACTGCTCGCATTCCCAATGGGGTAAATGTGCGTGAATATATCATCCCCAAGGATGAGCCCGAAGATATGGTGGGTATTCCCCACCCGCGCATCGGTTACGTTGGTATTATTAAACGGCAGCTGAATGTTGATTTGTTACTTGAAATGGCGGTACGACACCCCGAATATTCTTTTGTGTTTGTTGGTCCAAAACGGCCGGACCTGCGAGATGATGGAGAAAAGTGGGAAAAGCTTGAGTCTCTTTCCAATGCATATTTCGTGGGAGGAAAGCCGGTTTCTGAACTTCCCGCCTATACACAGCATATGGATGTTTGCATGCTGTGTTATACCCTTAATGACTACACGAAGTATATCTACCCATTAAAGCTGCATGAATACCTTGCTGCTGGCAAGCCAATTGTTGGTGTTCCGCTGGAGTCTTTAAAAGGATTTGCTGAATATATCCATTTTGCAGTTACCGCTGATGAATGGGAAGCTGGAATTCAGTTGGCTTTGAATGATGCGTCACGATCAGATGAAAGGGTAGAGGCACGAAAAAATGTTGCGCGTGAACATGACTGGGATGTGTTGACGTATAAAATTGCGCATAAAATCTGCGAACGTCTTGGCCCAGACTATGTGGCAAGGTTGTCGGAAGAGATAAAATAGAATCACTGAAACCGCAAAAATTGTGCATCAATGAATACAGCCTCCCAAGTATGCATGTACCTCTTGGCGAATTAATATTTCAGGCCGTCGGTTTTTTTTACACTTCTAACATATTAGCCATGGATGAATGTTTATTAACCATGGATGAATCTTATAATCGGCTGAATTATAAGTAAAAAAAATAAATGGTACATAATGTGCTTGAACCAAAATATTGCAGCATGTAATGGCAACGTTACATGCCCCGGCGTTTTATGCTCTCATTGGTTCGGATGCTCAAGTAGGAGACAGGGAATTGTTTGGATGTTAAGCACCAGTTGGCTTTGAATCGATAGAGAAGTTGTTTACAGATTTGAAGTGTTTACAGGTGATTTGTTATGGTGGTAAAGCTGGACAGAGGTAGATTGTATTGTGGTGCGATTGTCGCACTGTTCTTATTGATCAGCATGAGCACGGCACAGGCAATGTTATTTACATCAGATGATTTTAGTTCTTCTTCCCTGGACGCATCACTGTGGACTACGGTTGATCCTCGTGGGGACAGTACATTCCAATTAAACGGTACCCAGTTAAACATTTCCGTACCTGGTGGCCTGAATCATGATCTCTGGGAAACTGATCAGAATGCTGCTCGTGTTTTACAGGATATTGGCGATACAGACTTTGAGATTGAAATAAAATTTGAGTCGAGCCTGAGTCAACGATTTCAAGTTCAGGGATTGTTTATTGAACAGGATAATCAAAATTTTCTGCGATTTGATTTTTATTATGATGGTTCTGCTCTTCGTGTTTTTGCGGCCAGTTTTATTGCTGGAATTCCGACCAGTCAACATGAGGAAATTATTGCAAATGGCTCGCCGCTATATCTGCGCGTTCAACGGGCAGGGGATCAATGGACTCAGTTTTATTCCTATGACGGTGCTAACTGGAATCAGGGAGCGGCATTTTCACATCCAATGCTTGTCGCAAGAGCTGGTCCCTTTGCGGGTAACGCTGGCGGTCCTGCTCCCGCGTTTACTGCAGTGGTCGATTATGCTTTCAATACCGCGTCCCCGATTATTTTTGAAGATGCAAATGATCCCCTCGATTTTACGCCTCCGGTTATTTCAAATATTGTGACACAGGAAGGTCCGACGCGGGCCCGGGTAAGCTGGTCAACGGATGAACCAGCAATAGGGTTGGTTGACTATGGCACAACAGCCAGCTTTGAACTCGGGCAGGTTACGACTGTATCAGGTGGCCAGCAACTTGATGTTTTGCTCGATAATCTCTTACCGGACACAACTTACTATTTTCGAATTTCATCGGAGGATGCCAATAGCAATACCAGGCAGTCAGAGACGTTGCAGTTTGTGACCACAGCTGATTCAGCACCTGGCCCTTTGATAGACGTGTGGTATGGCCCAAATCAAAGGTTTGGGGATCTGGGTACACCTCAGCGCTGGGTCAATATTGTGGGTAAAGTAACAGATCCAAATGGCGTGAAATCCCTGTCCTATCGCGTAAATGGCCAACCTGCCCGACAGCTTTCAATGGGTCCTGATGAAAATCGCTTGCATTCTTTAGGTGATTTCAATGCTGAAATCAATGTCGTTGGACCCAATGCTGAATTGAATGTCGGTTTGAACAGTATTGAAATTACGGCGGTCGATAATCTTGATTATTCCACCGTTGAAGTTGTTACGGTGGAGTTTAGTAATAATACCGTTTGGTCACTTCCATACACTGTCGATTGGTCAAGTGTTACGCAACCCCGGGATGCGGTCCAGATTGTCGATGGACTTTGGGAAATACAAGGTTCTGAAATTCGGCCTTTGGAATTGGGCTACGACAGACTGATTGCCATTGGTGATATGTCCTGGACGGATTATGAAATTACCGTACCGTTTACCGTGCATGGACTTGAGCCGGGTTATGTTTACCCCGGGCCTTCATTCAGTCCGGGAATCGGTGTTTTATTACGTTGGAGCGGGCATTTTGACTGGAATAGTGCGCAACCTAACACGGGCTGGTGGTCCTTTGGCGGGTTTGGGTGGTATCGCTGGAGACAGCCATCAGCAGGTGGTGAGCGTTTTCAAATCATGGGTAATGATGGCAGTATCATTGCGGATCGTGCCGAATCAAACTTCCTGTTCGGTGTTCCTCATGTCCTCAAAATGAGAGTAGAGACACCGCCTAACGAAGGCAGTATATACAGTCTCAAAATGTGGGAGCAGGCACAACCTGAGCCTGCGGGATGGGATCTTGTTTCCCAGGAATTGCCCACAGACCCTCAAAGTGGTTCACTACTTCTGGTTGCCCATCATGTTGATGCAACCTTTGGTACCGTAACGATTGTTCCTTCGGGAGATACGATAGGACCAAGGAACAGCAATATTCAGGTGACCAGCTCAGAAACAGTGGCAACCATTAATTGGGTGACGAATGAGCCAGCGGCGGTGTCTCTGGCGTATGGTGTTACCAGTAATTATGAGTTGGGAACGGTCTCCGACATTGCCTTGAATGCCAGCCACTCTATCGAACTTACCGGGCTAAGCTCTGGTACAGTTTATCAATTCCAGGTGACGGCGACGGATGAAGCTGGAAACAGCAGTAGTTCCGAGAATAGAATTTTTGTCACTTCGGGCACGATTGTACCCGGCCCGCAATCGGACGATTTTGACACCGCGACACTGGATGCCCGCTGGGCCACCGTAGACCCGCTGAATGATAACAGTGTCACACTGACCGGCACCCAGGTTGCGTTGAATGTTGTTGGTGGCCCATCGCATGATGTGTGGGCGGCGGGCAATGATGCTTTGCGTTTAATGCAAAATGTCGTGGATCAGGATTTTGTGGCGGAAGTGAAATTTGACTCTCTGCCAAGCCAGCAGTATCAGATACAGGGGATACTGGTTGAGCAGGACAACGGCAATTTCCTGCGCTTTGACTATTTCAGTGATGGCACGGACTTGCGAATATTTTCGGCCAGTTTTGTCAACGGAGTACCGACGGTGCAAGTGGACGATGTTGTATCACTGAATGCGCCGATGTATCTGCGTGTGGTACGAGTGAGTGACACCTGGACATTGTTGTACAGTGGGGATGGCGTGAGCTGGACAGCCGCTGGAAGTTATATGCACAGCTTGCAAATGAATACCCTTGGTATATTTGCTGGCAATGCACAGGCAGGTAATGCACCTGCCTACTCGGCACTGGTGGATTATTTTGTGACGGATGTCGAAGCACCGGTTCCGGATACTACCGCGCCAGCGATCAGCAATATTGTGGTGGACAGTGCGGGCGAAGAAGCAATACTGAGCTGGACAACGGATGAGCCTGCTGGCAGTCAGGTTATGTACGGCACGGCACCAGGGGTGTATGAACTGGGTACTGTATCGAGCGCGACACTGACACAGAACCACAGTATTACCCTGACGGGGTTGACCCTCGGCACAGTGTATTACTACCAGGTGAGTAGCAGTGATGCGGACGATAATACCGGTAGCAGTGTCGATCTTAATTTCCTTGCGGAAGACCTGACTGCGCCGACAATCAGCGGTGTTCAAGTCGTGAGAGTGGATGCCAGTGCGACTATCAGCTGGGTCACAAATGAACCTGCCGATAGTACACTCGAATATGGCGAGACCACCGCCTATGAGCTGGGTACGATTTCGAGTGCTGCTGTAGGCACCAGTCACTCTGTTGTGCTTAACGGGTTGACGCCAGGTGTCATGTATTATTTCCAGCTTACGGCGACCGATAGCAGTAATAACAGCGGCAGTTTATCGAATCAGGCATTTTTAATGTTTGGGCCACTATCAGATGACTTTAATACCACGACGCTGGATGCTCGCTGGACCACGATAGATCCACTGAATGATAACAGTGTTGCATTGACGGGCAGTCAACTTGAGCTGAATGTCGCCAGTGGTCAGCCGCACGATGTATGGACCTCGGGCAATGATGCTTTGCGTTTAATGCAAACCGTGGTGGATCAGGACTTTGTGGTAGAAGTGAAGTTTGATTCTTTGCCGACCCAGCGATATCAGATACAAGGCGTTCTGGTTGAGCAGGACAATGGTAATTTTTTGCGCTTTGATTATCTTAGTGATGGCACGGACTTGCGGGTATTTTCGGCCAGTTTTATCAATGGCGTGCCGACAGCGCAAGTGAACAATATTGTGTCATTGGGTGTGCCGCTGTATTTACGTGTGGAACGAGTGAGTGATACCTGGACACTGTCACACAGTGGGGATGGTGTGAACTGGACAGTGGCTGGGAGTTATATACACAGCCTGCAAGTGAGCACCATCGGCGTGTTTGCGGGTAACACCGGAGGGAGTGCTTCTCCTGCCTACACCGCACTGGTGGACTCTTTTGTGACGAATGCGGTAGTACCTGTCCCGGATATGACTCCGCCAGAGATCAGTAACATCGTGGTAGACCGTGCGGGTGGAGAAGCAACGCTGAACTGGACAACGGATGAACCGGCAGACAGTCAGATCATGTACGGTACGGCACCAGGGACGTATGAGCTGGGCACTGTATCGAGTGCGGCGCTGGTACAAAATCACAGCATTACTCTGGCAGGACTGACTCCGGGTACAGTGTATTACTACCAGGTGAGTAGCAGCGATGCAGATGGCAACACCAGGAGTAGTGCGGATCTTAATTTCCTTGCAGAAGACCTGATGTCACCGACGATTGGTAGTGTTCAGGTTACGAGAGCCGATACCAGTGCAACCATTAGCTGGATCACAAATGAACCCACCAGCAGCACACTTGAGTATGGCGAGACCAATGCCTATGAGCTGGGCTCGGTTTCGAGTGGCAGCACAGGTACCAGCCATTCTGTTGTGCTGAGTGGGTTAACGTCCGATGTCATGTATTATTTTCAGATCACGGCGACTGATGGCAACAACAATAGCAACAATTTGTCGAATCAGACATTTATGATGTCCGGGTCACAATCGGATGACTTTAACACCACAACACTGGATTCCCGCTGGACCACGATAGACCCGTTGGCTGATAACAGTGTTGCATTGACGGGCAGTCAGCTTGAGTTGACTATCGCCGGTGGTCAGCCGCACGATGTGTGGACCTCAGGCAACGATGCTTTGCGTTTAATGCAAACGGTGGTGGACCAGGACTTTGTGGCAGAAGTGAAGTTTGATTCTCTGCCGACCCAGCGATATCAGATACAAGGCATTTTAGTTGAGCAGGACAATGGTAATTTCCTGCGCTTTGATTATATTAGTGATGGCACAGACCTGCGGATATTTTCCGCCAGTTTTGTTGATGGCGTACCTACGTCACGGGTCTACGATGTTGTGTCTCTGGGTGTACCACTGTATTTACGTGTGGAGCGGGTGGGGGATACCTGGACACTGTCGCACAGTGGAGATGGTGTGAACTGGACGGTGGCGGTGAGTTATGTACACAGCCTGCAAGTGAATGCCATTGGTGTGTTTGCGGGTAATACCGGGGGGAGTGGTTCTCCTGCTTACACGGCACTGGTGGATTATTTTGTCACGAATGCCACAGCTTTCGTTCTGGATACTACTTCACCAGTGATCAGCAACATCCTGGTGGATGGTGTGGGTGAAGAAGCAACGCTGAGCTGGACAACGGATGAGCTGGCAGACAGTCAGGTCATGTATGGCACGGCACCAGAGACGTATGAGCTGGGTACCGTATCGAGTGCGGCGCTGACACAAAGTCACAGCATTACTCTGGCGGGACTGACTCCGGGCACAGTGTATTACTACCAGGTGAGTAGCAGCGATGCGGATGGCAACACCAGGAGTAGTGCCGATCTTAATTTTCTTGTGGAAGACCTGACAGCGCCGATGATCAGTGACGTTCAGGTCGTGAGAACGGCTAGCGGTGCGAATATCAGCTGGGTCACAAATGAACCCGCCAGCAGTGCGCTCGAATATGGTGAAACCAATGCCTATGAGCTGGGCTCAGCTTCGAGTGGCAGCACAGGTACCAGTCACTCTGTTGTGCTGAATGGGTTAACGACTGATGTTGTGTATTATTTCCAGATCACGGCAACCGACGGCAATAATAACAGCAGTAATTTAGCCAATCAGACGTTTTTAATGTCTGACTCACAATCGGATGATTTTAATACCACAACATTGGATGCCCGCTGGACTATGGTAGATCCACTGGGTGATAGTAGTGTTGCATTGACAGGCAGTCAGCTTGAGCTGAATGTCCCCGGTGGTCAGTCTCACGATGCATGGACCACAGGTAACGATACGTTACGTTTAATGCAGAATGTTGTGGATCAGGATTTTGTGGCGGAAGTGAAATTTGACTCCCTGCCAACCCAGCGATATCAGATACAAGGTATTCTGGTTGAGCAAGATAATGGCAATTTCCTGCGCTTTGATTATCTTAGTGACGGCACGAGCCTGAGGATATTTTCGGCCAGTTTTGCTGGAGGAATCCCTACGTCACGGGTTTACAATACCGTGTCACTGGGCGCGCCATTGTATTTGCGTGTAGAGCGGTTGGGGGATACCTGGACATTGTCGCACAGCGGGGATGGCATGAACTGGACGGTGGCCGTGAGTTATGTACATAGCTTGCAGGTGAATGCCATTGGTGTATTTGCCGGTAATACATGGGGGGCCAGTTCACCTGCCTACACCGCACTGGTCGATTATTTTACGACGGATGCCGTTGCGCAGTAATTCTGTAATGGAATCAGAGTCTGGTGGTATTAGATCCGGAAGGGGTGCGTCTCCAATTATTCTGTTAGTGCCAGCTTGATACCCATGGCGATTAATGTCTTAATCGCCATGGGGTTATGTTTTTATTTACGGGCTTGTTTGCGCTTTATTTCACTGACAAGTTCCCCCCATAATTCCTTCCGTAGCCAATAAATCTCTTTAACGACCGACTTTAGTAATTCAAGCTTATGGCGAAAGGACAACGGTGAGCGAATGATGCTCGAAGCGATTTTTCGGAGATTGGTCCATGATTGCAATGAAATGCGGTCTTTGGTTGCTGGATCGTAGAATTCCTGTTTACTGGCTGTTTCAGCTTCGGGCCATGAAAAGGATTGGTCATGGCGTCTCATGAATAGCAGGCAATCAGGTACTTCACAGAATTTGCCGAGCAGTATCAATTCGATCAGCAGTGTCGTGTCTGCACCAATGTAATTACCAATCAGGCGCGTTTTTCGAAGAGCATCTGATTGAATAAGGCCGAATATATATGTTCCCTTCCATCCAGAGACACGCTTGCCTGAGCGCCGGAACATTTCCATTAAGGCATGGTATCGTACGCGCGGATCACTTGAGGTCAGACTCAGATAGCCATCCAGTACCAGGCCTTTGATGGGTGCTCCCTGGTCGTTAATACCATCCCCCCAGGAAAAGGCCAACACTGCTTCAGGATCATTCTCGCTTGCCTTCAGGCAACTTTCCAGATACATCGGCTCGCAGATATCATCGGCAGCCGCCCATTTGAAATAGTCTCCCGTCGCTAACGTAAATGTATTGTTAAAATTCCACGCGGCACCCCGGTTATGGTCATAACGGTAGTATCGAATGCGGTTATCATTAGCCGCATATTTTTCGCAGATTTCACTCGTGCGATCTGTTGAACCATTGTCAGATATAATCAGCTCAAAATCCCGGAAGGTTTGGTCTAAAATGGAGTCTATGGCTGAGCTGAGGAATTTTTCACCGTTGTAAACGGGAATGCCGATGCTGATTAGCGGTTTTTTTGTCATCAATTGCCAAACCCTGTCGTTACCTGATCTATTTAGGAATTAGATTTTAGTTTTTCTTTTATAATATCAAAAAGTTTGATTTCCATGGAAGTTTCCGGGTGTGTTGCACATAAGCGTAGCAATAAAAAAAGGCTGGCAAAATAGGTTGCTGCACCAATAGCAGATAATAATATCAGTTGAATCAAGAGTGTCAGAATAGATGATGTCTCACCCCATAGTGTCAGTGCCGATAAAACAACTGTGGCCATCAATAAAGAAGAAACAACAGGCCGCCAAAGCAGGCTTATTATTTGTAACAGGTTGAGGTTCAGTTTACGTGACAGGACGATAAAATTGATTGGCATAGACAAAAAAGCAATTGTTGCAATGGCCCAGGCTGCCATCAGGACGCCACTGGAGCTCAGCGCCCATATTATGGCGGGGTAAATAAGTAAAACATTAAATATTGATAAATAGGTAATTATTTTGGGAATTCCCAATGCCAGATATATTGCTCCTGTGTTCGCTTGCAGCGCACGGAATATTCCCGCTATGGCAAGCGCCTGGATAAGGGGAATGCTATCTAACCACTTCTCTCCGAGAAAAACCTGAACAAGAGGGTCGGCCAAAATGGTAATACCTGTGCCAATCGGTACTGTAAAAAGTGCAACCAGAGAGAAAACATCAAGAAAGCCTTTTTTCAGCATCACGATATCATTAGACATCTTGGCATATCCGGGAAATACAGCCCGGGTAATCGGGAATACCAATTCAGATGTGGGAAGATTGGATATCTCATAAGATACGCTGTATATCCCCAGCGCCTGTGTTCCAGCCATTTTTCCGACAACAAAATCAATGCCGCGAATGTTGACGAAAATCAGAATGTTGTTTATCAGCATCCACTTTGAAAAATGAAAAAGCTCCGAGGCTTTGGCAAGGGAAAAACGAGGCCGATATGGGTGCATCATATAGCTTATTACCAGGCCAGCAAGCTTCGAGGTAATGATTCCGGCAATTAGTGCCCAATAGTTTTTGAAGATAAAAGCAAGGGATATGGTGACAAGGAAAGATACAATTTTTTGTATGAGCAGAAATTTAAACTCTTTTCTGAAGTTTAATTCCTTACGAAATGCAACGATACCGATGTTTTCAAAGCCCTGAATCAGTGTCGCTAAGGCAAGAAAGTGCATTATCCCTGCGAGATTCGGTTCCCCAAAGAAAGCCGCCGCCGGATTCGCCAGCAGGAAAAGAGCAATAGAGGCAAAAATGGCGTAAAGCACATTAAATGTCCATGCCGTATCGTAGTGTTGTCGGGAGGCCTTTTGGTTCTGAATCAGCGCAAGGTCAAAACTGAACGCGCCCATAATCTCCAGCGCGGCAAAAATGGCCATTGCAATGGCGACAAGTCCGAAATCCTCGGGTACAAGTAGGCGAGCGAGTATTACCGTACTAATCAGGCCAAGGCCACGCTGGGAAAATTTAAAAAGCACCATCCACCCGGCACCCTTGGCCATTTTTTTATTTAAGTCATCCATTGATACCCCAGTATGAGATTAGTACAACACTGCACCAGAAAAGCCTGAAGAACGGCATGGGTTGTGTAAAGTGCGAAAACCGCACAGCATACCAAATAGATCACTACTTTACTTTGTTTGTGTGAGGTGCAAAGTACCACTAACAAATTGACACGTACTTGGATTATCATTTTGCACCAAGGCTGAGTTTAAGCTGGCCTTGGGTAACAATGTGAAAATGGGGTCTACACAGGAAAATCACAGGTTTTTGGTTGGCGATTGTTAAATGACTGCCATGAATTACTGAATTGTGGTCATGAGTTACACAGGCGGTTGGAAAGTAAATGAGAGAAGTCTGGCAAAGAAGAAAGTCGGGCTGGCTATGTTATCATTGCCTCCTTAAACGGAGCTCTACTTCTGTGAGAAGTGGAGCCGGTTTTAAACTCCAGGCATATAAAGCTGCTGAGCATTTCCACTGTTGGTGTAAGCCAAGGTAAGATGGCGATCTTCGGCTGTTGTTGTGTGACGGAACAGGGTAAAAAACCGTGTCGGAGTTGCGGATGCATTGGGCGATAGAAAACAAGATAACTTGGAGAATTGTATGAAAGTAGCGTTTCTGGCAGGAGGATACGGTACTCGCCTGGCGGAGGAGACCGAAGTACGTCCGAAGCCGATGGTTGAGATTGGTGGGCATCCCATTCTT
>JAKISS010000013.1 GCA_021648485.1 Gammaproteobacteria bacterium
AGCGTATGGGATTATTTGCGGGCAGCGGGGTGGGTAAAAGCGTTTTGCTGGGTATGATGACAAAATACACGGATGCCGATGTGATTGTAGTTGGGCTTATCGGTGAGCGTGGTCGTGAGGTCAAAGAGTTTATTGATAACATACTGGGCGAAGAGGGTATGGCGCGTGCGGTTGTGGTTGCCTCCCCTGCCGATGACGTACCGGTAATGCGTTTGCACGGTGCATCATTGGCGACCCGTATTGCTGAATACTTTCGTGATCAGGGATTGAATGTTCTGTTGTTAATGGACTCCCTCACCCGTTATGCCCAGGCGCAACGTGAAGTGGCACTGGCTGTGGGGGAGCCGCCAGCAACAAAAGGTTACCCGCCTTCCGTATTTGCAAAAATACCGCAACTGGTTGAGCGTGCCGGCAATGGTGATACTGGCGGTGGTTCTATTACTGCATTTTATACGGTATTGACCGAAGGTGATGATCAGCAAGACCCTATTGCAGATGCAGCCCGGGCGATCCTCGATGGGCATATTGTATTATCACGCGAATTGGCCGAGGCGGGGCATTATCCGGCGATTGACGTAGAAGCGTCAATTAGTCGCGCAATGACAGAAATTACCAGTGCGGAACATCAGGCAGCCATTCGCCAGTTCAAGCAATGGTATTCTTTATATCGTCAACACAGAGATCTGATCAGTGTAGGTGCCTATCAGCGAGGAACCGATGCAAAGGTTGACGAAGCAGTGACAATGTATCCACAATTAACAGAGTTTTTACAGCAGAGTATCACACAACCTGTTTCACTTGCAGACAGTATCGATGAATTGGAAGCGCTGCAAGGCACCGATGTCATGTTGCCGGTTCATGATAAAAATTTACAGGCACCGGCAATGCAGCAAGCGCTGCCGACGACCAGTAATCCCTATGAGAAATAGTCAGGATATTATCTTTCTGATTTACGCTAGCGTATTTTTATAACCCTCTCCCAATAAATTTTTACCCATCCTTTTGATGATTAATGTCAGGTGAACTCAGCGTATTCCTGCAAAAAATCACGCAAACAAAGCCTGTTTTTCACTGCTTGTAGATAGTCAGGTCTTGATTAAGTATTTTTTCGGTTTTGAAAAAATAGAGTGTCAATAATTTTTTATATTTTTTTTGAATATAAAGACCGTTACTTATTAGTGTGGGTTGATCAAATTTCTGGAATAATTGTTTTACTTCAAGATTTTGTGATTGGAAAAAGGGGCGCAGACAGGATACAAAATCAGAATATTATTTCGAGTGCGTTCTTTCTTTTCAGGATGATGCCGTATGAAACGTATTTTGTTAAAAAAAGCAAGAATGGACAAGCATCAGAGATTGTGTATCTCTGAATTATGGATAGCATATGCTGACGGTGGGAGATTTTGTGTGAACAGGCTATAGAAAAATATTTTTTATTATTTACCCTGCCTGTAATGCTACTATTTTAGTTTAGCTTGTATGAATTCTGGAATAATTCTAACTTATATTGGCAAGCGGTATAATTTGTTTCCTAATTAAGTGTCGATATTTTATTATTCAAGTGTATTTTCTTAAAGTTATGGATTGTCGAATTATTTAATAAAACCTTAAGATGTTAAAAATATATTGACTTTTTCTATAAAAATAACACCTGTCAGAATATAATTATGTGATTAATTTCATGAGAAATGTGACATATTTCCATTATCTGTGATGATGGATATTGTGCTACGATTTAACATCGTAATTGTAGTCTGAAAGAATGGATTGCCGAGTGTTTTACAGGTTAGCGTAACAATAAATAGGGGTATTTCTGATAATAAACAGGGTTATTAGTGCTTTTGTTTGTTTTTTTAAATAAAGTAGAGGGTTTGTAATGAACGTTAAAAAATTCGTCATGTCATTTGTTTTTCCGATAACTGGCCTGGCCTTGTTAAGTGAAAGCTCAGTTGCCAATAATTATCACTATGATAAGTTGCCGCCTCCATCTATTGATAGCAATTTTTATGATAATGGTAACCCGGCAGAAGCCAAAGTTGCATTGGGTAAATTTCTTTTTTTCGATAAAATTCTCAGTGGCAATAAAAATATTTCATGTGCAACATGCCATCACGGCCTGACTGATACGGGGGATGGTCTGTCATTACCCGTGGGTGAGGGCGCGCGTGGCATCGGTGTGGTTCGTGATACTGGCTCTGGTCCTGATGCCATCCATGAACGTGTTCCACGTAATGCACCGCCATTATTTACCTTGGGTGCAATTGAAATCGATACACTGTTTCATGATGGGCGTGTCGAGATCGATGCCACACAGCTCAGCGGTTTTAGTACCCCTGCGGGTGATGATCTGCCGTTGATTCTGGAAAATGTTCTGGCAGCACAAGCAATGTTTCCTGTGACATCAGCAACTGAAATGGCGGGCCAGATGGGAGAAAATCCGGTTGCTGACGCTGTAGCGGCAGGGAATCTTGCGGGTGTTGGCGGAGTCTGGGCACAACTTGCTGATCGCTTACGCAACATACCGGAATATGTTTCAATGTTTACTGAGGCATTTGGTATTACAGCTGATCAAATCACGTATGCACATGCCGCCAATGCAATATCGGCATTTGAACGAGTGACCTGGCGTGCCGATAATACCCCTTTTGATCGTTTTCTCCGGGGTGATAGAAAAGCCATGAGTAAATCAGCAAGAAAAGGTATGAGACTGTTTTATGGTAAAGCGGGCTGTTCCGGTTGCCATAGTGGTACATACCTGACTGATATGCAGTTTCACGCCATAGGAATGCCGCAGATTGGCCAGGGTAAAGGGCATGGGGAATATGGCTACGAAGATATGGGGCGTGCTTCGGTAACAGGTGATGCCGATCAACGCTATCAATTCCGTACACCGCCGTTAAGAAATGTTGCTTTGACCGGCCCCTGGGGGCATTCCGGTGCTTTTGATACACTGGAAGGCATCGTACGTCATCACCTTGACCCGGAAATGTCGCTGGACAATTATGATTGTAGTACAGAGCCCCGGTTACCTTCACGCGCAGATCTCGATGCACATGATTGTTTTGTTATGAATGACCCGGCATTAGTCATGAATATCAAGGATGCGAATGAACTTGGGAAAAAACATCTCAGTGAAAAGAAAATCACTTACTTGATGGATTTCCTGCATGCGTTGACCGACCCGAATAGTGTCGATATTCGAAATGATGTGCCAAGAAGAGTGCCAAGCGGCTTATCACTTGTTGATTAAAGCCCGTATCGTTCGATAATACTGTTTTCCCCTCACTCTTCCTCCTTGAGGAAAAGGCTGGATGAATGAGGGGATATACAAAAGTTGATTCTTGAGTTTTTAACCTGGATTCGATGCTTCAGACCAGAATCAGGCTCAATACACCACCGATAAACAGCGCAATGCCCATGGCAAGTATCATCCAGTCACCTTGCGCGCCCGGTTCAAGGGTCGCTGTTTCGTGTTTTTCCGGGTCATAAAATATATCCACTTTTTTACCAACAGGATATTTGTCGTTATAGGCTTTGGCAAATTCCGGCAGGGGATGGGTTCCTTCAGGGAATTCAAATTGTTTTTGGTATTTTTTACCGTCGAGTTGGTAGCTGAACACAATTTCCGGTAACAGATCATTTTCAGCCGAAGTGGGATTGGAGGTTTCAATAGTGCCAGTGGTGCGAGGCCATTGTTTGACTTTGCGTGATTTTTGCAGAATCAGCCAGCCCCAAATGCTGATGCCGATGCCGCCAAGGGCGACGGATGCAAGAATGATAGAATAAAAGTTCATGAAATTTATTATCTTTTAAAAGTGAATGAAATTGTACGGTTATTTTATGTGTCCAGCAATTGGGTGATGGTTTCACACAGACAGTTTTTATCTTTTTCTTGCAGGGAGGTTTGTTGAGTATTGGTGATTAAAAAAATATCTTCGGCACGTTCACCAAAGGTGGCGATTTTGGCATTTTGCAGTAATACGTTGCAGTGCAGCATGCCGCTGGCAATACGGGCGAGCAGGCCGGGACGGTCACTGGTAACGACTTCCATCTGTGTGCGCTGGTTTTTTTCATCATCACGAAAGTGGATTTTTGTGATAATCGGGAAGTGTTTTTGCTGTCGGGTCAGGCTGATGCTTGTGGGTGATATGTTGTCAGGATGATGCAAATGATTGTTGAGTTGTGTGCATATTTCATTTTGGCGGTGAATGTCGGTAATTTGCTTCGCATTACGGTCAAGCACTAAAAATGTGTCCAGTGTAAAGCCGTTATTTGAAGTGATGACGCGCGCATCAATAATGTTCAGACCGAGTGTTTCAAGCGTGGCGGTAATGGTGGAAAATATATAATTTTTATCCCGTGTGTACACAAAAATTGCACTGCCGCCACGATGGGTTTCACCGCGGATGAGAATCAATGGCGCATCGCTGTTGCCATGTTCAATAATAGCTTGTGTGTGCCAGGCGATTTCATCGGCGGAATGACGCAGAAAATAATCTTGTTCAAGCAGTTGCCATTGCTGGTTGATGTCTGCTTTATTCAATGTGGTTTTTTTCAGTAGAATGAGTGCCTGTGTCTGGGTGTCGTCGGCCAGTCCCTGGTGATCCACAGGATTGTCCAGGCCGTGTCGGAGTGCGCGTGAGGTGGCGTGGTACAGCTCGGCCAATAATGCGTCTTTCCAGGAATTCCACAAGCTGGGGCTGGTGGCGCGAATGTCGGCAACGGTGAGCAGGTAAAGGTGATCGAGGCGTTTTTGATTGCCGATGTGTTGTGCAAATTCGGCGATAACGTCAGGATCGCTGATGTCTTTGCGCTGGGCAGTGACCGACATGAGCAGGTGGTTTTCCACCAGCCATTTAATTATTTGTGTATCGTGTTCATTGATGCTGTGTTTACGGCAGAAGCTGGCAGCGTCTATTGCACCTAATTTGGAGTGGTCACCTCCACGGCCTTTGCCAATGTCGTGGAAGAAGGCGCTAAGAGTGAGTATTTCCTGTTTATCGATACGCTTGATAATACGGGTACTTAATGGAAATTCGTTGGCAAATTCCGGCACGGTCAGGCGGCGTAGGTTTCGCACGACAAACATGGTGTGTTCATCAACGGTATAAACATGAAACAGGTCGTGCTGCATTTGTCCGACGATGTTGCCGTAAACGGGCAGGTAGGCGGCCAGTACTCCGTATCGATTCATGCGCCGCAGTTCATGAGTAAGGCCAACACCCTGGCGAAACAGTTCGATGAACAGGTGATGGCAATGTGGATCGTTGCGGAAATCTTCGTTGATCAAATGGTGGTGTTGGTGTACCAAGCGAATGGTGCCAGCGCTGACGCCCCGTAATTGTGGGTCGCGAGCCATGAGTACAAACAGCTCCAGCAGTGCGGAAGGTTGTTGGGTGAATACGGTATTGTGGGTGACTTCCAATTTGCCATGGTGCGACTGGAAACGCTCGTTGATGCGTATGGGGGAGGTGTTTTTATGCTCACCTTCATCTTCAAAGCAAATGCTTTCTTCAAACAGGTCAAGCAGCATTTCATTGAGCCGGGAGAGTTTGAGCACGGTGCGATAGTAAGCTTTCATGAACTGTTCGACGGCAAGGCGATTTTGCTGGTCTTTGTACCCGAATTGTGTGGCCAGGGTGCGCTGGTGATCAAACAGCAGGCGGTCTTCCCGTCGCCGGGTTAATGCGTGCAATGCAAAGCGAATGCGCCAGAGAAAATTTTGTGCATTGTTGAGGCTGTGAAATTCCTCCTCGGTTAAAAAGCCGTGGGTGACAAGGTCGTGCAGAGTGTTTGCACCGAAGTGGCGTTTGGCCACCCAGCCGATGACCTGCAAGTCACGCAGGCCACCGGGGTTTTCTTTGATGTTGGGCTCCAGGTTGTAGGCCGTGTCGTGAAAGCGGTGGTGGCGGGCGATTTGCTCGTCGCGTTTGGCGCGAAAAAATGCCAGTCCGGGCCAGATGTTGTCCGGGCCTGTGGCTTTTTTCATTTGCAGAAATAAGGTCTCCGGTCCGACCAGCAGTCGTGCTTCCATGAGATTGGTGGCCACGGTAATGTCGGCGGTAGCCTGTTCGATGCAGTCTTGCACGGTGCGAGTGCTATGCCCCACTTCCAGGCCGAGATCCCACAGAAATAATAAAAAACGTTCGATATTTTCTGCGTGTTGCCGGGTGGCCTCGTCGCTGGTGATGAGAATCAGTAGATCAATATCGGAGGCAGGGTGCAGCTCGCCGCGTCCATAGCCACCCACGGCGACGAGGGCTATATTTTCATGTCTGCCGATACATCGTTGCCAGATACGCAACAGCAGTTTGTCTATCAATTCTGCCCGCTGTGCCACTAGCTCTTGTACCGGCACGTCGTTTTCAAATCGTGTCTGGAGGGCGGCGTTGGAGGATTTGAGCTGGGCGCGGAAGACGCTGAGCGGCGTGCTGGTTTGTGCCACGGCGGCATCAAATTCCTGCCAGTCGCAAACATTGGTGCAGGCGGTATTACTGCTTGAATTCATATTGATTCCGGGTCAGATGGATAGAGCTGGATTATCGGCATATTTCGGGTATTTTTCAGCCGTAATTTTCTAGCGAAATGGGATGTTATGCAAATGAGATTTTGTGGGGATACTCCAGGCTTTGATCCCTTTGATTTTCAGGTGTCAATCGCCGCTCATATTGTCCATGCAGTGAGTTCAACATGCTCTGAGAAATGCTTTTCGGTTCTGTGTCTTTGGCGTTCGCCGCCAGTCTAACTGATTAATTCAATTTAGGTAAACCACATCGTCTCTGGTGGTAAAGATTCTCCAGTGCCACGAATAATTGTCGTGGACGATACAGGGTTTAACCGCCAATTTTTGACATGAACCGCACTACCTGTTGCGACCTGTCTGTAAAGTTGTGGCGTTCCGGTTTCAGCGCAAGTGCATTATTCAGCAGTGTTTTTAATTCCATGTCATTCAGATCCTGGCGTAAGGTTTCCCGTAATTCGATCATGTGTTCATGTCCGAGACACAAAAAGAGTGTGCCAGAGGCTGTCAGGCGTACACGGTTACAGGTCTCACAAAAATGCTGGGATATGGGTGTAATAAATCCAATGCGAAGGTTGCTGCCTTTCACCTGAACATAACGTGCAGGACCGCCTCCCGGCATAACACCGGGGATGAATTCAAAACTTTTTTGCAGTTGTTTTTCAACATCATGAAGATCAAGGTAATGTTCACTGCCTTTGCGACCGGCTGCACTGATTGGCATGGTTTCAATAAAACGCAGGGTGAAGTCGTGTTCGAGACAAAAATTCACCATGTCATTAAATTCATCATCATTGATGCCTTTCATGGCGACCATGTTAATTTTGAGCGGTGCAAACCCTGCTGCTTTTGCGGCCATTAACCCCTCCAGGGTGTCTGACAGTTCACCACCATTGATATTGCGAAATCGTTCAGGTTTCAGTGTGTCCAGGCTGACATTGATACGGGTGATACCGGACTGTTTTAATCCTCTTGCATGTTGTGCCAACAAGCTGGCATTGGTGCTGAGTGACAGGTCTTCCAGCCCTGGCAGGCGGGAAAGGCGGGTGGATAATTCGATCAGGTCTTTGCGTACCAGCGGCTCTCCCCCGGTCAGTCGTACCCGGCGAACGCCCATTTCGGTGAATGCACTGACCACTCGCACTATTTCATCCTGCGTGAGCTGTTGGGAGGTGGGATTGAAATCGTTATAGCCCTTGGGTAAACAATAGAAACAACGCAGGTTGCATTTGTCGGTCACCGATAGACGCAGGTATTCGATTTTTCTGCCAAAGGGGTCAATCAGTTGCGGAGTCATGTTAGTTGGCCTGCTCGGAATGTGTATCGTCTTCCGGGTCATCATCCATGTCGGTGTGTGTTCCGTTCGGGTTGGTTAATGCAAAGTGTTTAATCATGCGGCGCAGGCGGGGCCGGGATACGCCGAGAATGTCGCATGCATTGCCTTTGTGCCATTGGGTCGCTTCGAGGACACGTTGTACGTGAGCCTTTTCAATATCTTCCAGACTCCACTCACTCAGTGATTTTTGTTCACTTTGATTATTTGCCGACCCGGCATCACAAATATCACTGATGAGATCCCGGGTGATCACATTACCCGGACAAAGGGCGACGGCTTTTTCCAGGGTGTTTGCCAGCTCGCGTACATTGCCTGGCCAGTTGTGGTTTTTCAGGCTGGCCATCACATCAGAGGCTATCTGGGTGACATTGCGATTCATTTGTTTGTTGATGCGTGCCAGTAATGCCTGTATCAAATCGACAATATCTTCCCGGCGCTCCCGCAATGGCGGCAGATGGATGGTCACTACACGTAACCGGTAGTAGAGGTCTTCGCGGAACAGGCCTTCGCGTACACGGTCTTCGAGGTTGACATTGGTGGCAGCAATGACTCGTGCGTTGCTTTGTTGTGGCGCTTTGGCTCCAACTGGGGTGAATTCTTTTTCCTGCAAAACCCGTAACAGCTTGGCTTGCATGGTGGGGGAGAGTTCACCTATTTCATCCAGAAAAATAGTGCCGTTATTGGCCAGGGAAAATTTGCCGGGCTGTCGGCTCACCGCTCCGGTAAAAGCTCCCTTTTCATGACCGAACATATCGGATTCCAGTAATGTTTCTACCAATGCTGCACAGTTAATGGCGACAAAGGGGCCGTTGGCATTTTTGCCTGCCCGGTGGGTGGCGTTGGCCACCAGTTCTTTACCGGTACCGCTTTCTCCGGTGATTAATACAGTAACCGGGCTATCGGCTACCAGACCGATAATTTTGAAGACCTCTTTCATGGCGCGACTTCGGGCCACCATGGTATTGGCCAGGGGGGCCAGATCCACCTGATGCGTATCAACGGTGGTCTGGTCGCCGGGGTTTAGTACGCGTGCGGCTGCCTTGTCGAGTTCTTCGATGTCGATGGGTTTATGAATATAGTCTTCGGCACCGTGTTTCATGGCTTCGATGGTGCTGTCCATGTCATGGAATGCGGTAATCATAATGACGTGGGTATCGGGAAAAGCCTGTTTAAATTCAGGCAGACCTTCCAGTCCGGATTTTCCCGGCATACGAATATCGAGAATGACCAGATCAGGGTGTTGTCCGTAAGCGGCCGCCATACCCTGGTCAACACTGTGCGCAATGCTGACATCATAACCCTGGCTGCTCAGGTGCAGCTGCAATGTTCTGCAACTGGCGATATCGTCATCGACAATCAGTATGCGTTTTTTGCGGATTGGCGAAACAGTTTCCAGGGTAGGTGATTCGCTGAATTTTTTGATGGCAGTATTCATAACTCTACAGGTCCTATGGGTAAAATAACACGGGCACAGGCACCATTGTTTTCATCGGTGTCCAGGCTGATCCGGCCATGGTGTTGATCCAGTATGCGCTTGACGATGGGTAGGCCCAGGCCGGTACCTTTGGCATGTGTGGTGAAAAAAGGCTCGAACAATTTGTCTTTTTGTGCAGGGTCAATGCCGCCGCCATTGTCATGGATATCAATACGAATCGATGGGGTGGAATTATCCATTTCTACACAGGCACTAATAAGAATGTTGGGAATGTGATTGACGTTATCCGCAGATTCCAGCGCGTTCATAATCAGGTTGCTGAATACCTGACGCAGCTTGGTGGCATCACCATGAATAGTCGGCAATTGTGGTTGGTAGTCAGTGATTATTTTGGCATTGTATTGCTGTATGGTTTTTTGTGTGGTGTTAATGGCTGAGTCCAGCAGTTTGTTAATGTTCAGCCATTCCGGGGTCAATGCATCGGGGCGCGAGAAGGCCAACAGGTCGGCGAGGATATTCTCCATGTATCGCACCTGGTCCAGCGAAATCTGTTTCATTTCTTTGGCTTCTTCTCCCCAGGATTCTTCGGCGCGCCTGCCCCAGATTTGCAAGGTCATTTTGATGGAGGAAAGCGGGTTGCGCAGGTCGTGGGCAATCATCGTGGCCATGCGTCCCATGGCTGTCAGGGTTTGAGTGCGGGCAAGTTCCTGATTGCGTTCTTCGACTTCCTGTTTGAGAAGTATATGCTCCGTAATATCTTCTTTGATGGCGAGGAAATGTGAGATTTCACCTTGCTCATTACGAATAGGGGATATCATGGTATCTTCCCAGTAAAGTTTCCCGTTTTTTTTACGGTTATGAAAAACGCCGCGCCACTCGTTGCCCTGTTTTATTATTTCCCAAAGCTGATGGTAGTCGATATCACTGGTCTCTCCTGATTTCAGAACACGCGGTGTCTGACCCAGTATTTCTTTTGTACTATATCCCGTTAGCTCGGTAAAACGGGGATTAATGTATTCAATAATACCCTGTGCATCGGTAATCATGACTGAGTTATAACTTTGCTCAACGGCACGGGACAGTTTGCGCAATTGTTCTTCTGACTCGCGTTGCTGGGTAATGTCCTGACCGATGCTGGTCAGCGTAGTGACGTCACCAAAGCGGCCACAGGAAAGCGTGTTGGTCCAGGCGAACAAATGTGGTTCGCCGGTTTTTGCCATAATGTGGCTTTCGACCGTATGCGGTGGTGCATCACCGGCAATGATTTCTGTATAGGCATGGCGTGTGCGCTGTCTGTCTTTTGGAATGACGCAGCTGTCAAACCAGTCCTGG
This sequence comes from Gammaproteobacteria bacterium, assembly GCA_021648485.1. Lineage (GTDB taxonomy): Bacteria > Pseudomonadota > Gammaproteobacteria > SZUA-152 > SZUA-152 > SZUA-152. Next base: position 10,624 of record JAKISS010000013.1, read on the forward strand.
CCAATAATTTCTTTTTGCTGCCAGCCGGTCAGGCTGAGCAGGTAATCATTGCAGAAGGTGATGCGGCCATCGGCATTGAGAGTCACTGCTGCCAGTTGCATGTTTTCCAGTGTGTCATGGTAACGGCGCTCAAAGTTTTTTTGTGCCTGTTCCTGTTGTCGGCGAGTGGCTGTTTGCGCAACGATTAATGATCCTGCTAATAAAAACAGCCCGCCTAACATGTAGGACAATAGGTGTTGGCGGAAAAATGCCTGGGATGTGGCGTTAAGTGCTTGGGGTGAAACGTGAGAGATAACTTTCCAAAAACGGGGCTTGGCATTCTGCTGTCCTTCGGAGACAGAGGATATCTCCGCCATGCCAGCTTCGGCATAAAACTCCAGTACCGATACCATGGGATAGACAATGGCAAAAGTGAACAATCCTTTTTTACTGACAAAACTGCCGGTGTCTTGTGCTAGAATTTTTTGCCAGGCATCCGGGAAAGTCTGGGCAAAAGAGTGCTCATGCTCCAGCAGGAAGGCCCATTCATTTTCCGGGCGCGGACCACTTAACCAGTAGCCTTCATTATTAATGAGATTAAGATGGTCGGCGATGCTGACTGCTGCCTGACGAAAACCCTGAATCAGTTTTTCACCCCGGAAGTTGAACATCAATACGCCTTTTTTTTCTCCCCGGCTGTTGAACAGGGGAGTGGCAAAACGGATGGCGGGGCGCAGAGGATATTCAATTTCCCCTTCTTCAACATTCAGATCAAAAGGCGACATGTAGATGCCACCGATATCCTGAGCTAATGCTTCCTGAAAATAATAACGGTCACTTTTATTTTGTAATTCACTTTGTGCCAGGATGTGCGGGTTACCTTCGTCATAATCAATACGAATGATTTCCATACCGTTATCGGATAAAAACCGGATCTGGTCATAGATACCTTTTTTTTCACTGAAATAAAGGAATTCCTGGGCCAGGTTTAAACGTGCATCTTCGTCTGCGGGGTCGTCCAGCAAATCCCAAAGCTCATTGAGTTTGGCGAGAAAGGTGAGGTCGGAAATGACGGCGCGCATTTCGCTGATCAGCCCTTTTTGTGCCAGGATAACATTTTTATGTTCGCTGCTTTCCAGGCTGATGCGTGCCAGTTTCATCGCGGTGTAATAATGGCTTATGCCAATGGCAACCAGCAGCAGGCACAGCGGCATAAACACCCGTAAAAAACGCCTGAGCAGCGGTGGAGGACGATCCGTATTCTGGTTTTCCGGGGTCATCGACAGGTATCCTCGATGTGTTTCCGGACTCGCGAGAGGTAGGCCGGTTCAGTTTCTTCCGGTTCGCGTGGTAACAGGAAGAGCAGTTTTGCGGCAATAATATAGGGACGGCGCGAGTCATCACCGGCAGGTCGCGGGGCGCGTATCACCTGTTCAAGGTGCGTCAGGGTGCTTTGCGGATTATCACAATAGCGAGGAAGCGAGACGTGTTCGCTATAGGAACGGGCCCATGCCGAAATTAACAACATAACCAACAGTACCACTCCTGTAATGCGCAGGAAAAGCAGGTTATCGGGTTGTCTGGCCTGTTCTGGCGTGACCATGGTTTACTTTCTCCATTTAGAGCCCCGGGGAGAGTGACAAACCGGGTAATTTCTCCGTTGCTGGTATTAATTGTGACGTGATTTTTTGTGCCAGTTGCTGGCCCCGGGCAATGCGGTCACGGACCGAGACGCCGCCTCTGTAGTTGGCCTCAACATGCAACCCGGGCAAGTGTTGTAACTGCCGATCAATGGCGTGATCTCTGGCCAGATGGGCTCCGTGATACAACGGCAGTGCCTGGGTATGACGGTCAATACGCACCATTTCCGGCTCTGCCTTTATATGTAACAAAGGCGTGAGGGCGCGAAGGGCTTCATCCACCAGACGGGTATTATTCCAGTTTGCTGCTTTGGGATGCCGCGCGCCGCCAAAATAGGTGGTAAGCAGCACCTTGTTTGCCAGTGTACGATCTGCGAACAGGCTGCTCATCCATAAATTACCGGTGAAGGGTTGCTGTTCCTGCCGAGGGGTGAGAAATCCGGTGCCGTCCAGGGCGTGTTTTACGTGCTCACGATCCAGCCCCATGTGCAGTACCGCTAACGATGCATACTGGATATCAGCCAACAGTGCTGCCAGTTCATCGTCAACAGAAGCAACAAGCCGCGCTGCCGCCGGGGCCGGTGTTGCCACGACGACGTGGGCTGCCTTGAGACTGCGTTCGCCGTCAGAAGTCATTGCCGTTACCGACCAACCTTTTCGGTCTGGTATTATTTCCTGTACTTGTCGATTGGAGAAAACCTGCACACCTGCGGTGCGGGCCAGGGTATTCACCAGTGTGCTCATGCCACCCCGGAAAGAAAAACTGTCAACAGTGCAGGCGGTACGACGACGCAGTATTTTATGGGTCAGCACACCGGCGGTGATGGAGCCAAAGCGACGCTCCAGTGCGGTTAATCGGGGCAGGGTGGCTCCTGCTGAAGCCAGATCCGGATCTGCCGCCAGGGTGCCGGCGATAAAAGGCTCCATGGCTTTTTCCAGCATTTCATTGCCCAGACGGCGGCGAATAAACTGACTGACCGTTTCGTCTTCACTGCCACCGGCGGGAATGAAAGGTTCCAGCAACAGTCGCAATTTGCCACGCAGGCTCCACAACGGTGAAGTCAGCATGCCAGTAATATGCATGGGCAATGCCTGCAATTCACCCTGGTGCAGGAGATAACGCCGAGCCTGAGGCAGGCGCTGGGTTTTCAGTGTATCCAGCCCGGTCTCACTCACCAGCTGTGCAACTTCGGGGCGGAAATTCATCAGCAATGAAGCTGCCGGTTCAGTGAGATAACCCGCTTGCTGCTGACTTTTTATTTTACCACCGGGGCGGTTTTCAGCCTCCCATACCTGTACGGATACCCCTGCCCGGGCCAGCCACCAGGCTGTGGCGAGCCCCGAGATACCGCCACCAATAATGATGACATCTGTGTTCATCGTTTTGGCCACCCTGCATGTTCATTCGTGTTCATTGTTTAACATTGCCTTTCAGTTTCTCCTTCATCTGTCCTAACAATTCCTGACCCAGCAGATCACCGGGATGCTCGCGTGCATCCACAAATTCACGAATGGTGTTGAAACGTTTTACCGCTTCCGGGTTTTCTTTCAGTCTGGGGACTTTGTTTTTGGCGATATCAAAGGCATCAAAACTGAGTTCGGTCATACCAAAGCCTTTCATGCGTTGCACCGCGCGCATCATGGCGCGGTTGCGAAACCGGGTGAGGTCGCCAGAGCCGATAACCTCAAGTCCCTCGCGCCGGGCGTTAAACTCGGCAGCCTTTTTGATACCGGCACGCACAAAATCAGGTGCGCTGGCAACACGTTTGGCGGCTTCCCGCGACCATTCCACACCACCGGTGAAAACCTTCATGGCCTGCAATACATCCTGAGCTGTCACCTGACGGGCACGACGTTTTCTGGTGACTTTTTCGGCTTCGGCCTCCAGTGCTGGCGTCACGAATAAAAGGACTTCACGGGCCTTGCCTGCCAGACATTCCTCCACTCTTGCTTCGGCTTCGGCTGACCAGTCAAATTTGCGCTCCAGTTGATCTTCACTTTCCAGCCGGTCGAGCAATTTGATGTTGACTTCCAGTCGTCCTTCGGCCCGTGCGACATCTTCAGCCACTGCCTGTACACCTGCGGCCAGAAAAGCGGGCATGGTGGCCAGGTGCTCACGCGCCTCCTGACTCCAGGCCAGGTTTTTACTGGCTTCATCGAAAGGTGAATTTTCATGTCCGGGCATGCCCGGTGGTCCTGCATCGCCAAAACGTTTGGCGGCAAGAGCGGCCATGTGTTCGATGGTTACCTCCTGCTCGCCCAGTGCCTGCACATGGGCTTCGGCACGATTTTTTACCATCTTGCGCAGGAAAGAAGGCACACGTTGCAGGCGTTGTTCGGCCTCTGCGGTCCAGCTGATCAGGGAAGGGGTCTCTACTAATGGTTGGATCACATCGGCCCCTTGAGGCTGGTAACTGCACCAGGGGTCGGTATCCATGAGACTGCCGCCCATGGCCAGTGGCCGGGCGCGACAGCCACCACACAATTGCTGGTATTCACACTGGCCACATTTACCTTCAAGCTGAGGGCTTCGCAGAAGCCCAAAGGTTTTGGATTGTTCCCAGATATCCCAAAAAGCAGTTTGGCGAATGTTACCTTCACTGTCAGGAATATAAGGGCAGGCGGTAACATCGCCCTCCGGGGTGATGCGGCAATAATGAATGCCTGCCAGACAGCCCCCGCCTTCATAACCTTCTGCCCGGGTAAGCATCGAACGGGTATCGTGCTCATAGGCAATACGCTTGAAATGCGGTGCGCAACGGGCGCGGATTAACAGTTCCTGGTGCTGGCTTTGCGCTTCCACCAATTGATTCAATACCCGTTCGTAAGTGACAGGGCTGATATCCGACATGGACTCACCCCGTCCGGTGCAAATCAAAAAGAAGATGTTAAGCACTTTCGCACCACTGGCGTGAGCGAAATCAATCATGGCGGGTATTTCAGCAGCATTATTTTCAGTCACCGAAAAGTGAATTTGAAAAGGTAATTCAAAACAACGACAGGCCTCGATGCCTGCCAGGGTTTTTTCCCAGGCACCGGTGCGGCCACGGAAACGGTCATGTTGCTCAGGGTCCAGTGAGTCCACACTGATGCCCATGCCCAATGCACCGGCAAGCTTGAGAGATTGCACCCGTTTTTCCGTGAGCATCATGCCGTTGGTACCCACCACCATGGACAGGCCACGGCGGGTGCCGTGGTTAATCAGACTTTCCAGATCGGGGCGTAACAATGGTTCGCCCCCCGTAAGCACCACCATGACCTCGGTGGTTTGTTCGACAATTTGATCCAGTAATTGGCAAACCTCTTCACGGGTCAACTCGTCGGCGCTGCCGTTTTGCAAGGTATGGGCATCAAGATAGCAGTGCGAGCAGGCCAGATTGCAGCGCCGGGTAAGGTTAACGGCCAGCAGGAAGAGGTCATTGTCTGGCATTGTGCTCAGTCCTTGTAGAGATCAGGATTGGCCTCGGAATGAAACGCACCCATGCCCTCCCAGCTGCTCATGGCCTGGCCGAGAATTTCCGGGGTAACGGTATCGCTTCCCTGTTCATGGGCACAGCGCTCAACTTCCTTGATCACCATGCCACGCACAAAATCCGGAATACGCTCGATACGTTGCAAGGCTGTATCGTTCCAGGTCAGCAGGCGTTGTTGTTTTTCAGAGCCTTCGCTCCATTCATGGTATTTTTCGTCAATCAGTTCTGGTGTGATTTCCATTGCCCCTTTACGTTGGGCGAAGGTTTCGATGCGTTGCCGGGTGAGGTCGCGCATAAAACCCGCAGGTACTTTTTGCATGCGGGTTTGGGCGGCATCGGTCCAGTGAAGTGTTGTCTCTGTCGCCGGTTTTTTTGCCGGGCTGTGTCCCATAGGACAAGTACCGGAGGTCATCATGGCTTCACGAGCCTGTTGTAAACCGGCTTCGGCCACCTTTAGGGAGACATCACTCGTGTGTAGTGTACGGGCGTATTCCTCAATGTGTTGCTGGCTGGTATCCCGCATAAAACCTTCCGGTACGCAGGCCAGGCGGGCCAGGGCAGCGGCCTGCCAATGGAACGGCGCTGCCTCGTTATCTGACTCCGGGGAGTCGATGAAAGGGGCAATATGTACCCTTTCCACCGTGGCACTGTTTTCCTGACGCGCTTTCTTTTCAGCCCGCATGCTGAGGTTGCCGCGTAACGATAAATCATCCACTGTCAGCAGCAGTGTTGTGGCCCCATGCGACCAACGCATAAGCAACTCTTCAATGGGTTTTTTTTCATGTTCCCCGGCATCATGAGCGGCGACGATTTCCGCCATAGCCTGTTTGGCATGGCCGGGGCATAACTGTGCCGTGGCATCTTCCACGATGCGCTCTGTAATCACAGTGTGCCCCTTCTCCTGCGCATAACGTAAAATAGCCATACGTGCCATGCCGCGCACAAACTCAGGTACATTTTTCATGTGTTCTTCGGCCTGAGTGGTCCACGAGGTGGTGGTCTCGGCCAGCAGATCGATGCGCGGTTGAAACTCGCGCTGGCTGAAGAGCAGGGCGCAGTCAGTATTGTAGAGCAGGTTTTCAGCGGTACCGCCGATATCCAGCTCTGTATCGGCATGAATGCCGAGTTTGCCGATCACCAGCAACGAGGGATTGACTTCTTTCAGATATTTTTCGATAGCATCATGCGGCTTGCCATCCAGTAATCGGGTTTCAATGTCCATCGCATGTTCATCCGCAATACTTTGCGCGACATCCAGATGGCCCTGATAAATTTTGGCCAGTCCCGAATCAATAATCTCTTCGTGAAGTTTTTCCTGTTCCTGAAAACGAAACACCTTACCGGCTTCTTCAGATAACACATCGGCAATGCGGTTAAAGGCCACATAATGAAAATAGGGATCAAAAGCTGCCACAACCTTTACCGGAACTTGCCATTCCCGGGACAGACTGAAAGCGGTTAACAGACCACCATAGGCTTTTTGGGAACCATCGATGGCCACCACAATGGGACCGTCTGCGATAGCACGTTCAGGTTGTTTGATCACCAGTGTATCAATATCACTGCGCCGTACCACACGCTGGCATACCGTGCCTACACGGCTGCCTTGTATCGCACCCAATCCCAACGCACCCATCACCAGTAAATCGTGGCGGCCACTATTGGTCTCGCGTGCCAGTTCCCGGTAATTTTTTCCTTCCAGGCTGCAACGTGTAAATACCAGACTGGCTTCCTGACATTGACGTTCGGAATGGTCCAGATAGGAATCGGTAATAATCGACAGGCCACGCGTAATCAGATCATCATGGACATCACGTTGTCTTTCCAGTTCATCTTCTTCACGGAACTGTTCGGGTAACCCGCCCTCCATTTGCCGAAAACGCAGATCATGCAATTTGGCGGCGTAAACATGTGTACCGGTAATGTCAGCAGCCCAGAGGCTGGCCAGTGCCATGGCGTCCAGCAGGCTGCGATTGGAATGGTCCGATGAATCCACTGCCAGTAATACATGCTTGTATTCCGGTAACGTGGATTGAATTTTCCCGGGTTGCAATTGTGCATTCATTAATACCGCTCCATAAATAATGGCCTAACTTGATAGCCAGTGAACAACAATAAACAGAATGACCGCCATGTTGATGGCGAAGCCGATCATTGCCAGATAATCGAAAGCGGTGAGCGAACGATGGCCGATGAATGGAACCCGCATTACCTATTTTCCTTTAAAGGTAAAATCAATATTGGCCGTGTCACCCGCAGCTACTGTCACTTTTCCTTTTTGTTCACCGAGGAGACCGTGCCAGGCAATAATGTTGTATTTCCCGGGAGGAACATTGTCAATAGTGAAACTGCCATCATCTTTTACCACGGAGAAATAGGGATTTTTTGCCACAAAGACATAGCCGTGCATAAAGTCATGTGCATCACACTCCAGCTTCATGACAGTGCCGCGCTTGAGTTTGACGGTTTTGTTGATGGTGGCGACTTCCGGGGGCTGACTGATATTAAATACCGTTTTTTTGGCTCTTCCAATCAGTTCGTAAGTGTGAATGTTGTGCAATACCGGATCTGAATTTCGTATCAGTAACTTGTCCTTGTTTTTCATTACCGATAAAAAAGGAATGAAATCACATTTATTTTGATCAATTTCGAGATTATCAAAATCGGTGGGAAAGGCTTTTCCTGATTTTATTTTTTTAAGATAAACCACAACATCGTTAAGCGCGCCATTGGTGACGCGGACAAAATCGATTTTTCGCTCACCGGTACCGCAGGTATCGTTGTCTTTGGTAATAGTGAATATTTTGGGATTCGGGTCTGTGCCGGTAAATTTTACCTTGCCGATGATGCTGCCGCCGTTAGCAATATCAACCACTTTATAAGTCGCTGCATTTGCTACCAGAGGAAGCCCAACGATGGCCATCAGTATCAATGTAAATGCGGTTAGTGACTTGTTCATGGGTTACTCCTTTTTTCATGTATTGAGTATGTTAATTTTTTAATGCTATTGAAATATTTCTTCCAGCATTTCCATGGCAATGCGTCGTTCGGCACTGGAAGGCAGGTTGTCCAGAATCGATACAAGGCGTTTACCCGCTGTATTGGGGTCAAGCAGGCGTAGTGTTTTGGCCATGTCTTTCGCCTGTTGTCCTTCACAGTAAAAACTGCTTTTGATGAGACGCTCAACAATTTCCCTGTGCAGTTCGTCAGACAATATTTCAGTAGGCAACAAGGTGCCGAGTTCTGTGATAGTCAGTGCGGTCGTTTTGCGTACGCCAACATCGGAATCATCCAGGCAATCAACCAGACTGCGCAATGCATACTCCACATCAGCGATTTCTTCTTGTGCCTGTTTACGGGCAACTGCCAGTGGTTTATCCGTATTCAATGAACGGGTGACATATGCCTTAATTCTTTGTGCAACAGACACTACTGCCTGATTGCGAACCAGCCGGCTTTCATCATCCAGACAGTTCAGCAGGCCGGGCAGGCTGCCCAGGTTTCCCAATGCACCCAATGCCGTTGCGCTGACGATGCGTAAATCCGTGTTGCCAAGATGTAAAAAACTGGTAAGGGGGCCGAGGGTTTCGGTGATTCCCGGAGTGTCCGGGTTTATGTGTGCCAGGGCAGCAATGGCCTCATGCTGGACTTCCGGGTTTTCATCATAAAGGGTTTGCGTCAGGGCTTTTACGACATCAGGCTGAGAACAGCCTCCCAGTATGCGTGCGCTTAGACGGCGCACTTCAATGGCAATGTTAACTGTTTTGTTGCGGGTGAATTTTTTCCGACTGGATTTTTGTTGTTGCAGAATATCGTAGTACGGCTGGAATGTTTCCATTTCCTCCGGTGGGAGTTCTGGCGCTTCGTCGGCGTTTCGTATTTTTTTTGTATCCAGCTGTCGTGCCAGCTCTGCATTGCCCAGCGCAATGGAATCCAAGGTTGAAACGGGTTCAATAGTGTCAGGGGGTTCGGGGTCATTTATTGTGTCAGTGGTTGTTGCTGTTTCGGCTGAAACTTCCTTGCCCTGTGCATCAGCGTCTGCGATTTTGTCGCTGACAAGGGGCACAATAACGTCACCCTGTAAAGCGGCGAGAATAATCTCCAGCGGTGCAGACTGTGTGTTTTTATTATCAGGGCAAGCACTATCACCCTGCATATGCAAGGTCAGCAGTGCTTGCAATGCCGTGAAAAGCACAACGGAATCCTCGGTATTGAGTATTTCAGTCAGGCACATCAGGATGTCTTCAGAGGTGTCGCCATACTGACCCAGGGCGGTAATAGCCTGTTGCCGTACAGCAGAGTCACCTTGCAGATTCATGGCAAGCGATAACAGGGTTTTCCGGGTTTTCGGGCTATTAAACATAACGGAAAGTGGGCATGCTGCGGCGCTGACGGCAGGATGAGGGTCTTTGAGCAATGCATGTATCCGGGCTTGTATATATTTTTCCGCTTCTTTGTCGATTCGATGATGAGGCAATTGAAGGTATAGCATTTTAAGTGCTGCTGCACGGACCTGAGGGCTGTTGTCATCCAGTAAAGGCAAGAGTTTTTCCCATTCAATATTTTGTATAATCGATATATTTCCCGCTGAGCCTGTTAATGTGTTCACCGCCCTTAATACGGTTTCACGTACTTCCGCTTCCGGGTCGCGAAGCAAAATCAGCAATGCGCTTAAATAGCGCCTGTGTTTCCCACTGGCAAGCGCATCGGCGGCAGCAGTACGCACTTCCGCTTCCGGGTCCTGCAAGGCTCTGCCCAACGCACGAGCCCCCATAGCGGTGCAGTTTATGCCCAGTGCGTAAGCAGCACGCCGACGTTCACGGGGTATATCCTCATTGAGTTTTTGCACCAACACCTGCTCCCCGGTGCCACCGATGTGTGCCAGTGCATTAAACAGGCTGCTCCTGTCCACCTGGCATTCATTGTCGGCCAATAAATCGCAGAAGGGGAGGACGGCTGCACTGACCCGCAGCTGTGCCAGAGCCTGCACGGCTGCAATCTGGATATCCCAGTTTGAATCCCAGGACTCCTCATCGTCCCATTCGTCATCTTCTGGTGGCGAAATGGCTAATTCCAGTAAACGTGAAACTGCCTGCTCACCACCCAGCTTTCCTAATGCACCCACTACCATGGTTTTTACATCACCGTCAGGATCATGATTCAGCGACTCCAGCAGGGCTGTTACTGCGCGATTGTCTCCAATGTCGCCCAATGCTTCAGCGGCATCAATGCACACATCGATGTCGTCATCCCGAAGGTGTTTTATTAATACGGCCACTGAATCCCGGTCACCCAATGAACCCAGGCTGCGGCAGGCACAACAGCGATCCAGCTCATCGCCTTTTTTAAGCCATTGACTGATTGTATGAACAGTTTTTTTTCTGATAAAAAGAAAAGATTCTTCACTGGTTTTGTTTGAAGTGAGGTTTACGGTCATCACTGTTTTCATATTCACCGGATTCCATGAATTAACCTGCAACAGGGTTATACAAACAGTTAGCAGAAGCCGTACCAACTTCTCGGCGCAGTATGAAAAGACAGGATTTCCCGCTATTAAAAGATATCAGGCAGATATCGTTAAATACGGCTGTGTAACGAAACACGCAATAGTGAACGAAGTGTTCAATAAGGTCAGTGATGTAAGGTGAAGATGAACAATTCGTTCATGTTTCCCGGCTGGTTTTCAGGCATGGTATTTTTTGCCATACCCGTTATATGAACGGTGTGTTCAGGTTTTTCACTATCGTCCATCCTGTCATTCGGGAAAACCCTATGGAATGTCATGTTCCCCAAAGAAGGGCTACGTTATGGAATATTTGAGATGGCGGTTATCAGGGAAGCTGTGAATAAAAGGTATGTTTACATGTTGACTCTGCTGCTGCCTGGCGGTAAGTCTTTTAATTATATTTCCTGGTAAAGAAGCGTTATCGGGAATGGCATTTATGGGCAAGCGGTTTTTTGTTATGAGCAGCGCCTGCTATTCTTTGCGGCTTGAACTGTTGTTCGGAATATTGAAACCGGGTTCTTCTTTTTGTACTATTTCTTTATAGCGATTTTTATAAGGCTGTGATAGGTCTTGCGGTATCAACAGATGACAATGGGCAGTATTTTTTACCCACAGGGTGGGAAAGGTTTCATGGGTAGATTGAATTAATTCCAATAAATTCATGTAGTTAAAGTTTTCCATTTAAGCCTGATGGCTTCGGTTTCCTTGTCGCCCATCTGGAATACCTCGATTCGGATGTGGCGGATTACAGGCGTTAAAACCTCAGGGTATCGACGTTTATGCGTATGATGGTAATACTTCACCAAGCTGGTGTGCGGGGTCGTTTATTTATTGCAGTCCAGTATAATGCCAGGGAACTTCTTACTGAAATTAAACAGAAACTGAATAAACGCAATGGCGATTTCGGCGGCCATATACGGGAATATTCAATTAACTGAATAATAAAAAATAACTTCTGAACATCTATGCATCCAATCTATATTGTTTGTCGGCAATCGTTGGTGCGCCGCGCATTTTCCACCATCATTGATGAATTTGATAAGGGATATCTGGCTGGTGAATGTGATAATTGTAGCGAGCTTTTGTACGGTGATGTGTCATTGCGAATTTCAATCATATTGATTGATCTGGATGAAGAAAGTCCTTCTTCTTTAAAACGATTGTATGACCGGCACCCTAAGTCAAAACTCATTCTGTATTCTGCTTTCGATAAAAACTGCTTTCAAAAACATCAATTACTGGCCAATATTCGTGGCTATCTCTCGAAGTACACCGCATTCGATACGGCTCGCTTGTGTATTGAGTCCGTTACCGCAGGGCATATTTTCATTGATCCTGCCATTTCCGAACATATGCTTGCCAATTTGAAAGAGCGTCCTGGCTCAATATTGAGTGAACGTGAAATGAGCGTCATTCAACTGATGTCAAAGGGAATGCGCAACAAGGAAATTGCTGATTTATTATTTATTACAGAGCGCACAGTCAAATTCCATGTCAGCCAAATTTTTAAAAAACTGAATGTGAAAAACAGAACAGAAGCAGTGCGTCTGGCCATGGCAGATGGAATCGTTTAATTTGAAGCCCCCCCTTACCTTACTGTACTGAAGTACAGCTACAAACTGTACCCCCCGCCAATTACATTTCATTCTCCTTTCGGGCAGGATGCGTTGCATCACAGCTTTAATACCGAAAATATAAAGAATACTCACAAATCAGGGAGGTGATTTGTAATGAAACCAGTAAATCAGACTTTTATTTGTATTTCGTTCGCAGCATTTTTTTTACTGCCATTTACCAGTACTGCATGGGCTGAGAGTGTTGTTAAAACCCCCAGTGACGCACGTTCTCATGGACTTGAGGATCTGCGCACGGCGATTAAATCTGATGGGGGCGTGCCTTTGCCTGATTTGTCCGATGTGCTTAAACCAGGAAAAAAAGCGAAAGAAGCTTTTCAGCAATTGGGAAAACTGCTTTTCTGGGATCAATCCGTGGGTAGCAATGGCCAGGCATGCGCAAGTTGTCACTTTCATGCCGGCACAGACAACCGTTCAAAAAACCAGCTTAACCCTGATCTTTTGCGTGTACGCAACGACAGGGAAGGTGATATTCTGGGTTTCCACAATGCGGAATCAGTACCGGATACAACGTTTCAAACCCGGCAGCCCAACCAAAGGTTGAGGCCTGGCGATTTCCCATTTATCAAAACGATTCAGGAGGTCACCTATGGACCGAATGGCATCGTTGAAGCCTATCCTGGCAACAGTAACGATGTTGCCTCCAGCCAGGGTGTCTTGCGAAAAAAGTTTATCAAAGTGCGAAAAGGGTTACCCAAGGACAAGTGCAAGTCATTTGCTGATCCGGTATTTCAGACTGTTCATGGGCGAAAGGTGCGCCGGGTTGCGCCTCGCAACACCCCAACGACTTACAATGCGGTACTCAATGCGTTCAATTTCTGGGACGGGCGCGCCAATCATTTTTTTAATGGCCGAAATGTATTTGGCGTTCAGGACCCCAGCGCACGTATCTTTGTATTTGAGGATCAACAGATCAAGGAAAAGCGGGTTGCATTTGCCAATTCCTCATTGGCATCACAAGCCGTGGGGCCACCGTTAAATGATTTTGAAATGAGCTGTGGCGTACCCATGATCAACAACGCACGTACTTTTCCTGAAATCGGCAAGAAACTGCTGCGGAAACGCAATGGCCAGGCAATCACGCCACTGAAAAATCAGTTTATTCACCCGAAGGACAGCCTCATTGGCAGTCTCTCCAATGCACCCAAAAAAGGTGCGAATGTGAAATATCGTCAGCTTATAGAAACGGCATTTAAAGAAAAGTATTGGCGCTCCCCTGAGTTTCGTGTGGTTTTTGACGGTATCAAACCGATTATTCGTCCACCGGGGGAGGGGTTGGCTGATCCAGCTGGTGCGCGGGTTTTGCCAATGACCACGATGGAAAGCCTGAATGATATACAAACACCGAATAATCCCATGCTGGATGAGCCAATTGACACAGATTCAATTTCTGCGCAACCGGCACACCTGCCCCGGTTTACATTAATGGAAGCCAATTTTTCACTCTTCTGGGGGCTGTCCATTCAAGCCTATCAGGCATTACTGCTTTCTGATGACTCCTCCTTTGACCGGTGGATGAGAAATGGAAAACCCAATAAAAAATTTGGTAAAGCGGAAATTGCAGGCCTGAATGTGTTTATTGGCAAGGGCAAATGCCTCAATTGCCACGGTGGACCGGAGCTGACAAATGCATCCGTACGTAATTTTCAACGGGGTCACAATTTAATTGAACCGATGCGAATGGGGGATGACAGGTTTGCCATCTATGATAATGGTTTTTATAACATTGGTGTTACGCCTACCGTTGAAGATATTGGGCGAGGTGGTCAGGGACCGGCGGGTGCGCCACTTGCCTCATCAAGACAACGTTTATTCAAAGAAGTGCTCAATATTAATCTACCATTTAAGATTATCGGCGGGAATAAAGTGTCCGCCATAATTGACAGTGAAGGAAAGCCTGTTTGTCGTGATGTTAATGGTGATGGCTTCTGTAGTGAAAAAGAACCTTTGTTTGATGATTTTCAGCGCGTTGCCGTTGATGGTGCTATGAAAACACCCGGACTTCGCAACATTTTGCTGCAAGGCCCTTATTTTCATAATGGCAGTACAGCAAGTTTGCGTCAGGTGGTGGAATTCTATGATAATGGGGGAAATTTCTGCAGGATCAACAAAGCGGACCTGAGTTCTGATATTCTGCCGCTTGGCTTGACTGAGAAAGAAAAAACGCATCTGGTGAAGTTCCTCGTTTCGCTGACAGATCGGCGTGTACAATTTCAAAAAGCGCCATTTGACCATCCGTCACTGGTTATTCCACTGGATGGCCGAAACGGTAAATCCACACTCAAGATTCCGGCAGTGGGTAGAAACGGTGCAAGGAAACCACTGGGCACATTCTTGGGGCTGAAGCCACAGTTTATCGGCAAGGCACCAACCGATGTGGTGTGCAGTATATACTGATTCAACATATTCCAGTTTGCTGTTTTGCAGAATACCTACGGGATACCGGTTTCGGTATCCCGTATTTTTAATACATTCACCCTTCAGCAGTGTCATGCTTACAGTCTTTTCTGGCCGGATTGATAGAGGGGTTTTATCTTTATGGGTAATGCAAGCGATCTATCTCTTATCGTATCGAAAATATAAAACAGCCTGTTTACCATCCGGTTCCCCCAGCGCCTTCATGGGCACGGTTTTACATCTCAGTTAAAATCATCATCCGCGAACATCAATAGAATGGAAGTTGTAATTTTCCACTGCCATATGCTATCCCCATGAAACTTCTTTATTTGTAGGGTTCGCACAACGCATCCTGCCTGTTATAACCGCCAAATGTTGATAAAAAGTGAACCCGCTGAGCCAAGTGAAAAGGCATGTGGTTTAACGATATTTCATATCCTCGTATCACGATAATTAACGTTGAACAAAGTATTCAATAAGGCTGATGAAATGAGGTAGAAGTGAACAATACGTTCACATATTTTTCAGACTTTTCCGGTGTGTCATTTTGTTCCTTTGTACTGTCTGCTTATGAACGTTGTATTCATTTTTTCTTGTTACTACCCAGGCTGTTATTCTCTGTAAAGCTATTTTGATAGTCCCGGATCGTTGAAATAAAAGTGTTTGCCAGGAATTCAGGATGGCTGGCCTGGTTGTTGCTTGGTGTTAACCGGAGAGGTTGATTATTTAATATTGGTGGTGATGATTATCATCGGGGATGAGGAATGATGGATACAGAAGAACATAAAACCCCCACTCAAAATCCTGAATATCGTGATAGCGAGAAGCGTTGGGGGCCTAAGCTTTTTTGGGTGATGCTGTTAGTGATATTGGTGTTTTTCTGGTGGTTATTGATTTACTCCCATGGCATTGAGACCAAACATGGGTGAGTGTTGATCATTTATTTTTACCAACAAACATAAAGAGAAAAACAAATGACAACAAACCTGCAAATATGGTTAGCCGCTTTTACGATAGCGTTTTTATATTTCTACGGACTTGATCATTTTATTATGAGCATGCAGGGTTTACCGATCAATATGGATTTTACGCCTGCACAATGACTATCCTGAACGTCTCTTTTTTGTGGCAGAGAAGTTTATGGTGGAGAATCCTGTTATGAAGGAAAGTCGTTATTACTCGCGCTTGATATGGTCGATGTTATTGCTGATAACGGCAGCAGGATTTTTTTGGTCGGGCACAATCAGTATAACGGGTGAATGGTTTTCCGGGGCGGTTGCTTCTGTGGAGAAGGTATCAACCGATACAGTGGTAACTGAAGAAGATGCTGAATTAAAACTGGTTCCTGCTCCCAGACCTACGCGTGCAGACTATCCTGATATTGGTGTCAGCAGTCGTTCCATTGTCTGGGTGGTGGCACAGATGCACCTGTTTTTCGGTGCTCTGGTACTGGCTGTTCCACTCTTTGTGCTGGTGATTGAATTGCTGGGTGTGTATACCGGTGACTCGCGTTATGATGATATGGCGCATGAATTCATGAAAATCAGTATCACCGCATATTCTATTACCGCTTTATTTGGCGGCACTCTGGCGCTGGCGCTGTTTCTGCTTTATCCCGATTTAATGACCTATCTTATGCGTGTGTTCGGTGCGCAGATGATGGTGTACGCCATACTGTTTTTTCTCGAAAGTATGGTGTTGTATATTTATTATTATGGCTGGGATGCGCTGCGGTACGGCAACGCCAAGTGGGTACATTTATCGTTAGGTTTATTACTCAATGCTGTGGGGGCTACCCTGATGGTCACGGCCAATTCCTGGGCCACGTTCATGATGGCACCCTCAGGCGTTAACGAAGTCGGTGCTGTGATCGGCAATATCTGGGAGGTTATGAAAGGGCCGCTGTGGAATCCCATTAACCTGCACCGGTTTATTGCCAATATTGCCTTTGGCGGTGCGGTGGTGGGAGCCTATGCTGCTTATAAATGTCTGGCCGCCAGAACCGCCGAGGCCCGTGCCCACTATGACTGGATGGGATACACCTCTAACTTCATTGCTATTCTTGCTTTTCTGCCGTTGCCTTTCGCTGGTTATTGGCTGATGGCAGAAATTTACGCCTATTCGCAACAAATGGGAATTACCGCCATGGGTGGTATTCTGGCCTGGTTGTTTATCATTCAGGCCGTATTGATCGGTACCATTCTGTTGGCGGGTAATTATTATTTGTGGTCCGGCATGTCTCGCACCGAAGGTTCCAAACGTTACCAGGGATTTATCAAGTATATTGCGATGGTGCTGGTGATTTGTTTTTTGATCTGGGTGACACCGAATACCCTGATTCTTACCTCTGGTGAAATAGCCGCACTGGGTGGCAGCAAGCATCCTCTGCTTGGCGCATTGGGTATTATGCCGGCAAAAAATATCGCGGTAAATCTGATGCTTATTTTCACCTTCATGTCTTTCCAGATATACCGACGCTCAGACAAAGTGGCCACTGTTTCATGGGAGAAGGCAGGCAATGCCTTAATGGTGGCAATTTATGTGGTTGCTATTGTCAATATCATTTTTGCCGGTGTGTATTACGGTTATTTCACCAACACGGTATACAAGGTGGGCTCCAGTGTGATGCAGGTGGTGTCTACCCTGACTGTCATTATCAGTGGTGTGGTGCTTGATGCCTTTTTATATCGTGGCGCGAAGACTCTGCCTTCTCATTGGGGGCAGGTGAGCAATCGCGCTCAGTATGCTTTGTTCGCTTTGCCTATCGCCTTTACCTGGTTGATGGCGCTCATGGGTTATGTGCGCTCATCGGTACGCACCCATTGGCATGTGTATACGGTGATGAAAGATACTTCTCCCGATAATTTTATTCCTACTATTGGTTATGCTGGAAACATGATGACCATTGTTACGGTGATGTTTGTCTTGTTTGTGTTGTTTATTTTCTGGATCGCTAACCTCAGTGGCAGTAAGCAATTACCACCTTATGCTATCAATAAAGTGCCTGCCACTGAACGGGTGGGAGGCGCAGCGTGAAGGCCAAACAGACAAACGATGTTAAATCGGGTGGTAATGTGCTGGCAAAAAGTATGATATTTAGCCTGGGTCTGGTGTTATTGTTCACTCTGACGACCAACCTGTTGCCACAAATGGAAGGTGAAGCGCCGGTAGAACAGGAAGTAGACCTGGGGTCATTAACGATTGAATCCTTCGTTGCTTTGGGTGAGTCCCTTTTTACCGGTAAAGGTACTTGTTCTCTGTGTCATAACGACCTGGGGCGTGCCCCGGATATTTTGGGATTTAATATGGTAGAGATTGCCATTGAGCATTTGAACGATGAACGTTACAAAGGTAATGCTACCGATGCTGAGTCTTATTTGCATGAGTCTCTGGTAGATCCGGGTATCTATGTGGTGAAGGGTTTTGGCAAGAAGGGGAGTAACGATACGATTTCACCCATGCCAGCTATTCACAAGCCACCTGTCGAGCTTTCGGACATTGAGATCAATGCAGTGATTGCCTATTTACAGGCAAAAGATGGCAATGACGTTACTGTGTCGTTACCTGCTAAGGTATCTGCGACAGCAGTGCCGTCAGTGGAGCCCACCACACCGGCGGGTACGGTTGAAGAAATCATCACCCGGTATGGCTGCCGGGCCTGTCACAAAATAGCGGGGAGTGGCGGTGAGCTTGGTCCTGGTCTTGAACAGGTTGATACACGCCTGAGCCCCGGGAAAATTCGCCAGAGCATTATCGACCCTGACGTGGAAATTACCGAAGGTTTTTCTGCTGGAATTATGCCTGGGAATTTCGCAGAGCAAATGAGGGTGAAAGAACTGGAAATGTTGGTGACCTTCCTGGCCGGTACTGAAGTAGCGGGTAGTGAAAAACCGGTTAAAACATCTTCGACAAATGCACGCGTAACGGGTAATGAGGCTGAGAAGGCTATTGCGCAGTTTGGTTGTCAGGCTTGCCACATAATATCGGGTAGTGGCGGTAAGCTGGGACCGTCTCTTGAAAATGTAGGTGCCCGTCTGGATGTTGATCAAATCCGCCAAAGTATTATTGAGCCCAATGTGGTTATCACCGAAGGTTTTCCTTCGGGAGTGATGCCGCCAAATTTTGCAGAGCAAATGAGTGATGCACAACTTGATGCACTGGTGAATTTTCTGGCAGAACAAAAGGGTGGTTAGATAATGAAACGTTTCAGGATATCGGCATTCTGGCAGGCAATATTGGTTATTGTTATTGCCTGGCTGATTTTTGACAATGCATTTCCGCCGTTGCTGCCCGCCTCCTTGATGGTGCAGTACATGATTATTACCATTGTTGGTGTGCTGCTGTATTTTTCTTTCGACGAAGTGCGCTGGAACGAATTCAAATCCCCCATTCTGGCTGTACTGCGGAAACCGGAACGGGTTGTGGTGCGCTGGGCTTTGTTGATCATTATTCCCGGAATAATCGGTTACACTACTTACGGTTTTATCAAACCGTCCATGGATGCACCGGTGGAACTGCGTCAGATACACCCGGCACCACCAGGTTCATTGCGTGTATTTGGCAAAAAATACAACCTGTCCACACTGGAAAACCCTCTGCGCACACAGGTGCTGGAAATCATGGCCGAAGATAAAGACAAGGGCTGGCAGGTGTATAACGACGTTGTTGAATCAGGTCGTGGAATTTATTACAAAAACTGTTTTTATTGTCATGGTGACTTGTTGAATGGCAAGGGTCCTTACGCGCGCGGATTCAACCCCCAGCCAGCCAATTTTCAGGATGTGGGTACCATTGCTCAACTACAGGAGGCCTATTTGTTCTGGCGTATTTCCACTGGCGGACCTGCTTTGCCCACAGAAGGCACACCGTGGAATTCTGCCATGCCAGTGTGGCATGAGATGCTGGATGAAAAACAAATATGGCAGGTTATCACCTTCCTCTTTGATTATGTGGGGCAGGTACCACGTATATGGGATGCTGATATTTCCAAAGTTGTCACTGGTATGAAAGACGAGATAAAAACACGTCGCGCCAAACAAATGGGCAAAGAACTTTATGCGCATCGTTGTCAGGCATGTCATGGTACACAAGGGGCGGGGGATGGCCTCGCTGCTGAATATATGTATCCTAAACCGAGAGATTTTACGCTGGCCTTGTTTAAATACAAAACTTCGCCAGGTACTGAGTTACCGCTGGATGATGATCTGTTCAATGCCATTAAAAATGGTTTGACCGGTACCAGTATGCCAGGTTGGGCCAATCTGTTGAGTGACAAACAGATACGCAGTCTGCTTCCGGTGATAAAAAGTTTTGATATCACTGCTGCCTGGGCACCGGAAGATGCTGATGAAGATGTCTTTGATGATGACGGTCGTTATTTGAAAACCGATTTTATAAAAATTACGCAACAAGAGCCCCTGACGGGGCAAGTGCCTTTTACTGCTGAGTCTGTTGCCAAAGGAAAACCTGTTTTTGAAAAGATCTGTGGAAAATGTCATGGTATTGAAGGACGGGGCAATATTACCTCCGGTAAAAAACTGGAAGACGATTGGGGTAATCGCCTGTGGCCACGCGATCTCACCAAACCCTGGGTGTGGCGTGCCAGTAATGTCGCCGGAAATAAACTGATATCTCGCGAGCAGACCATAAAAAACATCTATTCACGGTTATCTACGGGGCTTCCGGGTACACCCATGCCCGCACACAGAGCGACGGAGGAAGGCAATAAAGATCCCGTTTCGGCTGATGATCGTTGGCATATCGCCAACTACGTTTATACCTTGCGTGAAAAAACTCACGCCCCCAGTGATGAACCTGTCGTGCGTGCCATGAAGATAGAAGGTGCATTGCCCGATGATATCAATGCTGAAATCTGGGATGCTGTACCGGCAGTAACCTTGATTCTGGTTCCCAATATCATCAAGGAAGAACGTCTGTTTACACCACTTAACGATGCGGTGACAGTACGTGTGCTTTACAATAACGATGAAATTTCCTTCTTGCTTGAAGTGAATGACCGTACTGACAGCCGACCCGGTGAAAAAGACTCCATGCAAATTCATGATGCAAGTCTCACCTTGCATTCAGATGCCGTTGCCATCCAGTTTCCCCAACAGAAATCTTTCGAGACCCGGCCAGTGGTGGTGAAGCCTTTATACCGGCACGGTAACAGCAGTCATCCTGTTACGATATGGTATTGGAATGCGGGTAGTATCGAACCTGAAATTGCACCACGCAGCGTGTTGCTGGATGCCTTTGGGCCAGATCAGAAAATGGTGCCACGCGCTGCTGACAATACTTTTAGTGCTAACGGAAAATGGGAACATGGGCGCTGGCGTATTCTTATGAAGCGTCCGCGTCAGGGTGGTGATAGTGGTGATGTAAGTTTCAATGAAGGTTCATTTATTCCGGTCTCCTTCGCCAACTGGGATGGTAATAATGGTGAGGCAGGCTCCAGGCATACGTTAACTACCTGGTACTGGCTGATATTGCCACCACACCCTGACCCTGTCCGGGTATATGGTTTACCGCTTGGCGTTGCTGGTGGTGTGTTCCTGTTGGGTATTGTATTAGTACGCAGCCATCGCAAGGCAGGGTAAAAGCACGTTAAAGGAATAACAAATAGCCTCTGTGTCCTTTGCATCTTTGCGTTTATCCTAAATTAATCAGTTAAACCGTAGCGAGAGCGACTAAGGTGCGGAAGATAAAGCGTTTTTCAGGCTATTTTGGACGAAAGCGTATCACCCATACGGTGAGTTCAACATGTTCTGAAAAATGCTTTAGATTCTGTGCATTAGGCGCTCGCAGTAGATTTAACTGATTAATTTAGGTTTATAGCGTATCACTTGTTAGTGCCACGACAACATAACCTCCCACTGTATTGTTACTTTATCCCGACCCAGGGTAAGCCTCTGAACCCTGACTAAAAACTATAGTGGGCGCAGCTTGCAGTGGGTGTGCATTGCCGCCTTTGTTGATTGGTTGTTCCGGGTGATATCAAGGTGAACAAAATGCACCTCCGGTTTTCAGTATAGAACAAACTGTTCACTCCTCTTGGTTTTTTCAAGCTCTTTCCCTTTGTGTAATCAATTGTTTTTAATCGTATTCTCCTTGTCTTTATGGTCTGGCCTGTAATGTGCAGTTGATACATCAGGTGGATAAAAATGACACTTTCTTGTGCGGTCCACAGGCTGAGATGCGGCGGGCGCAGGCGGTAATCGATAACAGGAGGGATTGAAAATGGTCGCAATCGTTACAACACGACAATGCTTTCTTGCCGTGACTCTGGGAGTCGGCCTGGCGATTGCGGGCCAGGTGGTGGCAGCCCCTGAGATTGGTCCGTTACCGGTGCTCAAGGTTAATGAGGCGAGAGCGGAGCTGGGTAAACGTTTATTTTTTGATAAACGGGTGTCGGGTGATGTGGGTGTTTCCTGTGCCACCTGCCATGAACCGGAGAATGGTTATGCCAACAAAGATGCCTTGTCCAAGGGGTATCCCGGCAATAAACATTTCCGTAATGCTCCCGGACTGATCAACACAGCACATAAAAAAGTGTGGATGCACGATGGACGCATCGGTACGAATCTCAATGATGTGACGCGCGAAATGATTACCGAAGATTACATTATGAATATGGATATGCGCATCATGCAGGAGCGCTTCAAGCAGGATCCGCTTTATGTGGAGATGTTTGAAGCGGCGGGTTTGGGTGAACCTTCCAATGGGGGGGTACGCAAGGCTATTCCTGAATACCTGAAAACGCTTACTTCGCGTGGCTCACCTTTTGACAAGGGCACAATGTCGGCTTCGGCCAAACGAGGTATGAAACTTTTCAAGGGAAAAGCGGGTTGTGTGGCTTGTCATAATGGCCCGGTATTTACCGATGGAAAGGCGCACAACACGGGTGTGAAAGAAAATTTTGATGTCTGGCTGGACCCCCAGCGCCATCAAGCGTTTATCGCCTATGCCGCATTTATGGGTATAAAAAACTATATGAATCTCAAGAGAGATCCTGGTGCCCATTTGCAGAAACATGCCGCTGATGGTTCTGATATGGGCAGGTTTATTACACCGAGTCTGCGTGAGCTTAAATACACTGCGCCTTATATGCATAACGGTATGAGTAAGACGTTGGCGGATGTGGTGGGTTTTTACAATCGTGGCGGTGATAACGACCGTAACAAGGATGCAAGAATTAAACCCCTGAAGTTAGGCAAGACAGAACAGAAGGATTTGGTGGCCTTTTTGCTGGCTTTGTCGGGTGAACCACTGACAAGCAGTAAGCATGTGTGGCAGGAAGCATACCCCGTAGAGTATCCGGTTATCGCCAACTGGCTGAATGTGCCTAACTAATCAATGAGGAGATTGTCATGGGTTTGTTTAATAAAGCAGAACAGAAAGTGCCGATTTTGTTGCTGATAATAACCGTGGTGGTAATAGCAATGGCGACAATGGCGGCGGTGACTTTCGCCATGGGTGATAAACCTCCGGCCACGGCAAGCAAGGTCAGCCTCTCACCAGTGCCGGTCGCAGAACCAACGCAACCTCAGGTCGAAACTTTTGTAAAGATGGCAGATCCTGAAATCCCGCCTTTGGCACCGTTGGGACCGCCACCCATACCCGCAGACAATCCCATGTCGGATGCCAAAGTGGCACTGGGTAAATTACTGTATTTCGATCCACGTCTGGGGGGAGATGCTTCCATCTCCTGTGCTACTTGTCATGAGCCCGAGCAGGGATGGTCTTTTGCTGAGGGTATTTCCCGAGGTTATCCCGGTACTGTCCATTGGCGAGGCAGTCAGCCAGTGCTTAATGCTGCCTACTATAATAAGTTGTTCGCGGCAGGCTCGACGCCTTCACTGGAATCCCAGGCACCCAGTGCGGCGCGTGGTGGTGTAGCGGGTAATGGTGAAAATGACATCATGGAAGCGCGACTTCGATTGATCCCGGATTATGTCAATCGGTTTAATGATGTTTTCGGTGAGCCTTGGCCGACCATTAATAATGCCTGGAAAGCCATTGCGGCTTTTGAGCGTACTTTGGTGCAACGCGACACACCTTTGGACAAGTATTTACTGGGTGATAAAACAGCGCTGGATGATCAGCAGCTTCGTGGCAAGGTACTGTACGAAGGCAAGGCCCGTTGTATTTTATGCCACAACGGTGCATTCACCACTAATGAAAAATATTACAACATTGGTGTGCCACGCGCGATGCGCTGGGAGGAGGATGGGCTTGCACAGGTTACTTTCCGCTTTGAACAGTATGCCAAGGGGACTACCGAGGAAATGTACCGCACTATAAAAGATGATGCCGGTTTGTATTATCGCAATAAAAACAAGTGGAGTATGGGTAAGTTTCGCGTTCCCACTTTACGTTATACAAAATACACGGCACCTTTTATGCGCCAGGGTCAGTTTTATACACTGGAGGAAGTGATTGATTTCTATGATCGGGGTGGTTTTGATGAGGAGGGAAGAACCACTTCTTTCCCTGAGACCAAGACACCGCTGATTCAGAAACTTGGTCTTTCTGATGAAGAAAAAGATGATTTGTTGACCTTCATTGAAGCGTTGTCAGGTGACGAAATTTTGATGGATAAACCCAAACTGCCTCCTTACAAACCGCTATTTACCCGGGCAGAGTTACAGACAGCGCAGGTTGAAAAATGAACATCAGTCGCAAAAACAGGAGATATCGATATGAGCACTGATAGGGGCATTGATGATACAACTCGCCGCAAGCGCAAGGCAGGTTCCAGAGCTGCTCATGGCAAGTGCATGCTCACGCGACGTCAGTTCCTGTTATACAGCGGTGGTACCGCAATGACGGCAAGCACGGTTTCACTGGGTTTGTTTCCGGGCAGTGCAACGGCGACCACTGCGAAGGTGGTGGGGTATCCACGCAAGCTGATTGCAAAACTCAGCGAGCTGAAAGACAACGTGCCGGTGGATTTTAATTACCCGGATGACTTGGGTAACTCAGCCGCAATGATTGTAAAAATGGGTGGGGTGCAGGCGGGGGGTGGTATTGGGTCACAACGGGATGTGGTGGCTTATAACTACCTTTGTACTCATCAAGGCGGGCCACTGCAAGGCAGTTATGTTGCCGAGGGGCCACACCGGATTCTGGGTCAATGCCCTTTGCATCTTTCGACCTATGATTTGACCCGGCATGGCATTGTTATTTCCGGTCAGGCCTACGAAAGCCTGCCTCAAGTGTTACTGGAACTGGATGGTGATGATATTTACGCCGTGGGCATGATGGGGCTGATTTTTGGACGACATAAAAATTTGCTGGAATCCTGACAGGTATTAGAGGAGGGTGAGGACATGACAACTGAATATTATATCCCCGAAGACAGTGCGCCGCTGCCGCCGAAAAATTGCGACGTACTGACCACTGCCTGTGATTATTGCATTGTCGCTTGCGGTTACAAAGTCTATCGTTGGCCTATGAGCACACCGGATGGTGGACCGAAGGCTCATGAAAATGCTTATGGTATCGATTTCCCGTCATTTACACTCCAGGACTGGGTGGCACCCACGCAACACAATGTGGTGATGCACAATGGGCGTCCTCACAAGATTGTGATTACACCGGATAAGGATACCCGGCATGTCAACCTGCAAGGTGATTCCAGTATTCGTGGCGGATGTATCGCACAAAAAGTGTATAACCCGGACAAGCCTACCTGGGACCGGCTCAAGAATCCGTTGGTACGTATTAACGGTATTCTGCAACCAGTGACCTGGGACTTTGCGTTAGACATCGCGGCGGAAGTCGCCAAACATGTCATCAAGGAACATGGAGCCAATGCCTATTCTGTGAAGACCTATGGTTACCAGTTTATGGAGAATATGTACGCCATTACCAAGTTCTCTTTCCGTGATGTGAATACGGCCTCATGGACCTGGCACGACACACCCTCCAAGGCTACTTCAACACCGGGTTATCGTGATGCCGGTTTTGATAATTTTGCACCTTCCTATGAGGACTGGGGGGCTGCCGATACGTTATTGATCAGTGGTACTGATCCTTACGAAACCAAGACCATTATTTTTACCTCATGGATAAAACCCGGCATTGATCGTGGCATGAAAGTGATCTCACTGAATCCGCGTGAGACGGGCGGTGTCACTTATGCCAAAAAAATGGGTAATGGTTTGCTGCTTGATTTGTATCCCGGTACTGACAGTATCGTGCTGGGTGCTATGACCCGTATTATTCTTGAGAATGGCTGGGAAGATACAGACTGGATCAAAAAATGGGTCAACAATAAATTTGAAACCGACTCCGGTTTTGGCCAGGGCACTCGTAACACGCCGTGGCAATGGCGAACCACCTGGGGAAAATTTCAGACGGGTGGTTTTGACGGTTATAAAAAATGGTTGATGGAACAGGATGAGTACAAGCTGGAAAACGCCGCACAAATCAGTGGCGTTGACGTTGCCAAAATTCGTCAGGCCGCTGACTGGATGGCTAAACCCAAGGCCGATGGCAGTCGCATCAAGGCTTCGCTTGGTCTGGAAAAGGGCAACTACTGGTCAGCAGGCACATCCAGTACCAATGCGCTGGCATCATTGGCCACCCTGGTGGGTGCCGGTGGCCGACCGGGTCAGGTCATAGGGCGCTTTGGCGGCCATCAGCGTGGCGGTCAGAATGGTGGCAAATACCCACGTAATAAATCACCCATGAAAGTGCCAGGACGTCGGCGTCGTCCACTGGATACTGATCGCTGGCTGAAATCCGGCCATACCCGCTTTGCCCATGTTATCGGTACTACCTGGATGCAGGCCATGGCGGGAACGGTGGGTTTGCAACAGAGTTTCGAGCAACTGGTGACGTTAAACCCGCATCAGATACGGTCACATGATAAACAGGAAATCATTGATACTCTGAAAAAACGTGCGGACTCTGGTGGCATGGTAGTGATTAATCAGGAGATTTATCTGCGAGACCCGATTGGCAGTCGCTTTGCGGACATTGTGTTTCCCGCAGCCACCTGGGGAGAAGTGGATTTCATGCGCGCCAATGGTGAACGCCGTTTGCGTTTGTACTCGAAATTTTATGACGCTCCCGGCGATGCACAACCAGACTGGTGGATCATCGCTCAGCTGGCCAAGCGCATGGGCTTTGAAGGCTACGACTGGAAAAACTCCAATGATGTGGCCGAAGAAATGTCACGTTACTCACGCAAGAGTCGCAAGTCCTATCACATGATCAAGGTCGCAGCACACCGCGAGGGAACAACGCTGCATGAAAAATTACGTTCACTGGGCACTGACGGCATTCAGGGGCCAGTGTTTTACAACTATGATACAGGTGAACTTCATGGTACCAAGCGCTTGCATGATACCACGCTGACACGGGAAGATATGGACAAAAAATGGGGGGCAGATGGCCCTGCGGGTGCCAATATGCACTCCAAAAAATACACCCATTTCAATAGCCAGACCGGCAAGATCAATTTGCAAAAACATCCCTGGGACATTATTTCAACCTACTGGAACTGGTTGAAGCCCAGAGGTGATGAGTTATGGCATACCAATGGCCGTATCAACGAAATCTGGCAATCCGGTTTTGACGATACCGAACGCCGTGCCTATATTGCCCAGCGTTTCCCTGCCGATGCCCAATTCGTCGAAATTCATCCTGATGATGCGGCGGCTCGTGGTATTGAATCCGGTGATCTGGTGATGATGTATAACGAACGCGTACCCAACTTCAAAGATGTCATTCTAGGGGTTTTCTCAAATGATCTTCAATTTGATGAAGCGCTGAAAAATGGACATATCGAATTAGGTAAGGCAGCAGTAACCGCCGTAGCGCTGGTAACTCCGGCCATCAAGAAGGGTGTAACCTTCAGTAATTTTCTTAATACGGTGCAGCCTACCAATGTGTTGCAAGGTGCAATAACAGATACCATTACCGGAAATTACAATTTCAAGTTAGGTATTGCAAAAATAAAAAAACTGGGAGAGTCAAAATACAAACATACCTTTAACAGTATGACCTTTGTGCCACGAACGCTGACGGCTTGAAGGATATGTGTTGCGAAGAAAAACCCCCGCTCAGGGACGAGCTTTTTTGAGGGAAGTGACCGATTAAGGTTTAAGGGTTTAAATATTTAAAGGATGGTGAGTTTTTATGGGGTTATACCAATACCGCCACATGCGCTTTTGGAGAAGTCTGGCTATCAAACACTGTTCAACCGAGGCAGTTTGTCAGTGACTCCGGCATGTCCCCTCCCGGCGGGGTATAACTCCATTTTTTCTAAAAATGCTGATAAAGAGTTTGTATTTGTCATGACTGATTTTTCAGAAGTGCGTATCGGTATCGTCACTGTTTCAGATCGTGCCAGCCGTGGAGAATATGCAGATATCAGCGGGCCCGCGATAGAGACGGAACTGCACAGGATACTCGCAATGGACTGGAGGGTAATTACTCGTCTGGTGTCGGACGAACATCACGAAATAAAAGCCGTGTTGCGTGAGCTGTGCGATGAACAAAACACATGTCTGGTGGTGACGACAGGTGGTACCGGGCCTGCACTGCGTGATGTTACACCTGAGGCAACAGAAGCAGTTTGCACAAAAGTTCTCGATGGTTTCGGTGAGCAAATGCGTGCTGTATCCCTCAAGTTCGTACCTACGGCTATTCTTTCGCGGCAGATTGCCGGCATACGTGGTTGCAGTCTGATTATCAACTTACCGGGGAAACCTGCTGCTATCGCACAATGCCTTCAGGCGGTATTTCCAGCCATACCATATTGTATTGATCTCATTGGTGGGCCATATTTGGTGACCGACCCGGATGTGGTAAAGGCCTTTCGTCCAGAGTGAGTTATACACCATCAATCATGGTTCATTGTTTAATCTGTGGCGGGTGATGATATTGTGCGCGTAACCCTGTTTACTGAATACTCATTCAAAGTGCTTTTATATTTAGCAGGTAGAAATGCGACATTGGTGACAGTGGATGAAGTTGCTCGTGAGTGTCACATGTCAAAAAATCATTTAGTTAAAGTCTTCCAAAACCTGGTTCATTCAGATTTTGTCAACTCTGTGCGTGGAAAACATGGCGGCATTCGTCTGGCACGAGTGCCGGAGTTGATCAATCTGGGTGATGTGGCGCGCCAGACGGGTATGAATCTGGACGAGGTGGATTGCTGTGATACCTCTGGGCATGATTGCCCCTTTGTGAATGATTGCAAACTGAAATATGTCATTCGCAATGCCCGTCGTAGCTACATGGCGACAATGGACGGGTATACATTGGATGCTATTTTGTAGAATCAGGCCACGCTGGTTACCAGTATAAAATCCAACGCAAAGGCGCGAAGGCGCAGAGAACGCAGAGAGGTATCCACAACATTTGAGATTCAGATATTTACGGAACCTGTCTGTCATAAAACCAAAATTTCAATTGCTATGGGTATATATCTTTTGCTTATTATCCTCTAAACCCTTTGCGCTCTCTGCCTCTTTGCGCCTTTGCGTTGGATTTGATGGTTTTGTGATTCGAGGGTAAGGAACAGTCTGTTCCGCCGAATGTAAACTAATGACTTTATTCGATTGAATATTTTAAACGCTTAATTCATATCCAAGAATATGGGGCATGAATACCATGCCCACATCCCGGATGTGATGATCAGAACTTCACATTGAAATTAATCTGTGCGCGGGAACGATCATCCTGTGTATCCACACCCTTGGTGATGAGCTTTGCATCATAATAACGAACATCCATGGTGCTGTTATTGCCCAGTTTGTAATCCAGTTGCAGGCGGGGGCCTTTGAAATTATCTGCCGAGGGCTCATTGGAACCGAAGTTATCCTGCGTAAAGACACCATCGCCCGGGGTGGCGAAGGTTTCCACATAATAATAATAAGCGCGTAGACCTACGGTTTTATTGATTTTAAAACGTATCTGGGCAACGTAAGCCGTGTCTTCCGTATCGGCATTGCTTTGTAAATAATCGACACCGAATCGCCAAGAGCCGGTGCGCAACTGGCCGCTGATGATCCAGTGACGGTCAGCATGCAAGCCATCGGCAAGACCATCATCCGTTGCATCCATGTCAGTGGGGGCATCCAGCGTGGCACCGCCAGCGGCGAGAGTATACTTCATACCTCCACTGCCTCCATGATAGACAGCCTGATAAGTAAAGGCCGTCACATCATCATTCCAGCCTCCATCGGTAACAATGATATAGGCTCCGTTGAGGGTTAGAGAGCCAGCCTTGTATATCAGGGCAAAAGCATCGGGATTAATATCATTATCCCAGAACACCTCGGTCTGCTGCCAGAAATTAAACCCCGTTTTTCCGCCGATGACCGTGAGATTTTTTATACCGGTGAATGCGATATAGGCCTGATCAAAACCCAGGTTACTGCCGGAAGGAGGGGAGTCTGCGGTAGAGAAAGTATTATGAGGTGAATTCATGCCATTACCGGTTGCCAGACGTAACCTGCCGGACCATTCACCATTAACTTTAAAGGCGACACCAAAGCGTGCGCGATAACGCCAGCGGTCACGATTATTGGTTGTACTATCCTGTTTTTTTCTGTCGTCAGCCTCAATGCGTAAACGCACATCGCCAAATAATTCTACTTTGTCATCCTTATCCAGCGGAATAGATGCGGTAGCCATGGAGGGTAAGATCAATGCGACAGTGATAATACCGGCAGCGACAATAGTCTGGGTATTCATTATTTTCTCCCCTGATGAATCAATTGAATATAATGGGGCACTTTTATAGCCCTTCAGTTTTCCTTTGTTATTTTTCCTCTTAGTCAAGGGCAGCACTTACTGTGCCAAATGCACAGGGTTTTATTGCGCAAGTGCTGTGGAGAAACAGAATGAAGATTCTATCTTTTTTGTGAAAAAACAGCGGCTTGCCGGTGTAAAGTGGCGCTACCGGGAAATGCGGGGACAGGTGAATAATTCAACGGATGAATGTTTGATTCAAATCGTTAAATTGCAGGAGTTTGCTTGAACAGATTGTTCAGTTTGCGTTTGTTTAGTGTCGTTCAGCTTGCGTTCATTTAAAGCAATGTACTTTGATGGTTCTGTTGGTGCATTCAGTGTGCGACAGTGGCTTTATTTACGTACTAGGCGTATCGCCCATTCGTATTCCTTATTGCCTATGTAGCGACTGCCATTGCGAAAATAAACAAGCCAGGCTCCCTGTCGAGCATATTTACCGAGTGTGCTGGTCCAGAAGCCGGTATGTGGAGTGTTTGGGAAGATTTCGCTGTTAATCGCAGGGTCGTAGCATTTGGATTCGACCAAAGAGCCAAGTTCTTCGAGAGTAGGTAATCGCCAATTGCTAGACCCGATGTAGCCTCCTTGCTGATTATTAAGTCGGGTAATGGTGGAGTGCGCGTCATTCCAGTCCATACGGTCAGGCACATTCTGACAACTTTTTTTATCCCACTGCATGCCCAATGGGCAACGAGTCCAGGTAAGGCCGGTTTTGGTATCAAGAACAACGCCAGAATCGTTGTTCTTGAAGCGTTTGCTGGGTGTATCTGCATCTGCGGAACGATAACATTCCTCACCTAAGGCATAACTGCTGAATGTGTACAGAATAATAAAAAGACCGGCTATTTTGTAATGCATAAAATTCAACTCGTTATTGTTTGTGCGTAATATTACAGGCGTATCCTGAAAACACAAATCCACAGGCGAGCATTATACTTAACAGTTGCGAATTATGCATGCACAGCATGGATAATTTTTTGATTTTCGACCATTTGTGTGGAATATGATTTTAACGCATCATAATCTAGAGCGTGATCAAAATCCTTCGAATAAGGATGATGGAAACATGATTCTCGAATAGCTATATATTTATATAAGCCTGAATGTGCATTTGTAAAGTCTAAAATTAATATCATGGTTTTGGGGATGGCAGTATCTTCCAATGGCCCAGTCAATGCACTGCTGATGGATATTCAGGTTAGCCATTTACAAAAAAAGTTAAAAGTGGGTCTTCAGAAGAATCTGTGGGTGAAATATTGAGTATTTAGCGAAGCTTGTGTCGCATTGAGTTTCACATCATGATGTTAGTTACCAGACCGATATCAAGAAACAGAGAAACCCAATGCGAATAAGAACCCTGCTGAATCAATGCCAAAAATACAAGTCATTTTCATTTGTCAAAGAATACATTGAAGAAATCAAAGGGGAATCGGCACTGATCGTTGAAATTTAGAGCGAAAAAATGGCAAGCCGATCTGTCACTGTTGTGGAACGTTATGTTAAATGTCTCTTTGGCGTTTTTTATAAATCGTCCGGCATCACGGATACGGGGTTCTTTCGACAATTTCCCGGTTATGCCATTGGCACCAATAAGGCACACTCTGTTCGCGCAAAAAATCTTCGGCAGCCGGGCCGTGTAATAATGCCATGGTACTGAGCATGCCGGCATCCGTGCAACTGGCAGCAATCACTGTGACTGCGGCGGGAGCCCCTTCGACGGGCCAGCCTGTACGTGGATCCAGCACATGACCGTAGCGCACACCGTCTTTTTCCAGATAGCGGTTAGCATCGCCGCTGGTGGCAACTCCGCCTTGTTTGAGTGAGAAGTCAACAGCCGGTAATGATAGTGTTGATGTGCCTGAGGTGACTCCAATCTGCCAGCCATGGCCATTTTTGCGGGGGCCAGTGACGGCCAGGTCACCACCGAGATTAACCAATGCTGCGGTATTTTGTGCATGGGTGTCTGATTGCCCGGCAATAAATGTGCTGATATTCAGTGCTGCGCGATCTGCGGCATATTCCTTGCCGATGCCACCGAAATCAATTTCCATTCCCTTTGCCAGCTGAATGTGCGGATGGTGCCATTGTATTTTCCCCCAGCCGATTAACGGTAGCAGGGTATCAATCCGGGCCGTCGTGGGAATTTTATCGCTGCCATCAAAATGCCAGGCTTGACGCAACACACCGGAAGTGACATCAAATTGCCCTTCGCTTAATTGATAAAGCTGTTGTGCGTAATCCAGCAGGCGGGCGGTTTCTTCATCAACCCGGGTGATCGCACCCTGGTTAATCTGGTGTAGAACATTGTCGTCGCGATAGCGACTGTATTTTTGTTCAATGCGACAGACTTCGGCAGCGGCAAGGCGGGTGATTTCCTGTGCCAGGTTTTCATCCTCGGTATCGATCAGCACTTCGCAGTTGCTGGCCATGGCGTCGAAATGGCCAACAAAATAATCCGCCTTGCGTTCGAGGCCTGGCATGGTTTTATTTTTTGAAAAAACCCATGATGTACTTAATCACCATGTCGGAATCCAGTGACAGCCCCCCTTGTAAAAGATAAGCCTCGTTATCCGGGAACAGTTGCTGGTTTTGCAATATACCCACAGCATCTGCACTGCGGTCTTTACCTTTCTGGGTGATCATTTCTGCGCGGAAATTGATTTCAGCACCGTTTTTGAATTCAAAGCCATATTTCAGGCCGATAGTTTGCGTCACAAATTCTCCCAGCCGGTAATCGGCGCTGGCATACGACAATGTGTTTTCTTCACCATCGGTAAGTGTTTGCCGGTAAAAGTCAGCAGCACCCTGTTGGTAATAACGCAAGTGTGGTTGCAGATAATGGCCGCCGTCGAAATCAAAACGGTAACGCAGATCTACCGTGTGCGACTGAATTCCCCAGTCATCCCAGAAATACCGATAAGACACATTGAGCACATTTTCATTGTGGAACTGATGTACACCTTTCCAGTACAGGCTTTGATGCGTGCGCTGGTCAGGCCGGTTTTCGTAAACATAAGGGTTGGTGCCGCGCAAATTTCCGCTGCCATCATTTTCCAGTACGCTGAGTATTTTATACGGATCAGTGAGGTAGCCATCGCTTTGACCCCGGCTGTAATTGAGCTGCATTAATGTTTGGCGGTTGATGATCTGTGTAACACCAAACAGTATGTCTTTAACGGTTTTATCGGTTTTGGCCCCGTCGATGGCTTTTTTGGCAGGGAAAGCAGGCATAGCGGTAAAACCAACGGGCACACCACCGACCGGGTCCCAGGTGTCTTTGTTTAGGGAAATGCCCAGAGTAAGCGTGGTATTGCGCTGGTTGATATCCTGCGCGAGGGAGACGGAGATTCCGGTAGATAAATAATCGTACTCCCGGGATATGTTGCCGCCGAGGGTGCCGCGCAGGCTTCTGCTGAAAGGCGTATCCCATTCTACGCTCAGTGCATTGCGGAGATCTTTGAAGGTGTGGTTTAACGGCGTGGTGTTTGCCGCTTCAGTATAGCTTGAGTTACCCGAAGGATTGGTAAAGGTTTGTGCGGTATTGGAAGGCACTGCACCGTTCGGGGAGGAGCCGGTTAAAACATCCGTCACTATGCGTGCATTGATAAATTCGTCGTCATCAATTTCCTTGCGGATGTTCAGCACACCTTCTGCCAGTGATACGCGGTCTTTTTCGGCATAAATCAACAATGCAGAATCAATTTTCCAGTTATCACCAGAAGCAATCAAACTGCCTGCGTGAGTGGTTCCGGCGAGTAGCGTACAGGTGGCCGCTGCCAGTTGGCGGCGGATATTGCGTGGACGTTGTGTTTTTTTCAGTTGCATCCGCAGCCTCCGCCACCCACGCTCTGGCCTCCGCTGGAGGCTTCTTTGCTAAAGTAGGTATGTTCATCAAGGTAGATTTCCAGCGGGTCAGCGACCAGCTGCATTTTTTGCTGGGCCAGTAAATCCCGGTCCCAGGGTTGCACCGGTTCCAGGCTGCATGCACTTAGTGCCAGGGCAATACAGGTTGAAAACAGAAGGGTTTTTAGCATGTTTATTTTTCCAGCAGAGATTGAATAGTCGCTTCCAATTTGTCTTTGTCTGAGGAACGAAACCCCATGTGCGTCATTACCACCTGGCCATCTCTGTCTATCAGGTATGTGGTGGGCATGGCGCGTAATTCATAGGCTATGGCGACCTTGCCGGAGGGGTCGTGGGCAATAATAAATGCGGGCTCTGTTTTTTTAATGAATTGTTCAATCAGCTCGCGCTTTTTATCCACACTAATTGCAATGATCGTTAATCCTTCATCTTTGTAACGTTCGTGCATTTCATCCATCCATGGGAAGGATTTTCGGCAGGGCGGGCACCAGGTCGCCCAGAAATCCAGGTACACCACACGGCCTCTGAAATCCTTCAGGCTGATTTCACGGTCATCAGGAAAGGTGGGCAGGGTGAAGTCGGGGGCAGGCTCTACAGCGAAGGCTGGCACGGCGAAGACAAAGAGCAGAGTGACTGAAAGTGCAGATAAACGGGAAAACATGTCAGGTTAACCTCAAAAATGTAGTGGGCATGGAACGTCTTGATGTGCGAAGAATGGGTGCGTGAATATACGCTTGTACTGTGACAGTACCGTGACAAATTTGGTGCATAATCATTGGATGTTTCACTGTTTTACAGGGGTCACCGGGTTTGGTTGTAAAGGCCAGGTACGCCACTGAATTGTTAGTCAATGAGTTACAGGCATCAGGAATATCATGCCATCTACAGTCTGGCATGATTTTATTACTCCTGGCTTAATTTTTTCGTGGCGTATGCATTTCGATATAGTGTCTTGGTTGAATTCAGGCATTGTCATCAGCGATATCATTGTAACTGATTGATTATTAGTTAATTTTTATTAACTTCGCCTGAGTCCGACTACTGGCTGGATAATAAGTTCATAGAGGCTGTAGAGGAAAGGGTGGTGATAAGGGTGTATTATCTTTGGCGCATTTTGGCCGATGGGTAAGTCTGAAGCCTGAATTCTGCCATGGAAGCAAATGAGGAATGACAATGTTGATTAAACGTTCTGACGATATCAAACCATCTGAAATTACGGATGAAAAAATCTATCATCAACGACGCGCCTTTTTGCAGGCTGGCTCCCGCGCTGCCGTGGCAGTTGCTGCGAGTGCAGTATTGCCGGGGTTGATGTTTCCTGGTGAAGCAGCGGCACAGCTTGCTGCTCTGCAATTCAAAAAGAATGCCCGGTTTTCCACCGACGAAGAAGTCAATTCACTGAAAGATATCACTCGTTACAATAATTTTTATGAATTTGGCACCGACAAAAAAGACCCGGCAAAATATGCACACACGCTGAAGACGGACCCCTGGAATGTGCGTGTGGAAGGCGAGGTGGAAAAGCCTGCTGATTATCAGTTGGAGGATTTGATTAAAGAAAGTCAGCTGGAAGAGCGTATTTACCGGATGCGCTGCGTGGAGGCCTGGTCCATGGTGATTCCCTGGGTGGGTATTCCGTTGAGCGCATTGATCAAGCGCTTCAAGCCCACATCGAAGGCTCGGTATGTGGAATTCACCACTCTGTATGACCCTGCGCAAATGCCGGGGCAAAAACGTGGCGTGCTGAGCTGGCCCTATGTGGAAGGTCTGCGTATGGATGAGGCCATGCATCCTCTGACATTGTTGGCTGTTGGTTTGTACGGAAAAGTATTGCCCAATCAAAATGGCGCACCGATTCGATTGGTGGTGCCATGGAAATACGGTTTCAAAAACATCAAGTCTATTGTCAAAATTCGTTTTACCGAAACCATGCCCGATACCACTTGGCATCTGTCCGGGCCGCAGGAATATGGTTTTTACGCCAACGTCAATCCTGATGTGGATCATCCGCGCTGGAGCCAGAGTCGTGAACGGCGCATTGGTGAATTTTTCAAACGTAAAACAAAAATGTTCAATGGTTACGAAGAGCAGGTAGCGAGCTTGTATTCGGGTATGGATTTACGCCGTAATTATTGATGTTGATAATCGATACCAACAACGATGACGGATAAATATAGGTGATGTTTCGCATGAAACCCGTATTAATAAAGCCACTGGTTTTTATCGCCTGCCTGCTTCCTTTGGTTTTTGGCATTTGGGCCGGGTTCACTGATCAGCTGGGTGCCAATCCCATTGAAGAAATCACCCATCGCACAGGTGACTGGGCATTGCGTCTGTTGTTAATTACCCTGGCGATAACACCGGCACGACGGTTGTTTGGCTGGAATTGGCCACTGCGTGTGCGACGTATGCTGGGCCTGTTCACCTTTTTTTATGCCTGCCTTCACTTGTTGACCTATTTTGTGCTGGATCAGTTTTTTGACTGGGATGAAATTCTCAAAGACATTATCAAACGCCCCTATATCACCATCGGTTTCAGTGCCTTTGTGCTATTGATACCGTTAGCTATTACATCCACCAATGCCATGATGCGCCGTCTTGGTAAACGCTGGGGGCAACTGCATCAGCTGGTGTACGTGGTTGCTGTTTTTGGCATTCTGCACTATCTCTGGTTAGTGAAAGCAGACTATCTGCTGCCGCTGATTCACGCGGCCATTCTACTGGCTTTGTTGCTGGTGCGTGTCTGGTATCAGCGTCAATCATTGTCAACCCGGCGGCCTGCCCCACAAACCTCCTGATTCCCTGCCTCGTCCCATAGCGCACCTCCAGCCTTTTTTCGCTATGATAGGACTTTGGTATCCGTACAGTAATTGGAAGGGTAGCGTGAATGAATATTGATTTTTTACAAAGTGACTTTTGGCAAAGCGACAGCGTGTGGATCACACAGATATTTGCTGTGGTATTTATTGCTTTGCTGGCCGATTTTGTGCAGCGGCGTGTTCTGCGCAGTCTGGCGAAGCGCTTTGAAAAAACCCAAAACCTTTGGGATGACGCGCTACTGGAAGCCATACGCCGACCGTTGAGCCTGCTGATCTGGGTAGTAGGTATCAGTCTGGCGGCACAGATTGCCGCAACACAGACGGAAGCAGAAATTTTCGCCATCGTTGAACCGGTACGGGATGTGCTGGTGATTATCGCGCTCACCTGGTTTCTCGTGCGTTTTATCCGCCAGGCCGAAGGCAACATCATTGCTGTCCGCGAAGCCAGGGGCGATCCAATGGATCGCACCACGCTGGATGCTGTCGTCAAATTGCTACGCCTCTCCGTGATGATCACTGCCGGACTGGTGATGTTGCAGACCCTTGGTTTCAGTATCTCCGGAGTACTGGCCTTTGGTGGCGTGGGGGGGATTGCTGTCGGTTTTGCTGCCCGCGACCTGCTCGCCAATTTTTTTGGCGGGCTGATGCTGTATCTTGATCGGCCTTTTTCTGTGGGCGACTGGATACGTTCCCCGGATCGTGAAATCGAGGGCACCGTAGAACACATCGGCTGGCGGCTGACGATGATTCGGACTTTCGATAAACGCCCTCTGTATGTCCCTAACTCCGTGTTTGCCAACATTGCCGTGGAAAACCCCTCGCGCATGACCAACCGGCGTATTTATGAAACCTTTGGTATTCGTTATGACGATATCGGTAAAATGTCCGCTATCACTGCCGATGTGGAAGCCATGTTGAAAAAACACCCGGCCATTGATACTGCCCAAACCTTGATGGTGAATTTTGTTTCCTGTGCGCCATCGTCAGTGGACTTTTTTGTTTATACTTTTACCAAGACCACCGTGTGGGTTGAGTTTCACACTATTAAACAGGACATACTGTTGAAAATTGCCGAGATCATTGAACAGCAGGGTGCAGAAATGGCTTTCCCCACCTCTACGGTACATGTGCCGAATGGTGTTGTATTGGCCAATGCACCGATAATGGCTATTGAACCGGGTTAACACTTGAAACGAGAATGAGAAAATCATGGCAGACAAACTGTTAATTGTACTAATGAACACCGACCCGACCAATCCTTCGGAGCTGGGTTCCCCTTTTATGCAGGCCAGCGTGGCCGCTGCCATGGAATACGATGTGGAAATCATACTCACCGGGCGCGCAGGTGAACTGGCCAGTATAGGGGTAGCCGAAAACCTGCATTTTCCCACCAGCAGTAAAAAAACAGTATATGACTTGATGCGCGATGCCGTGGAAGCCGGCGCGAAATTGAAAATATGTGCCTCGACTCTGGAATTGTGGGGTGAAGAAAACCTGATTCCAGAAATTGATGAAACGGTAGGCGCTGCGTACATCATCAGCGAAGCCATGGATGATGACACGGTGACGTTTACTTATTAACTTAATAAAAGGCAGTGTGCCGTAGATTGGTGCGTAAGCGTTTGAACTGGCAGTTTAATACCCCGCTGCGGGGTTGTTTATTTCACCTTAAAAAAAGATACGATGACGGTTACACAAAAACACATCCTGCAAGTACGTGCTGAAGCTGATTGTCTGTTTAATGCAGAGCAGGTTACAGCCGTATTGAATAGTATGGCGGAAAAGATTTCCGCCAGACACCGCGATAATAATCCACTGGTGCTGTGCGTGATGAACGGCGGCCTGATCGTTACTGGTGAGCTGTTGCTGAGACTCGATTTCCCGTTAGAGCAGGATTATTTGCACGCCACCCGTTACAGAGGAAAAATACAAGGCGGTGAACTAAAATGGCTGGCTGAACCGGGAAGCTCACTCAAAGACCGTCATGTGTTAGTGATTGATGACATCCTTGATGAAGGTTACACGTTGGCGGCCATTGTTGCGTATTGTCAGCAGGCCGGAGCACGCAGCGTGGAAACAGTGGTGCTGGTCGAAAAGCGCCACGACCGGAAACATGGCATTAAGGCTGATTATGTTGGCCTGGACGTAGAAGACCGGTATTTGTTCGGTTATGGCATGGATTATAAAGGTTACCTGCGGAATGCGGCGGGAATTTTTGCTGTGAAAGGAATGTGATAAAACAATGGGTACATTAGCTATTATTGGCGGTACCGGACTTGATACGCTCGGCATCCTGCACGTCGATAAGCGCGAGCTTATCAATACACCGTTTGGTGAACCTTCCGGGCCGATTACCCGTGGCAGTTTGTTTGGACAGGAAGTCCTGTTTTTGCCGCGCCATGGTTACAATCACAATTTTCCACCTCATCAGGTAAATTACCGAGCCAATCTTTGGGCGTTACGTGAGGCCGGTGCTGACAAGGTGCTGGCGGTGGCGGCGGTGGGCGGCATTCGTGCTGACATGGGGCCGGGGCAGCTGATTATCCCGGATCAAATTATTGATTACACCTGGGGTCGGCCCGGTACTTTTTTTGAACGTGGCTCTGGGAGTAGAAGTGAGCCAGTGACACATATCGATTTCACCGAGCCTTATTGTGACGAGCTGCGCCAGCAGCTGCTCAAGGCTGCTTTTGCGGGCAATATCACCGTGGTGGATGGTGGCACCTATGCTGCCACGCAAGGTCCACGACTGGAAACCGCCGCAGAAATTGAACGTCTGGAACGTGATGGCTGTCATCTGGTGGGCATGACTGGAATGCCGGAGGCAGCCCTCGCCCGTGAGTTAGCGCTGTGTTACGCCTGTTGCGCGGTGGTGGCCAATTGGGCGGCAGGGAAAAGTGGTGACACCATCACCATGGCAGGCATCGAAAAAAACCTGGAGGAGGGTATGCAGCAGGTGAGTGCTTTGCTGGAATCACTGCTGTCGTGCAATTAAGCTCCCCGCCACAGACATTTTAACCTGATGGCAGTGATGATCCTCCGTGGAACCCATGTCAACCTGCTAACTCCGCACCTTTGTGTTGGGCTTTAATACCCCGGATTCCCTAAATATCCCGTCTTTGTACCTTACCGCACCCCGGGCATGGACAGAATATTTTGCGGACGGGTCGGCTGAATTTCCTCTGCGGCTTCCGGTAATTCCACTGGCGTAATGACCACCACCAGCCCCATGAACGGGTGATCCAGGTAATGGATCTTTTTGGAGCGCATGCGGCGTGACTCCTTGAGCTGGAAGCCGCGCATGGCCTGCCAGGATTTCAGTTGATACGCTGGACCCTGGGGCTCTTTCAGCGTGGGATAAGGGCGGTCATACCAAAGATCCAGGTCGGAAATGGGAATGGCCGAATGTTGGGTGACGGGCTGTCGATAAAACAGGTCTGCTGCCAAATGCAGGTAACGTTCGACGCTCAAGGTTATTGTGCCGACGAAGAGGGGGTTGGGCGGGCCGATGTTATCGCCAGTTCCCTGTGTGTCTTTCCCTCGGGCTTCAACAGACAGAGGTTTGTCCATGCCTTCTATGAAAAAGATCGGCTGTGCTTGTTGTCTGTTGTAGGTCGGCTGTTGCCAGGCAATGTGCAGCAGGGGGGTGAAACGGGACGAACGCTGGAGCTTTTTGACTGTGTCAGTAAGTTGTAAGGCATCGTCGCCGAGAATCTGGTAGGCGGGCGGCAGCTTGATTGCGTTTTCAGAAGAGTGGGAGGTTACGTCAGTAGAAACCCGATTTTCAACAGTACGAGCATCCTGTGGAAAATGCAGCTCCAGCAGGGTATCGGGCAGGGTTGGGCCTGCGATGTCCGGCCATTGCTCAGCATCCA
Organism: Gammaproteobacteria bacterium; assembly: GCA_021648485.1. Taxonomy (GTDB): domain Bacteria; phylum Pseudomonadota; class Gammaproteobacteria; order SZUA-152; family SZUA-152; genus SZUA-152. The sequence continues at coordinate 51,579 of JAKISS010000013.1, forward strand.
GTGGCTCGCCATTTTTCTGGGCGAAAAGGATCAGTTCCACCTGAAACCAGCGAGCATCTTCCAGTGACGGGGAGGTGGAAGATGCCCCGGCAGCGGCCAGCATCGGCAATAACATGGCCAGCAAAAAAAGCACCTGCATGAGAGAAAATGCACGGGCATGATACGCCGGTCGGTAGAAGTTCTTGTTATGATAGCTGTTTATCAACGTCACTCAAATCACCCTGTAAAGAGTAGCAGTAAGGACAGCATTATGCCTGCACAACCCATTTTACGCATCGGTCATCCATGTCTGTTACAAACAGCACTGCCCGTCGCGGAGTTTAACACGCCAGAACTGGATACGTTGGTGGCGGATATGCTGGACACCATGGCTGCGGCTGATGGTGCCGGGCTGGCCGCCCCGCAAATCGGCGTGTTGCAACGGGTGGTGATTTTTGGTTTTGAAAACAACCCCCGTTACCCTGAGCGAGATCCTGTGGCACTTACCGTACTGGTAAACCCCGAAATTCAGCCGCTGGGTGATGAGACCGAAAGCGATTGGGAAGGTTGCCTCAGTGTGCCGGAAATGCGGGGCTGGGTACCGCGTTATCGGCGTATTATTTACCGGGGTTTTGATCCGCAGGGTCAGCCTGTTGAACGCGAGGTGGAAGGTTTTCATGCCCGTGTGGTGCAGCATGAAGTTGACCATCTTGATGGCATTCTCTATCCACAGCGTATTGAAGACATGACGAAATTTGGTTTTGAAAAAGAACTGTTTGACGACTCCCTGGAAGAAACGTCTGACGTGGAAGGCTCCTGTTGACTGACTCAAAGATGAATATTCCCGCTGAAATCTGCGCACAGGCCAAAACCCTGCGTGAGCAAATCAATCACCATAATTACCGCTACTATGTGTTAGACGACCCGGAAGTGCCGGATGCGGAATATGACCGATTGTTTCGTGAACTGCAAAACCTTGAAGAAAACTACCCGGCACTGGTGAGCAGTGATTCTCCGACACAAAGGGTTGGAGCCCAGCCTCTTGCGGCATTTGATGAAGTGCCGCATGTGGTCCCTATGTTATCACTGGGTAATGCTTTCAACGATGAAGACGTGCTGGCGTTTGCGCGTCGGGTGAATGAAAAACTCGGCAGTGAAGACACTGTGTTTACCGCTGAACCCAAACTCGATGGACTGGCTATCAGCCTGCTGTATGAAGACGGCATACTGATACGGGCCGCTACTCGTGGTGATGGTATGACAGGCGAAGATGTTACGCAAAATGTGCGCACCATCAAATCGATTCCGTTACACCTGCTGGGCAGTGATTATCCACGGCTGCTTGAAGTTCGTGGTGAAGTGTATATGCCCAAAGCGGGTTTCGAAGAACTGAACAAGCGTCAGCACACCGCCGGTGAAAAGGCCTTTGCCAACCCGCGTAATGCCGCAGCGGGTTCGCTGCGGCAATTGGACTCACGCATCACAGCCACCCGGCCACTGGCCATGTTTTGTTACGGCGTTGGACAAATGGAGGGCGGCACATTGCCGGATGGCCACGCGGCCATTTTGCAACGTCTGAAAGACTGGGGCTTGCGTGTATGTCCGGAAACACAAACGGTGAAAGGTATTAATGCCTGTCTGGCATTTTATCGGTACATTGCTGCACAACGTGACCAGCTGCCTTATGACATCGATGGCGTGGTGTACAAGGTAGATGATCTTGACCAGCAACAAATATTGGGTTTTGTTTCGCGCGCGCCGCGTTGGGCCATTGCGCACAAATTTCCAGCGCAAGAAGCCATCACCCGTTTGCTGGCGATTGATGTGCAAGTAGGACGCACCGGTGCATTAACGCCTGTGGCACGGCTGGAGCCGGTGGAAGTGGGGGGGGTTACGGTCACCAATGCCACCCTGCACAATCAGGATGAAATTGACCGCATGGATTTGCGCATTGGCGATACTGTAGTGATTTATCGTGCCGGTGATGTTATTCCCAAAGTGGCCAGCGTGGTGTTATCTCGACGCCCTCAAAATACACAATCCTTTAAAATGCCGGATCAGTGTCCTGAATGTGGCTCAGATGTGGAGCGGGAAGAAGGCGAAGCAATTTTACGTTGCTCCGGCGGTCTGTTTTGTCCGGCACAACGCAAAGAAGCCATCAAACACTTTGCCTCGCGACGCGCCATGGATATCGAAGGTCTGGGTGATAAACTGGTAGAGCAATTGGTGGATGCCGGGTTGATACAAAACCCGGCAGATTTGTTTCAACTGAAACCGGAAACGGTTGCCGGGCTGGAGCGCATGGCAGAAAAATCCGCTGCAAACCTGCTGGCGGCATTGGAAAAAAGCAAATCCACAACTCTGGCAAGATTCCTGTTTGCCCTGGGTATTCGGGAAGTGGGTGAAACCACCGCGCAAAACCTTGCGAATCATTACAGAGTGTTGGATGCGATTATGCAGGCCGACGAAGAAGATTTGCAGACCGTACCGGATGTTGGTCCTATTGTTGCCGTGCATGTGGTGACTTTTTTCAAACAGGTACATAACCGGGAAGTGATTGAACAACTACTGGCGCACGGTGTTCATTGGCCTGTTATCGAAGCTGTAGAGACGGAAAGCTTGCCACTGGCAGGAAAAACCGTCGTGCTGACCGGTACTCTGAACAGCCTGGGGCGCAGTGAAGCCAAAGAAAAATTACAGGCCCTGGGTGCCAAGGTGGCGGGCAGTGTATCGAAAAAAACCGACCTGCTGATTGCCGGAGAAGCCGCAGGCTCAAAACGGGAAAAGGCAGAAGCGCTGGGCATTGACATTCTGGATGAAGAAGGATTACTGGAATTGCTGGAAAAATAGTGTGTGACAAATAAAGGAACGTTATAAAGTGACAAATTAACAATGACCGTATATTTTTATCGGACATGCCGTTTTGTCAGAATGAGCGAACAACAAATGGGGGAATAACAGCATGAGCCAAAAAGACAAAGGCCAACAACTGGAATGCGAAGCAATCGTTGATTCTTCGTTAGGGCAGGAACTGGAAAAGGATGAATGCCAGGTACTGACAAGCGTGATGAAAGCACACACACTGACCGATGGTGAAGTGTTGGTGAAAGAAGGGGAGGATGACAACCGGCTGTTTATTCTGACGAAAGGAAAACTTATTGTCAGTAGTGAGATTGATGGAAAGAATGTCCCTGTTTACACCATGAAAGTAGGGGAGTGCGCAGGCACCCGCGCTTTTGTAGACCTGGCACCTCGTCGGGCAACCCTGACAGCGGAAGGCGATACTATGGTTTATACCTTGGACCCCGCTGATTTTGAACGTCTGCTGGAGTTACATCCACGTATCGTTTACAAAGTCATGCGTGGTTTGTTTCGTTTAACGCATATGAATTTGATGCGCATGAATGTGGAAACACAGGAGTTATCCAATTACATCCATAAGTCGGGCGGGCGGTATTAGCCTCCTTAAAAGTCTTTTGACGGGGGTTTACGTTTTACGCCTTTTCGGATTACTGGAATGGGCGGGCCGTAGATGCCCCGCCGGCTGGGCCGGAACTGGATGAAGAGACAGTGTGTAGGCAAGTGTGTATAGTAAAAAGTATACGTTTCTCGCCCTGCATTTCCGGGGAATGGGTTTAACCTGATGGGTGCCTTTATTTTTTTAACTTGATTATGAAGCTGAATGAAAAAAATATATTTTTGCAAAGTAAATATAATGTAACCGCATTTTTTTACGATATTCTGGATTATCCCTGGGAAAGGCGATATCGAAAATGGCGACCGGCTCTGGTGGATGATTTGCGGGGAAAAGTGCTGGAAGCGGGCGTTGGTACGGGAAGGAATCTGGCATTTTACCATCAGGATGTTGAGCTGTTGGGTATCGAGCTTAATGCGCATATGTTGCGCAAGGCGGAAAAACGTAAGGTGAAGGCCCGGTGTGATGTCACCTTGATCAATGAAGATGCTACCGTTATGTCATCGGTACCTTCTGGTCAATTTGATTGGGTTTTTTCCACGTTTATGTGCTGCGTGATGCCGGATGATGTACAGGCTCTGGCTATTGAACAGTTTGCCAGGGTGTTGAAGCCGGGAGGACGATTCCGGCTGTTGGAGATGGTGTATTCAAAGAATGAGAGAATGCGAAAAAAACAGGCAGCTTTTGCGCCTTTTGTGGAAAAGGTTTATGGCGCGAGATTTGACCGGAATACGCTTCGGTATCTTGAGCAATCAGCAACGTTAACAGTGAGCAGCACGTCTTTTTTAAAAGATGATACTTATTTGTTGATTGAAGGTGTCCGTGATTAAGCAGGTTGTCGGGCTATAAAAATCCAACGCAAAGGCGCGAAGACGCAGAGAGCGCAATAAAAACGCTGTGTTTTCTGCGTCTTCGCGCCTCTGCGTTAAATACTCATTGGTTGCGCACCTTGTTGTCGGTGATTTCTTCAGGCTGCCTGCTGTCGTGCGATGTCCTGCACCAGTTGTTCCAGTTTCAAGGTGTCAGTGGTGAAACCGCGAATGCCTTCGGCCAGTTTTTCAGTGGCCATGGCATCTTCGTTCATCATCCAGCGGAAGCGGTTTTCATTGAGTTCGATGCGTTCAATGGATGTCTTACTGGCCATTTCCGGTGACAGTTTGCGTGGTAGTTCACCTTCGCTGTTTTGTAATTCTTCCATCAGCGCAGGCGCAATAGTGAGCAGGTCACAGCCCGCCAGTTCGGTGATTTCACTGCTGTTGCGGAAGCTGGCACCCATCACTACGGTGGAGTAACCGAATTTTTTGAAATACTGATAAATCGTACTGACGGATTTCACGCCAGGATCGTCAGCTGCTGCATAGCCCTCTACGCCTTCGGCTTTTTTGTACCAGTCCATGA